>CAZMVY010000154.1:10306-11987 GCA_964569765.1 uncultured Planctomycetales bacterium
TGTGCTGCCAAGTCTGGTGCAGCATGCGGATCAGCCATGAGATCGAAAGCTTCGCCAGCGGCAAGGACCCGAACGCCCAGCCGGCAAAGCCGACCACCAAGGCGCCCGCTTTGACGCCCGAACAGGCCAAGCTCCTCGCCCGCCGTGGCCGTAAACCGGCGTGCCATAGCAATAATGCCGCCGATACGGAGACTGCGAGGCAGATCCAACGGGACAGTCTTGCGCGAGACGCGACTACGCAATAGGCAACAGGCATGGGCCCGTCGCTCTTGCGCACGCATACGCCTAAGTTCGCGTTGAGGCAACGAGCGATGCCGATGGAGACCGACGACAAGCGTGGGCCGAACGATGCTGTCCCGTGGCACGGCCTCCCCATCACTCTTCACCGTCCCCGCCGTGCCTCTTTGGATGGCTGGCTGCTTGCCGCGGGAATCCTAGTGGCGGCCAAGTTCGTGATCGAAATGACCGGTGAGACAACCCCCTACAAGTCACCGACCCGCGGTCTGATCTCCGCGGGCCTCACTGGAAGCCTCATTGCGCTGGCCATAACGGGCATCGTCGCGCTGCTGTCGCGACGTCGAGCGGTAACCGCAGACGTGTTCAGAATGGCTTGCTGGTGTTTCGTGGGAGGCTGCCTCGCTGTCTACGGGGACGTACCGGCCCCCCGCTACTTCGTCGTCATCAACGGATTCTGGCCACCCTTTCTGGATTCGGTACGCACTCTTTCGCAACTGGGAGCCTTCGCCGGACCGACAGCCATCGTTGCGGCTACCGTGTTGTTCCGGCCCCCTCCCGCTCCCAAGTCCGGATGCTGTTCGCGGTGTGGGTATAACCTCACGGGCAATATCTCCGGCATCTGCCCGGAATGTGGAACGCCGACCTCCTGAGCCCTTAGTCGCCTCAGGCGTCGGCCGCTATAATAAGAACAGCGGAGGTTGCGTATGACTAACGAGATCACCGCGGTCTACGAGAAGGATGGCGACTGGTACATCGGCTATTGCCCCGAGGTTCCCGGCGCGAACGGCCAGGGTAGGACCAAGGAAGAATGCCGAGAAAGCCTCGCAGAGGCGATTCGCCTCATTTTGGAGGACCGCCGCGAACAAGGGCTGGCGGGCGTACCGAGCGACGCCATTCGTGAAACGGTTGTGGTCCGGTGAAACGAACCGTCCTCCTGCGTCATTTGCGCCGGCACGGCTGCGTCCTCTAACGCGAGGGTGGCCCGCACTCACTGTTGACGAACCCGCTGAAGGGCAACGTGGAGACCGTCCCGCGTCACACCGAGGTGGCTGATCGCCTTGCCAAGAAGATCTGCAGAGGCCTTGGTGTGCCCGAACTGTGACTGTTATTCTCACGCATCCCCATTTGAGAGGAGCGCCAGATGGGTCAGATCGGCCAAGTTATCGCCCCCGGGGCGAAGCTCAGTTCGATGTACGCCCAGCGCCTCATGACGGGCGTGACGCCGGAGATGTTCGCGAGGCTCGCCCGGCCCGGCGGCGTCGTGGTCAAGTCGAATCACCCCGCCTTCGTCTTCGGCCACCTGTCGCTCTACCCGGCCCGCATCATGCAGAACCTTCAACTGCCGCCCGGAGCAACGGCGTATCCGGCAGGCTACGAAGGGCTCTTCAAGGCGGGCGCGGAATGCCAGGACGATCCGAACGGCACCATCTATCCGCCGATGAAG
>CAZMVY010000155.1:0-11945 GCA_964569765.1 uncultured Planctomycetales bacterium
GGCGTATCCACCGAAGGCAGCACGAACGTCTCCTATGTGCCCGACCTCGACGGCGACGGAAAGGTCGAGTTGCTGTTCGGTATGCCACGGGTCGAAGGAATGAGCGACAGTCACTATGACGACCCCTGCAATCACGGGCCGACCGGCTGTTACCTGGATCTGTTGCCCAACCCGGTATCGGACAACCCGCCGACGGGCGGCTCCAGCGACCAGATCGGCGCCAGCGACAGACGGGAAGGTCAGACATGCCCCGAGCCGGGTACGTACCTGTGCTCCAATGATCAGGACCTCAGCACGGCAACGCCGATCACCCGCGGCTACATGATTAACGTGACCACCCAGAACCTCGTCAGCACGGTGAACCCGGAGAGCCCCACGCCGCGAAATGTTTTCGTGGGACTCGGGAACATCGGCTCGGGCTCGGATCCCGGGGCGAGGTTCCGCGGGGCCTGGTATGACTTCGACTCGAGCCAGACGGAGTGGCCGTATGCCATCGTACCCACCACGCGGTTTGGCGAAACGGTCGCGTCGATGCCGGCACTGACTACGGGCTGGGATGACGGGCACGGGATTCTCAACATCCCCGCGTGCTGGGAGCAGGACTACATCAACACCGCGGGCTATGGCAACTCACCCGCCAGGGACGCCGTGCCGGAGGTGCTGACCTCCGCGCCGATGGCTCGGGAGGGCCGCGGCACTGTGCTCCTTACGTTCGGCCAGGACTTCAGCACCTGGCGAACATCCAATTTCAATTCCATTCCTCATTACTTCGGCTGCGACTGCCCGTCGAGCTGCTTCCAGGTCCGCGGCCTCGCCTATCCCGGCTTCCGCATGTTCACGGGCGGCGCGGTGGGCGACCACCTCGGCTACGCGTGGGCGGCCGGCGACTTCAACCTCGACGGCAATCAGGACATCCTGATGGGTGCGCCGGGCGCAAGCCGCGACGGGCTGCACGGCAACGGCATCCTGTACATTGTGTTCGGACGGGTAGATATCGGCGATATTGACTTTGCGGCTCAGAATCCGCCGCGGGTGGAGATCCACGGCGTCACGGCGGATGAAGGGCTGGGGGCCGTGAATCGGCTCTTGAACGACGTCAACGGCGACTCGCTTCCGGACGTCGGCTTCGGCGTGCCGAACTTTTCCCCGAACGGCCTGCCGCAGGCCGGCATGGTCGGCATCATCTTCGGGGGGCGTCTGCTCACCGGCGAAAACGTGTTCAAGGATACTCAGGTCGGCACGACCCAGTTGCCCGGGGTACGGTTCCTCGGAACGCAGCCAGGCGGAAACGCGGGGACCCGCATCGCCTCGGCCGGCGACTTCAACGGCGACGGGCTGGGCGATCTGCTGATCGTCGCCCCGAATGAGACCCGCGCGATCAACGGGCAGGTCCGCCGCGGCGTGGTGTACCTGATCTTCGGAGGACGCCACCTGTATAACCAGGTCTTCCTGCTCTCGCAGGTGGGCACGAAGCAGTTGCCGGGCGTCGTGTTCGTCAGCCCGTTCGCGGCGGGCACGGCGGACGAGGCCTCGCTGGAAGCGGCAGAGGCTGCGGGTGACGTGGACGGCGACGGGTTCGGCGACATCCTGATCGGCGCGCCGGCCGCCGATTATGTGGATCCGACGGCCCCGAGCCAGCGGCGAGTCGATGCCGGCAGAGCGTATCTGATCTACGGCACGAACCGGATTTCGATGGTCGGCGAGTG
Organism: uncultured Planctomycetales bacterium; assembly: GCA_964569765.1. Lineage (GTDB taxonomy): Bacteria > Planctomycetota > Phycisphaerae > UBA1845 > PWPN01 > CAZMVY01. Next base: position 1,707 of record CAZMVY010000155.1, read on the forward strand.
AAGCGGCCGCAAGGCGCGCGGGATGATCCGTACCGACCCGGGGAGCGGAGTTCGGGAAGCCGAGCCGCGTACGGTGGTTGCGCCTGTCCCGGTCTGCGAGCCGCTCAATCAGGTGCCCGTGGCGAGTGAAAATCCTCCTGGCCACCATGCGGTTTGGGCGGGGCTGTTACCAGGGTACCGAAAGGTACCTGGCCGACTTGGGCTTCGCGCTGCGGCGCCGCGGGCACGAGGTGGCTTATCTCGCAGGCGACCCGGACCGCACCAGACCGCCGGCGAGGCTGGGCGAACAGGTGGAGGCGGATCCGCCCGTGTTCGCCTACCCGAGCCGCGGCTGGGCGTGCGTTCGGGGCGTTCGCGCCGACACGCTCGCCCCCGTGCTCGAACGACTCGCCCCGGATGTCGTCCACCTGGCAAACCCGGCGCACATCGGCACCGGACTGACGGAGGCCTGCCGCCGGACGCAGCTGCCCTATGTCATCACCACAATGGACTACTGGTGGATCTGCCCGAAGGCGACGCTGAAGCATTACAAAGGCGGCGTCTGCGACGGGAACCAAAGCTGGCGCGGGTGTCTGCGGTGCGTCGCGGCCGATAATGCACACGCCCTCACGCGGCATTCCGCGAGACTGCCCGTCGGCGTTCTGGCGGCCCTGTTCGGAATCAGGGCCCTTGCGCGTGGCATGACGTTCGACGATGTGCGGCGGTGGTTTCACCGGAATGTCGCGATCACCGAGTGCCTGAACGGCGCGGAACACATCATCTTTCCATCCGCCGCGATCGAATCGCGGATCCGCCCGCTGCTCCAGCACGACCGTTACTCCCACATTCCGCACGGCCTCGATGAACGCTGGTTCCCGCCGGCGTTGCCTCCTGTCATGCCGCGCGCGGCAGCGCCGGATCGGCCGCCGGTGATCGGCTTCGCCGGGACGCTTGCCCGACACAAGGCCCCTCACCTTCTGCTGGAGGCTGTACGTCAACTGGGCTGGTATGACTGCGTGCTTCGACTGGCCGGCGGCACGGGCGAGAAGGCATACGTTCGCCGCCTGCACGAGCTGGCGAAGGGAGTGCGAGTGGATTTCGTCGGAGTGGTACCGCCCGCACGAATGCCCGACTTTCTCCGCTCGCTCGATGCGCTGGTTGTGCCGAGCACGTGGCCGGAGAATGCACCGTACGTCATCCTGGAGGCCCTGGCAAGCGGCATCGCCGTGATCGGCAGCCGCATCGGGGGCATACCGGAGATGATCGCGGACGCCGCGCGGCTCTTCGAGCCGGGCTCCGCGGCTAGCCTTGCGGAGGCGCTGCGGCGGTGGCGAGAGAGTCCCTCGCGGAACGCCGGCCCACCTGCCCGTATCTGGACGGCCGATGAAATGGCGTTGCGAACGCTGCGGGTGTACGAGCAGGCGGCGGCCCCCTCGCGATGATGCCGTGCGAACCGGCTTGCCGCGCCTACCCGCTGTCTGATGTCCCCGCACCCTTTCGCAGAAGCCGGGACAGGGCGTACTCCAGATCGTCAGCCGAGAGCGGTATGAACACGATCTTGCCGTCGCGGCCAATCAGAAAAAGCGACGGGACCGCGCGGACGGAATAGTTCACGGCATTCGGGCCGTGCCAGCTCTGCCCGTCGCAGATCTGCCGCCACGGCACCTTGTTCTGCTTGAGGAAGGCGTGGAGGGTCGAAACGCCCGGGTCCAGGCAGATACCGATCACCTCGAAGCCGTCGGCATGATGCTCGTCGTGCACCCGGCTCACGCCCGGCAGCTCGCGCAGGCACGGCCCGCAATTCGGCGCCCAGAAGTCCAGGAGCACAATCCGGCCGTGATACTCTGACAGCTTCGCGGCCTTGCCTGTCAGGTCGTTTCCTTCGATCGCCGGCGCTTCCCGGCCGATCCACGCCAAAGCGGCCAGACGGCGACTGAGAAACACGCCGACGTTCGGATACCGGCCCATCCGCCGATTCACTTCCTCGTATTGCTTGCGCGCTTCCGCCGTACGCCCGGCCAGAACGAGCGCATCGCCAAGTCGAATTCCCGCGTCACACACGGAGCCCCAGTCTTCCGGGGCCACGCTGTCCGCCAGGCTCACCCACGCCGCCAACGCCGCATCAAACCTGCCCTGCTCCGACAGGGCCGTGACACGCATCGCGGCGACATTCGCCGCCCCGGATGACGACGCGAACTCCTTCGCATACCGCTCGGCCACCTCGACGGCCCGGGCGTGCTGACCTGCCTCGATCGCCGCCGAGACGAAGTCCCGGCACGCACTCTCGAGATCCTCGCCCCGGGCGCCCGCAAAGAACGTCTCCAGAGCGGCCAGCCGCTCGCGGAGCAACTGCCGGCTCAACTAGCGCTGACGGTCGGCGATGTGCTTGCGAAGCTGCTGATCGGAGCGGAATACTGGCGCCGACGCCGCGGGACGCGAGGCCGACACGCCGCCCGACTGCGCCACGGCCAGGCCCGCTCCGAACAACAACGCCCACCATGACACTGCCATCCGGTACGCCATCCCGACCCTCATCGAACTATTGCGAAGGTACCCCGAGGCCCCGCCGGAGTGCATTCTAGCCGACGTGCCGGCCGGAACAAAACCCCCGCGTCGAACGTGGGGGCGCGGACTCTCACGCGCCCCCACGGCCGCGAGGTCCTCATTCCCGGCCCCCGCCACCGGCCCGCGCCTCCGTTTTCGGCGCTGGGATGGGTTCGAAATGCGGCACCGATCCGTAGTCGTTGACAAATCGGTACGCCTTCCGGTCGGGCAACCACGCCTGCAAGGCACGGTTCGCGTCGTCGCCCAGGTCGCGGGCGTAAACCACCTCGCTGTCGAGGTTCGGCGAGTTCATCGCCGCCCCGAGCGTGAAGTTCTCCAGCACCGCCGTCGTTGTGGGCGTAAAGACCAGCGCATGAGAAAGCGGCTCTGCCCGCAAGGCCTGCTTGAGCGCCGGCGCGGCTCCGGCGCCCAGATAGCCCGGTCCGAACTCGTCGGCCAGACGCGGAAAGACCGTGAACGCTCCCCAGCCCATCAGGCCGAACGCCGTCAGCCAGACGGCCGACCGCGCCCGGGCATCGGGCACCCGCCAGCCAAGGCGTCGGTATCCGCCGGCCAGCGCGATCCGAAGCGCGGTCATGCCGCCCACCGCCAGAAACAGCATGAATGCCATCGCTTCGGACCAGTAGCGGGGCTGTGTCGCGAGCACCCCGGAAAAGTGATAAAAGAAGTATGCCACCACCGGGCCCAGGACCGCCGCTAAACAAAGCACGTGCCGGCCCCTGGCGCCGCGAACCAGAAACGCCGCCGCCATGAGCAACAGCGTCACCCGGCCCCACCCGACCAGATAGAACCCGACGCCGTCGAGGTTCAGGTACAGGTTCTTGAAGGCGTTCGTGAGGTCGTGCCCGCGATCGTACGACGGCCAGTACTCCATGCCGAGGTCCGCGCCCCAGCCGAGGCGATCCGCCTTCGACCACCGCTCGAACGGCGTGAGCATCGAATCGCCCGTCAGCGTACGGTTATACGCGAAGTAGAGACCCATCCAGACAACCAGTGGAACCGCGAAAGCCAACACGGCCCCGACCCGCAGCCGCCGCCACTCCAGCAGGACTGCCGCGGAGAGGCCCAGCGGAATCGCGAGCACCAGCGCGGTCAGCGGACGGAAGTTTACCATCGCCCCCAGCGCCGCCCCCGCAATGCACCAGTAACGAAGCCGTTGGGGATCGCGCGCCGCTCGAATCAGGTACAGGGCAAAGAGCATGGCCAGGATCAGGCACCCCCCGTGCGACATCATCACGCCGTACGTAGCGATGCGGAACGGCGAGATTGCCGCCAGCACGGCCGCCACGCGCCCGACCTTCTCCCCGAGCAGTTCCTTGCCGAGGGCGTAAAACAACACCACCGCCACCCCGCCGAGCAACGGGTTCACTATCCACGGCGCGCCGAGCCATACACCCGGAACGAGCAGAAGCGACGGCCCCATGAAGTACTTCCCATACCAGCGGGGTCCGTCCATCAGGATGTATTCGTAGGCGAAGAACTTTCTCAGCTCCATCGGCGGGGCCGCGGCGTAGAGCTGCCCGCGGGCGAAGTTCTTTGCCTGGAACAGCATGGCGACTTCATCCGGGATATGGGGCACGCCGCCAAGGCCGAAGTAGCTCACCCAGATCCCACCGGCGATCGAAACGACCGCGGCGACGGTCAGGAGCCGGCGGCGATCACAGGTAAAGAACCATCGATCGAGCACGACGATCGGCCGGTACCGGAAACACGAAACGGCCACAGCCAACGCGAGTATGCCGCCCGCGACAAGCGTATCGCGCAGAACAATCAGGGCGAAGCCGAACCACAGTTCCCACCCTGCTGTGATGGGTGTCTTTGACGGCAGTTGCCAGGCCACAGCGAACAGAACCGCCGCCAGCAGAACCAGCACCGCCGGTCCCGTAGGGCTCATGCCGCGTGCCTCTTTGCGCGCCGCCTCCGGCCGTGCTTGACGGTCCAGCCCGTCCGGAGCTTCCTGCGGAATTTCATGCATAAGGGGCGGATTATAGACAGATTACGCAATGCGTCCAATCGCGTGCAAGGCCGGCGGCCGCGTCAACCATGATGGACGCTCCCGCACCGCGGGCGGCCTACCGTATGCGTACGATCCGGCGCTTTGCACCGAGAGGTTGAACGCCAACCGTCGCCGCGGTTCCGGCTGCCGCGCCCGCTACTCCAGCAGCAGATCTCGGATCCCGGCCTGCGTCTCAAGCGACACGCCGATCTCGACGAGGTATGCCGCGATGCCGCCCCGGCGATCCACGTCGTCGAGAAGATCAATCATCGCCTGCGGATTTGTGGTCGCGCCGACAAGATCGGACAGCCCGTAGTCCTGCATGACCGTCTCGCGATCGACGCCCAGCAGTCTCAGCAGCAGCGCGGTCATGATGCCCGAGCGGTCCTTACCTGCGGCGCAGTGATAGAGCAGAGGCAGGTTGCCCGAATCCGCCAGAAGCGACAGTGCCCGCCGGTACGAGTCCGCATTGTCTCGGACTGACGCAACATACGCGGGGACCGTCGGATCGGCCTCGCTGCCGCCGACCGGGAAAAGATCGACCGGTGCCGCATCGAAGACGCACAATGCATCGCCGCCGAAGAGAGGGGACGATGCCAGGCGGTTTCGGAAATCAACCACGCGTCGAACCCCAAGCGCACGGAACTCATCGCAACCGACCGTCGTAAGGCCCGTCAGCTTGCCCGAACGGTAAACCATCCGCCACTTCACGCGGCGCCCGTCCTCCGTGAGATACCCGCCGATATCTCGCGTATTGTTCGCCCCGTCAAGGATGACCCACCGGCCGGGTTCGGCATCCGCCGGCGGAAGAACCGTTACCGTCGGATCGCCGACCGGGATGATGGCACACCCCCACACGAGCGATACGCCCGTGGCCACACATACCCGCACCAGCCGACTCGATCGAGATCGCATCGTGTCCCCGACCCGTATCCGGCAGACCGCCGCGGTCGCCCGACGCCTACTCCTGCCCTCCGCCCGCCGCCGGTGTGGCCGATCGGGCCGCCAAGCCCTTGAGGGAGTGCTGGACGGCCCCCTGTAGCTTCCGCACCGCCTCCGCTCTGGCCTCCTTCTCCACGCGCGGCCCGGCGATGTCCACCGCTCCGGGCAGGCAGTTCTCTTCCCGCAGGGATTCGCCTTCGGCGGTCGCGAGAACGAAGCCGGACCGTGTGTCGACGAGCAGGGCCTGGCAAACCGTGCAGTGTCCTACCGTGTTGCCGGGGACGGTGAAAAGCCCGACGAACGTCCAGTACGCCATGGCCGCAGGATTGAGCCCCTCCTCGTGGCTGTCTGCCTGAATGTACGCGACGAGTATCGGAGCATGGAGCAGCGCGGCCGCATCCCGGAGGCTCTTGAGCGTGACCGTCTCGCCGGTCAGCATCCCGCTGATGAACTGCACCTGATTCACCAGAGGCCCGCCGGCGTCCGTCTTCAACGAGTCGAACTTGCGCCAGCCCTCGGCCTCCTCTCCCCTGAGTACCTCCAGCACAAGAGGCGAACGGGCTGAATCGCCGCGATAACCCTGTATGTAGCGCCCTGAGCCCGGCGCCGCCTTGGCCACCGCCAGGACCGTCGGGAACACCGGCTGTGCATCGGCCTTCAGATACGTCTCGATCTTCCCGTCGGTGAGGTTCTCCAGATCGGGCGAGAGCACGCTGAGTCTGGGCACCGGCTTGACGATTCCCTTGTACTTCTCGGCGCAGCCGCCTGTGAGTACCGCAACCAGCAGACAGACAACGGTCCGCAACTCATTCGACGTGTTCGGCCGCATCGCTGCGCCCTCCCGGCCGGGAGCTCCTCTCGTGACGTGGACGACGCCTCGGGGCCATGCAGGTTCGCCCCGCTCCGGAACGGCAAATCGGACTTGGGCGCCCCGGCACTCTTATGTCCCGAAATCCTCGCGACGCGCAAACATCCCGACAGGCAGGCGAAACGTCCGCCCCCTTGTTCGGCGGCAGCCGAAGGCCGCCCGGTAGGGCTACTTACCGGCGCCGGCCTCGGCCTTGTCCGGGGCGACGTAGTCGCGCTTCATGGGCTTGGCAATCAGCCCCATCCGGATCGCCTTGGCGCTGACACGGAGCCGGACAACTTTGCCCACGAGAACCGCCCGGACCCGCTGAATGTTAGGCTTGAATTTTCGCTTCGTCCGACCGGTAACCTTACGGCCGACGCCGCCCAGGTACTTGGCCTTGCCCCGCCGGGTTATGGTCCGACCGGCGGTGGTCCGGCGGCCGGTGAAGAAACAGACGCGAGCCATATCGCACCTCGTGGTCCATGCTATAGTACAGACCCGTCAGTATAATGCCGCAAGCCAGTTTTGCAAGCTGCCCCGGTCCGGGCGTGTACAAGAGGACAGCGGGCGCTGCCGCCGCCGGCTTGAGCGGTGCGAAGCCGTTGCCCCCCACGAAGCCCGTTCCGGCCGGACGGCAATTTCGCCGCCCAGGTCGCGTTATACCTGGTGGAGCGTTCATGAGCGCGGACGAGTTGGCGGACCTCATCCGCCGGGCTCAGGCCCGGGACGCTACTGCGTTTGACGCACTGGTCGACCGCTACAGCGCCAGGCTCTACGGGTATCTCTACCGGTTGACCGGCTCACGTCACGACGCAGAGGATCTGCTTCAGGAACTGTTCGTGCGCGTCGTGAAGATGATCGGGCGCTATGAGCATGACGGGCGGTTCGAAGCGTGGTTGTTCCGCATCGCGACGAACCTCGTCCGCGACCGGATCCGAAGGACGCGTACGACGCTCGCATGGCCGGCAACCGCGGCCGAGGACGAACTGAGGGAGTTTCCCGGCGACGGCGAGGCCGCCGACCCGTCGCGCCGGATGGAGGCAGCCGAAGCAGCGGATCGCCTTCAGCAGGCGTTGAGCCGGCTTTCCAATGCCGAGCGGGAGGTTGTGATGCTGCGGCATTTTTCCGAGCTTTCGTTCAAGGAGATCGCCGAGATGATGAATACGCCGCTGGGGACCGCGCTGGCCAGGGCCCACCGGGGGCTCGGGCGGCTGCGGCAGCTTATGGGCGAGTCGGAGGATTGACGGCGAGGCCGGCCCGGCGGTATTCCGCGAGTCGTTCCGCCGACCGCTGCAGGCGAGGCTTGGCGGCGCAGCGAATCAGCGAGTCGATCATGGATTTCGATCCCTTCAGACAAGCCGAACTCGAGCGGGACCAGAAGTGGCTCGCCTCGCTGCCGACGCCCCGTCCTTCCGAGGAAGCGCTCGAACGGGTTCGTGCAAGCGTGCGCTTGGCGATGGACGAACAGTGGCTGGACTCCATTGCCACGCCGCCCCCGCCGCCGGAACTGATCTGCCGGGTAAGAACCGCCGTCCGCGAGACGCTGCGAGCCGAACGGCGGTCCGCCCGCTATCGTATCTTCGGGGCCTGTTCCGCCGCCGCCGCGGTCCTGTTCGCGATTGGTTTGGCGCGGTTTGCGGCGATGCTGCCGCAGCAGACGAAAGGGTCGCCCGCCCTCGCCGAGGAGTTTATTGCCGCGTGGAGCGCGATCCAGAGCGATGCGGACCTGTGTTCGCTGACCGCCGACATGGTGTGGCTGGATGACGAGCTGAACACATGGGCGGGCAAGCCGGCCGCTCGCGCGGACGAGCTGGATCTGGAGTCCCTCCAGGACAGGATCGACCAGATCTTCGCGACGCCGGATTATTTTTCCGAGACATCCTGACGAACAAGGGAGCAGGATTCATGCGATGGTACGTACGGCTGGCGGCGGGAACCTGGATAGCGGCCCTGGCCTGCGCGACGGTTACGGCGGAGCCCAGGCACACGGACGCCGGAAGAAACGAGCCGACAACGAGGCCCGCGGCCCGCCCCGAGCCCGGCGAAAAAGGCACCGAGCCTCGCCGCGCGATCCGAGGGAATCGCGGCGAAGGCCGGGCGCGCTCTCCCTCGCCGGACACTCCGCAGGATACCGACCGGTTTGGCCCAGGGCCCCGGGATCTGCCCGGACCGGATGCCGGCCCGCCGCCCGCGGATCACCCGGGCGGGCCCATGTTCGGCCCCAGCCAGGAGCGGATCGACCGCGTGATGAAGTTCCTCGACGAGCATTATCCCCGGCTGCACGAGCGCCTCGCGGAACTGCGTGAGAAGGATCCCCGTGCCTTCCACCGGCAGTTGAGCCGGCTTCTGCCGCGGATGCCGGATCTGATGAATATCCTGGATCGTAACCCGGAGCTCGGCAGACTCATCATTGACGAGCATCGGCTGGAAATGGACATCCGCGATGCCCTTCGGGAGTATCACCGCGCCCGCAACGATACAGACCGGGATCAACTGAAGGAGCAGATTCGCGATCTGATCAGCCGGCAGTTCGACGTCCGCCAGGAAAAGCTCAAACTGATGATCGCAGATATGGAACGCGAACTGCAACGCAAGAAACAGGTTCTTGCCGAGCAGGCCGCCATGAAAGACAAGATCATCGACCGCGACCTGGAGCAGCGTCTCGAACCCGACCTTTGATCACCGTGCGCGCCTCTTGCAGGAGGAAGGAGACCTGATCCCTCTGCCCCACGAGGCGCACCGCGTCGGACGCGAGAAAGACGGCCCCGCCCGCGATTCGTTGCGAACGGGGCCGTAGGTGTTCCGGCCGCTGTGTTCCCCGGGGCCGCCGCGAGGGGCGGCCAATCGGTGTGCGAGCCTTCCTGCCGGGCCAGGACGGCGTCTTGTCCGGTGCGCCCTGCCCCGGCGCGTCACTCCTTCTCGCCCTTTCCATCCGCAGCCGATTTCGCACCTGCGGTGCCGGCAGGCCGACTCGCCTGGACTTGCGCCTGCCGCTGCCGAATCTGTTCCATGATCCGACGCTTTGCGGCATCGGCCGTGGGCTGACTCGCCTGGGTGCTCGGCCGGCTTGTCTGCCGCATCGGCAACTCGCGACGCGGCGGCTTGACATAGGGCATGAGCACCTTCACCGGGTGCTTGGCACGCTGCTCCGCGATCATCTTTTCCCGCGCCTCACCGCCCAGGTAGTTCTGAATGGCGTCCTTGGCCTGCTCGAGCGTCTGCGGCGCCCCCGTCTCGCGGCTCACCAACTGAATCAGATGGTAGCCGAAGTTCGTCTTGACCGGATCGCTGATCTGGCCGGGCTTGAGCGCCGCCGCCGCCGCGGCAAACGGCTCCACCATCATCCCATATCGCGAAAACGGCGGCAGGGTCGGACCTTGGATGCGGCCGGGATCCTCGCTGTACTGATCGATCGCCTCATCAAACGTCATCTTCCCGCTCTCGATTTCCTTCTTGAGCTTGGCGAGCGTCTCCCTGGCCTTCGTGTGGTCCTCGGGCTTGCCGAAGAACGGATCGACGAAAATGAGGACGTGCTTCGCGACAAACTGCGTTCCGTCGAAGTCACTCTTGTGTTCATTGTAGAAGGCCTCGGTGGTTTTCGGGTCCGCGGCCTTCTCCACGAGCTTGTTGTTGACCACTTCCGCCACGAGCCGCGTCCGGAAGTCCGCCATCGTCATACCGTACTGGCGCAGCGCATCCTCGAGCGTCCGCCCCGAACCGGCAACACGCTCTTCGTATTTCTTGACCGTGGCGTCAATGTCGGCCTCGCTCACCAGGTCCGGGTGATCTGCCGCGTAACTCTCGTAGATCTTCTGCGGAATCAGATACCGGCTGAGTACCTGCTGGCGCTGCTGCTGGAGCTGATCCGGGGGCATGGCCGGCGCTCCCGCCGGCCGGGGCACGACCT
>CAZMVY010000156.1:0-7935 GCA_964569765.1 uncultured Planctomycetales bacterium
CCGAAGGCGATACTTCCGCCGTGCTTCTTGACGATCACCGCGTGCGCGATCGCAAGGCCCTGCCCGGTCCCCTTGCCGACCTCCTTCGTGGTGAAGAACGGATCAAAGATCCTTCCGCGCACGGCCTCCGGGATTCCGGTCCCCGTGTCACGGACGCGGATCTCGGCCCAGTTGCCGTTGCGGCGCGTCTGGATGTGGATCGTTCCCTTCCCGCGGCTGCCGTCGCCGACGACATCCGCGATGGCGTGTGCCGCGTTGACGATCAGGTTAAGAACCACCTGGTTGAACTCCCCCGGCAGGCAGGGCACGGGCGGAAGCGAAGGATCGAAATCGGTCTGGACCTCCGCCACGTATTTCCACTCATTGCGGGCGACGGTGATCGTGGTTTCGATGGCCTTGTTCAGGTCGGTCGCCGCCTTCTCGTCGCTGCCGGGATGGGAGAAGTCCTTCATCGCGCGGACGATCTTCGCGACCCGGTTGACGCCCTCCAGGGACTGCTCGATCGCCTTGGGCACCTCGGCCGAAAGATACTCCAGGTCCGCCGCCTGCACGGCCGCCTCGACCTCGGCGATCCGCTCGGGCGTGAGCGTGCCCTGCCGGCAGGCGTCGAGCAGCCGCGCCCCCGCCTCGAGGAGCTTCCGCAGATCCTCGAACGCGTCCCGCAGGAACCGCACGTTGTCGCCGACGAATTGCGTGGGCGTGTTGATCTCGTGGGCGATGCCCGCCGCCAGGCTGCCGATGGACTCGAGTCTCTGCGCCTGGATCAGTTGCGTTTGCAGGGCCTTGCGCTCGGTGATGTCGGTGCCAATCAGCAGGAAGCCGGAGAGCCCGCCCTCCTCGCTTGCAACGGGGTTCACGGTGATCCCCAGGAATCCGTTCGTGCCGTCCGGACGGGTATACGCCAGATCGTCTACGCGTTGCTGTTTCCGGGTCGCGCGCGTTGCCGCAACGGCATCGAGCACGGGCGTCCAGTCCCACGGGATGCCGCACTCGCGGAAGGGACGCCCGACCGTACTCTTTGCCGGAATCGAGAACACCGTCTCCGCGGCGTCGTTCCACTGTATGACCGACTCCTGCTCATCCAGACCGATCAGCAGAGACGGGATGGCCGCAAGGATCTGTTTCGTTTGTGTGTGTGCCTGGCGCAGGGCCAGCTCCGCCTGCTTGCGCGCCGTCGCATCGCGCAGGATGCCGACGGCGTACCACTGACCGTCCAGCCGCAGGGAAGAAAGCGACAGTTCCACGAGAATCTCGTGCCCGTCCTTGCGCAGGGCCGGGAGTTCCAGCGTCTTGCCTGTGGCGGAACCCCTGCCCGTGGCCTGAAACAGGGGAAACGCCTTGGCCTGGGCCTCGCGAAGGCGCGGCGGGCTAAGAAGATCGTGAAGCACCTGTCCGCCGGCCTCCGCGGCCGTCCAGCCGAACAGCCGTTCGGCGCCGGGGCTCCACAGCGTGATCCTCCCGTCCGGTCCCATCATCACGATTGCGTCTCGCGCCGTGGCAATCACGGTCCGGAATCGTTCCTCGCTCTCCTGCAACGCGCGTTGCACCTTTCTCGATTCGGTGATGTCTTGCCCCGAACACAACACCTCGATCGTGTTTCGCAACCGGTCTCTCGCCAGCGTGTTGTGCCAGGCAACAAGCCTTTCCTGACCATCCGGCCTCACCACGGCAAATTCGGCGTATTCGGGCAGCTTCCCTTCGCCTGCCATCGCCTTGCAGAAGACCTCGCGCAGACGTTCCCTGTCCCGCTCGGGCAGAAAGGCATCGAACCAGTTCCTGCCGATGATCTGGTCGGCCGGCCGGTCCAGGATCTCGCAGCCCTTGCGGTTGATCAGGCCCACCCGCTGGTCGGCATCGAGCACGAGGATCGCCGTTCCCGCGATATCGAGGTACTGCTGCGCCCGGTCGCGCTCCGCCCGCAGGGACTCCTCCGCCTGCTTTTGCGCGGTCAGGTCCCGCACCGTGGCTTGCAGGAGCGTTTGCCCCCCCAGCTCCATTCGGGTGAGCATCACCTCGGCCGGAAACACTTCGCCGTTCAGCCGCTTGTGCGCCCACTGGAAAGAGTGGCTGCCCTGGCGCACGGCCGTCTCGATCATCTCCCGGGCCTTTTCGGCGGAGGCCCGCCCGTCCGGCTGAAACTCGGGAGACACCTCGCCGGGGCCGATCGAGGTGAACGCGGCCAGGTCTTCTGCCGCGAACACCCTGAGCGTTGCGGGATTGCAGGCGGTGAACTTCCACGTGGGGGGCGCCAGGACCATCATGGCGTCCCACGAGTGCTCAAGCAGAACGCGATGCCGCTCCTCGCTGTCGCGCAGCGCCGTCTCCGCCCGCTTGCGAGCGGTAACGTCCTGCTGGATGGCGATGAAATGAGCGATCTCGCCCCTCTCGTTCCGCACGGGGGAGATCGTCATCTCCCCGGTGTACAGGGTGTCGTCCTTACGACGATTGATCATTTCTCCGTGCCAGACCCGCCCGGCGGTTATCGTTGTCCACAGGCTTTGATAGAAGGCCTCGTCGTGCTTGCCGCTCTTGAGCAGCCGCGGATTCCGCCCGACGGCCTCTTCGAACGAGTAGCCCGTCAGACGCGTGAAGGCCTTGTTTGCCCAGATAATGGTTCCGGTCCGGTCGGTGATGATGACCGCGTTGGCGGCGGCCTGCATTGCGTTGCTCAGCAGCGCAAGTGTCTGCACCGCTTGCCGCTCTGCGATGTCGGCGGCGACAACCATGGCGTACCCCCGCGTACCGCTTTTCCCGCGCCGAGACTCGATGTACACCGGCTGTCCGCATGTTCATGAAGCCTGTATCGGGTTTGTCTCCGCCGTCGCGGAACGCCGGGTTCTTGCGCGGGTGATTTTGGTTTTTCCGGCACCGGCGAGAACACTCTGCGCCCGGTGCCGCTGGACGGTAAATCGTCTCGGCGGGCGCCGGTCATGAGATTGGGTGTTGGGATTCCACAGGAACCGACGGCAGGGTCCGATATGTGATGCGGCCTTGCCTGCCCTGGGTCGCGCTCGTGCCGTTTTCGGTCGGGCCGTTACGATGTCCGATGCACAATCACACCGTGCTTCTGTCGTCCCCGGGGCCGCGAGCGAGTCTCGTTGATTCGCCCCGCTCGGCGGATACACTGATGAATCATGGGCGTGATCCGACCGGCTCGAAAGGTCAAGCTGATCTGCGGCATGATCTCGGCTGACGTAGACCTGATGCGCCGCTCGCGGACCCTGCTCGCCCGGCAGTTCGGCGACATCGACGCGGAGAGCGACGTCTGGCCCTTCGACGCGACCGACTACTACGAGGCGGAAATGGGCACCGATCTGAAGCGGATGTTCGTCTCCTTCGCCCGGCTCATTGATCCGGGACAGATCGCCCGCGTCAAACGCGAAACGAACGAACTGGAGGCCTGCATCTGCCGGCAATGTGCTGCACCACCCGAGTTTCGTCTGGTCAACCTCGATCCGGGCTACATCGGGATCGGCAAGCTGGTGCTCGCGACGACGAAAGACTACTCGCACCGCATCTACGTCGCGGACGGCATTTATGCCGAGGTCACCCTCCACTGGCATGGCAACCGCTGGGAACCCTGGCCGTGGACCTATCCCGATTACGCCGGCGACCGCTACCACGCCTTCTTCACGCGCGTCCGCAACCGCCTGCGGGAGCAGATCAGCGAGATTCCCCCAGCCCCTCCGGAGGCGACTACGCCATGAGCCGACTCCTCGCCATCCTCGTCGTCGTGGGGGCCGGCCTGCCGTTCGTCATCAGTGTTGCCGGCACCGCAATCGTCCGCAGGTGGGCCTGCCGCCGGGGTTTCGTGGATCGACCCGGTGGCCACAAGGCGCACGCCGCGCCGGTGGCCCTCGGGGGGGGCATTGCGATCTTCGCGGCGATCCTCCTGCCGCTGGCGGGGGCTCTGCTGTGCTCGCGCATCGGGGCCGCCCGGTTGCCGGCCGAGGTGCTCGGCTACACGTTCAACGTGGGCGGCCACACCGCCCGCGTGGCGGACCTGCTCGGCGGGGTCGCGATGCGGCTGCCCGCGGGACTTGCCATTCTCGGCGGCGCGATCGTCCTCCACATTCTCGGCCTGATCGACGATGTGCGTCCGCTCGGACCGGGCGTCAAGATGCTCGTGATGGCGGCGGTGGCGCTTACGCTGACGGCGGGGTTCGGCGTGCGGGCGCTGGACGTGCTGGGCAGCGTGCCGTCCGTGCTCCTGACGACGCTGTGGATCGTGCTCATCATGAATGCCTTCAACTTCATGGACAACATGGACGGCCTCAGCGCCGGGGTCGCGGCGATTGCCGCGATCTTCTTCGCGGCGGCCGCAATGCTCGCCGGCCAGGTGTTCGTACCGGCGCTCGGGCTGATCCTGGCCGGGGCAGTGCTGGGCTTCCTGGTGCACAACTTCCCCCCGGCCCGCATTTTCATGGGCGACTCGGGCAGCCTGGTGGTCGGATACGTCATGGCCGTGCTGACCGTGCTCACGAATTACTACAATCCCGACCTCCAGCGGCGGCCGTTCGGGGTACTGGCTCCGCTGCTCGTCCTCGCTGTGCCGTTGTACGATGTGGCGTCGGTTGTGATGATCCGTCTGCGCGACGGTGTGAGCCCGTTTCGCGGAGACCGCAGGCACTTTTCGCACCGGCTGGTGCGGCGAGGGATGCAAACGCGATCGGCGGTGCTGACGATCTACCTGGCCACGGCGGCGACCGGCTGTTCGTCGCTGCTGCTGCCGCTGGTCTCGTGGCCCTTTGCCGTGCTGATCGGAGCCCAGTGTTTCTGTGTCGTGCTGATTGTGGCGATTCTTGAGTCCACCGGCGCTGCCGGCAGTCCCGGGAACTCATGAGCCGAACCGTCCTTCGATCCGTTGTCGATGCGGTGCCGCAGGCGGATGGCGCGTCCGAACTGAACGCGCTCGAGCGGACGGCGTTCTTTCTCCTGCTGGTTGTCGTCGGCGTGCGGCCGCTGGTGGCGGAGACGTACGAGTCGTCGGCGGTGCCGATCGTCCCGCTGGAGCTTGCGCCGAGCGGGCCGGGTCCGGTGTTTTCGCTGACGATGGGCAGCCTGATCCTGTTGGCCGCGGTTCTGGCGGCGATGGGCGGCCTGCGGCGGGGTACGCGGCCCGCCTTTTGCGCGAGCGGGCTCGAGACGGGCGGGCTTCTGGCGGCACTGGGCGCTGCGATTTCGATGCTCGTGGCGAGCAACCGGCGCCTCGCGTTGAACGCATCGAGCGACTGGTTGCTCGCGATCCTGATGTGCGCCCTGCTGGTGCGCCTGCTCCGGCGGCCCTGGCAGATCCGGTTGCTTCTCTGTGTGCTGGTGGCCACGGCGGCGGCGTTTGCCGTACAGTGCGTGCTGCAGCGATTCGTGGAATACCGCGACACGATCGCGGAGTACGAGGCGCACAAGGCCGAGTTCTGGCAGGCACAACACGTGGCACCGGAGGATCCGAAGGTTCAGCTTTACGAGCGGCGCCTGTACGCATGCGAGGCGGCGGGCTACTTCCCGCTTAGCAACGTGGCAGGCAGCTTCCTGATGCTGGCGGCCTGGGCGGCGGCCGCGTCGGCGACGGCGAAGCTTCGCGGACATGCAGGCCGTTTCACCGTCGGCTTTGGTGTGGTGACGACGATCCTGGCCGCGATGTTGCTTGCGGCGGTGCTGTTGACGGGCAGCCGGGGGGCCGTGTTGGCGGGCCTGCTGGCGGCGGGCATGGCGGCGGGCTGGGCGCGGCTGATGGCCCGTCGGAGGTACGGGTGGCGCGTACGGCTGTTGCTTGGCTGGCTGGTTGTTCTGGCGGTTGCGGGGGCCGTGGTGCTTTTTGCCCGTCAGTCGCCGCCGCGGAGTTCGATGGGGTTTCGCTGGGGCTATTGGCGCAACACGGCGCGCTTGATCGGCGACTACTTCTGGACGGGCGTAGGGGGGCAGAACTTCGGGCGGTTCTACCTGCAATACAAGCCCGTCGCGGACCCGGAGGAAATCCGCGATCCGCACAACTTCTTTCTCATGGCATTCGCGCAGTGGGGCGTGGTCGGCGCCGTCGGCGTGCTGGCAATGGCCGCCGGCGCATCGGTGCGCTACGTGCGGGCCGGGCATCCGTCCGGAGGCGGAACCGACGTCGGCCGGGAGGTCGGGCAGGCGCCGAACCGCTCGCCGTTGCCGTGGCTGGTGGCGCTGGCGGCGACCATTTCAGCGTTGCGGGTGTGGACCATCCTGGGCAACTCGATGAGCTATCTGGTCTACGCGACGGCGGTGCCGCTGCTTGTCTGGTGCATCACGTTTGCCGTGATGACCCTCGAAGGCGATCGTTTCTCGTTCTGGTCGGACAGGCGGCTGCCTGCCGGATCGGCCTTCCTGCTGCTGGCGGGGGGGCTGGCGTTCCTCCTACACGGCATGATTGACATGGCCGTGTTCTATCCGGGCACCATGACGGCGTTCTTTGGCGTGCTGGCGGCGGCGCTGGCCCTCAAGCGACAGGACGGGCACGCCGCGGCACATGCGGAATGGTCGCTGCGAGGTCGGGCGTCCGGCTCAGCCGTCGCATCTTTGGCCGTGCTGCTGTGGGCGGCGCATCTGATCTGGTGCTGGTCGGCACCGGCGGTCGCTGGGACGCATCTCGCTTCCGCGAGGCGGTTCGTCGCATCGGGCACGGATGCAGATCCCACCCGTGGCGCGGCCTTGGCAGAGTATCGCGAGGCAACCCGCGCGGATGCGCTCGATCCCGGCCCGCCCGCCGAGGCGGCCGGGTGGTTGCTGAACATCGTGCTGGGCGAGGATCGGGCTGCCGCGGTGGCCGCTGAGGTGGAACGGCGGATTCTGGACGAGGCCGCGCGGTTGATTCACCTGGCGCAGTCGCGGGATCCGCACGAGGTCGCGATCCTCCGCACGATGGCCTCGATCGACTACCTTCGCGCAGAACGTTTCGGCAGCCTGGTGTACGCGCGGGCGGCGGTCGGCGCGGCACGGGAAGCGGCGAGCCTTTACCCGGAATCGCCTGCCGATCGCGTGGCGCTGGCCGAGGCGATCGTTACGCAGGCGGGGCTTGAGCCGGCGGAGCGCCGGGCGGCGCTCTTGCGGGCGGCGATGGCACAATACGAGCAGGCGCTTCGGCTGGATGCGGCGCGACCGGGCGAGGTCGAGCTGCGGAGGTGGTCGGCGCGGGTCCGCCAGGAGCTCCAGGACCGCGTCGATGAACTGAAGGCCGCGACGGAGCCGGCCTCGCAGCCGTCCTCGCGCTCGGCGGCCGTCGCTGTCGAGGGGCATTTGGCTTCAAGCGTTCAGGAGCCGCCCGCCGATAACTGATGTGGCGCGTGGGCGTGCGGGGCCGGAAACGCCTTGCCTTCGATATCTTTGCGCCCCGCAGGCAAACGCGGACGCGGCGGGTCCGGTACAGTGGCACAGGGGTATCTGCCACGTGCCGCGACGGGCAGCGTGCCGGCTTCGTGTCGTCGGGCGAGGAATGAACACTGTGGATCAGACTGTTTCGGTTTGCCCGTATATTGACCGGGCCGACTTGCGCTGTGCGAGCCGGCTGACGGTCCTCAATCTCCGCGAGACGTTTCAGTTCTGTTTCGGGCAGCCGCAATCATGCGCGGTGTACTGCCAGATCCGTCTTGAAGAAAGCCGCCGAAATGCCGCCGTTGTCATCGCCCAGACGGCTTGAGTCGCAGGAACCGGTTCCGTCGGTTCTCGGCGTTCACATCGAGCAGTTTCTGAATTACCTCGCCGTCGAGGCGGGCCTGGCCGACAACACCCTGAGCGCGTACCGCCATGATCTGGAACGGTTCGACCGGTTCGTCAGTGAGCGGCGGTTGGCTGTCCAGTCGCTTTCCCCTGCCGATGTCCAGAAGTTTCTCATTCATCGCAAGGATGAGGGGCTGTCCGTCGCGTCCGTTGCGAGGAACCTCGTGGCGGTCAAGATCTTTCTGCGGCACCTGTTCG
>CAZMVY010000156.1:7945-11783 GCA_964569765.1 uncultured Planctomycetales bacterium
CCGCCATCGGACGGCTGCAGCGCCACCTCGCTTCGCTGCTCGAGTCGCCGAAGAAATGGCGGCTGATTCCCCGGGTGCTGCATGTGCAGCAGGTCGATGCCCTGCTGTCTACGCCCGGCGCGGAGGATCCGTACGCCGCCCGCGACCGGGCGATCCTCGAGTTGTTCTACGCGTGCGGACTGCGCGTGAGTGAATTGTGCGGGCTTTCGTTGCAGCATGTGCGGCTCGACGTGGGCTATCTGCGGTGCCTCGGCAAGGGAAAGAAGGAACGGATCGTGCCGATCGGTCGGACGGCCATCGAATGTCTGCGCGAATACCTGGACACAACACGCGGCCGGCTGGACAGAGGCTGCTCGGACGCCCTCTTTCTGTCACGGACGGGTCGGCCGATGGAGCGTACGAACGTGTGGAGGCTCGTGGTAAAATATGCGCGGCGGATGGGGCTGACGGGCAAGGTCTCACCGCACACGCTGCGTCATTGCTTCGCTACGCACCTGTTGCAGGGCGGCGCGGATCTGCGCGTGGTTCAGGAACTGCTCGGGCATGCCGACGTGAGCACGACTCAGATTTACACCCACGTGGACCGCGACCGGCTGAAGGCCATTCACCAGAGGTGCCATCCCCGGCCGTAACCGTGAGGGAACCGGCCACGGTCGGCCGCGTCCAATCAAACGGAAGGCAGGTGACGCCATGAGAAGACTTCTGCTTGCCGCCGGCCTCGCCGTTGGATCCTCGGTGTCCGTGTGGGCAGCTCCGCCTGCGAGCGCGAGCGGAGGCTTTGCCCGGGCGATTCGGCAGCCTGTTGTCCTGAGACGAGTCTTCGTCCCGAAGCCCGCCGACCCGGCGATACGTAAGGCGCCGCACACCCAGGCCATGCCGATTCCGACTACATGGGATGCCGTGCCCGTGCTGATCCCGACGCGATGGCAGGTTGTCGTGGTCCCGGCGTCGGAAAGATCGGGGGGCTTGGACAGGTTGCGGACGGTCAAGTAAGGCCGGCGCTTACGAGACGCGATCGGACGTAGATCGTTATGGCGAGACGCTTTCGAACTGCCTGTCGCCCCTGGCTTGGCCGGCTCTCCCGTGGTGCAGTTGTCACGGCCGTCCTCCTGGCCGGCTGCGGGACGGTGCGCGTGGCACCCGCGAAACGCGAGAACGTACGGCAGCCGCCCGCGACGTTGCCGGCGGGGCCGGGCGTGTGGATGTCTCTTTTCGACGGCCGGACGCTGGAGGGCTGGAAACCGCTTGATGAGGGGCCCTTCGAAGGGCATGGCGAAGTCCGTGTGGAGGACGGCACGATCGTGCTCGAACGGGGGCGCATGCAGACCGGCGTATCGTGGAGGGGCGGCTTTCCTCGCGACCGGTACGAGGTGTCGCTGGAGGCCAAACGAATCCAGGGCTCCGACTTCTTCTGCGGAATGACCTTCCCCGTCGGCGACTCGCCCTGCACGCTGATCGTGGGCGGCTGGGGCGGGTCGATCGTAGGCCTTTCCAATGTGGATGATCAGGCGGCCGTCGAGAACCAGACGACCGGCACCTACAATTTCGACAACGACCGCTGGTATCGCATCCGCCTTCGCGTCAGCGACGCGAAGATCGAGGCGTGGATCAACGAAGAGCAGGTGATCGACCTCGGACGCGCAGGGCACCGATTCTCGGTCTGGTACGAGCAGGAGCCGGTTCGACCGTTCGGCATCTCTACATGGGACACGGGCGCCGCCTTTCGCGAGATCAGGGTACGGCGGCTGTCCTCGTCGGAGTAGCGGCGCGCCGCGGCCGTCAGTCGTCCGCGAATCATCAGCATCGCTTACGAACCAGGCAGGCCATAGCGGCGCAATCGGCAATGGCGTTAGTTACCCATTGCACTGCACAAGCCTTGTACTTACCTTATGGATTGTCGGGCGGTCGTATTGCCCGGGGCTGGCGGCGCAGCGAGAGGCGCAGCATGGCGGGCGCTCGGCGAACAGTTCCGATCCCCGCGCGAGTGGGGCTGGTGGCGGCCGGGCCTTGCGGATACGAATTGCGATAACCATCGGGGCGAGCGAAGCTGACGGGTGGAGGAGATTCTCAGTTCAGTATAAGTGAATGTTTTTCTTGAGCCGTTTGACGAAACAGCAAACTCGTGATATATTTGCAGGGTTTATCGGGTGTGGGCAGGGCGAGGCTTCTCAGGGTATACGAGTTATAACCGCAGTCTTCACATAAGCTTAGGCCAGGGTGAATAGCGGGTCGTAGATCGGCTCTCCCAGAGGGATTGTTTTGAAATCACAAAACCGCGAAGCGGTGACACAGCGCATTCGAGATAGCGTCAACATTGTTGACGTCGTCAGCGCGTACGTCGCTCTGCACCCGGCCGGGAGCAACTTCAAGGGCCTGTGTCCGTTTCATCAGGAGAAGACCCCATCCTTTTTTGTTCATCCGGCGAAACAGATCTTCAAGTGTTTCGGGTGTGGTGCGGGGGGTGATGTGTTCGCGTTCATCCAGCTCCGCGAGAAGGTGGACTTCCTGCAAGCCCGCGCGATGCTCGCGGAGCGAGCGGGGATTCCGCTGGATGACGAGGGACCGTCCGGCGGCGACGGCCCCGGGAAGGTGGAGTTGGCGAAGGTGAATCGCTGGGCGGCAGGGCTGTTCCGGCGGCAATTTCTAGGGCCGGCGGGCGCCGCCGCGCGGGCCTACGGGCAGCAGCGACAGAGCAGGCCGGAGCTTGCGGAGGCGTTCGGCCTCGGCTTCGCGCGCGATGGCTATGAGGGGCTCCTGCGGGCGGGCAGACAGGCGGGCTATTCGGAGGGTCTGCTGGCGGCGGCAGGGCTGGTTCGCGCAAATCCGCGGGGCGGGTACTATGACGTATTCCGCAATCGGTTGATGTTCCCGATCATCGACACGACGGACAGAGTAATCGGGTTCGGGGGAAGGGCACTCGGGGATGACCCGGCGAAGTATCTGAATACGCCGGAGACCCGCTTGTTCGAGAAGGGACGGGGTCTGTTCGGGTTGAATCGCGCCAAGGACGCCATCGGACGGGCGAAGCGGGCGATCGTGGTGGAAGGGTACATGGATTGTCTGATGGCGCATCAGTACGGCTTCGAGGAGACGGTGGCGGCGCTGGGGACGGCGTTCACCGACGAACAGGCGCAATGTCTGCGTCGTTATACGGACACGGTCATCCTGGTTTTCGACTCGGACGAGGCCGGTCAGAAGGCGGCGGACCGTGCGTTATCGGTGAGTCTGCTTCAGAATCTGGACGTGCGGCTGGCGCGCGTGCCGACGGGCAAGGATCCCTGCGACTTTCTGCTTTCGGCGGGCGGAGAAGCCTTCGAGAAGCTGTTGATCGAGGCGTCGTCGGCGCTAGAATTCAAGTGGCATCAGGTGGTCAGTCGGTACCAGAACAGCGAGACAGGCCCCGCCCGGCGCCGCGCCGTCGAGGAGTATCTCGAACGAATTGCCTCATGGGTCAATGCGGGTGCTGTGGATGTCATCGAGCGGGGGCTTGTTCTTAATCAGATTGCCAAGTTGCTGTCGTTGCCGCCGGAGGAAGTGCACGCGCGGCTGGCGACACTTCAACGGCGGGAGAGGGGCGTGCGGCCGGCAGGGGGAGGTGTGCGACGGACGACGGAGCCGGCGGTCCTGCCGAAGGCGGATGGACGGCAGGCGGCGATGCGCGAACTTGTCGAGGTGCTGATTAATGAGCCGCGGTTCGCGTGTCGGGTTGAGGGGGTGCTTGACCCGGCGGCGTTCAGCGATCCGGTGCTCGGGCAGATAGCGCGGGGGGTCGTGGAGTGGTGCCGTGAGGGCAGCGGGGAGGGTCATTGGCGGCTGGATGGGCTGGTGGGTCGGTTCG
>CAZMVY010000157.1:0-11746 GCA_964569765.1 uncultured Planctomycetales bacterium
AACGCTCCGCTGGTATGAAGGTGATGATTGTACGTGAGGCGGTGCGTAAACAGGTCGCCGCAGTTAAGCCCTTCGGCATGGAAGCGATGGTATCCCACCCGCACGCGGGCGCCGCTGAGGTACACCAGCGCCGCCGACCCGCGCGAGAAGAACTCCATATCGAATGCCGCATCGAAGCGAACCCTCCGCAGTCGCGAGACGACCCGCAAGACATCGGCAACCACGTTCACGATCGAACCGGTGCGGATCGTATGCACGCCCTCCCATCGCACGCCGGGCAGGAGGTCGAGCACAGCCTTGTTCTCGTCGAAGCACAGATAGTGCAGCCGAACGCCGGGCGCCATCTGCTGCAGCCGTCGGATCGCCGGCAGCGCGAGCACCGTGCTGCCCATCTCGGCGAGCTTGACGAGCAGGACGGACGGCGCCGGCTGCCCATCGCCCGGCGTACGGAAGGCCGGCGGACCGATTCGGCGCAACCGCCGCCAGGCATCGCCCACGCGCCGGTGTAACGTGAGCAACAGGCACAGGGGCGTGCCGATCCAGCGGTCAAGCCGTCGCATCGTTTTGACGGTCATCGGCGAGGCGCTCCCCACAGGCTGTGCAGGAAGGCCCCACGATAGTGACCGGCGGCTTGCGCGGCAATCCCCGGGGCAGCCAACGCCGGGCCGCCGGAGGCCGCGCGACGAGACCGCTACGAGGGGGAACCGTCGATGACGCCCCGATTACGAATGCCCCGGCGACACTCCCGTGAGCTTTCTGCCGGCGCGTCCTGCACAAGTGCGAATACGCGGGAGGGCTACCCACGGTGCTCGAGCGCGGACGCCAACGTGAGAGTGGCCGCCCGGACAATGCGCGGGCGGTGTGAAGCTTACTGGGGATACGGATTCCAGCCGCATTTCGGGCAACGGGCGGCTTTGGAATCAGGCCCCTGCGAGAGGTCGGGGATGAAGACCGTGCCGTCGCGCGGGCATTTCTGGGCGATCTCCAGGGTATCCTTGCCGCACGCTGGACATGTCTTACCCTTGTCGACCAGACGGATTCCCTCGATGTCCAGGTACCCCTTCGCACGCGCCTCGTCCATGCTGCACTCGAAGACCTTCTTGCAACTGGTGCATTGGCGTATGAGGACCGGCCCAAGACCCTCGGCATGGGATGCCGAAACCTGCGGGGCGCGACCCGAACGGAACTGGGAATAGAGCCCAATTACGGCGATAAGAATCCCGGCGGCGACCAGAGCGTATATCACGCGGGGCGCCCCCGAGGATGTGTCAGCTTGTTTTCCGGCCATGTCTTTGGGGACTCAGTACTTCCTGGCGAAGAAATTGAACGCGGCATACAGACCCTTGCGGCCGCTGGGCCCGCTGCTCCGCGGGTTGGACCACACGTATCCATCGGGGTCCGAGGCCCACTTCGCATGGTAATCAAGATAGAGTACGTTGTGGCCGGCTGGGTGATTCGGAATGCTCTGCACGAGCGAATCGCTCATGAGCGCGTGATACTTGCCGATGTACGGCTTGTTCTTCGGGTTGAGCATCTGCGTCTGGACCCACGAGCGGTAATTCATCTGCGAAGGCCCCAGGTCCTTGTCGTCCGTCGCGCCCTCGTACTGCTGCCAGTTCGGCTCATAGATCAGCAGGTTCGGGTTCGGGACCGGGACCCGCCGGGCACCCTCGAGAGGGAAACACCCCGCATCCACGGTTGCCGCGTACGAATAACCGCCCCAGGTGACTCCGGCCGTTGGATAGTACGGATCGCCCGGCGATGCCGCCAGAAACGTGACCCAGCCGTTGCTCTGGCTCGTGTACGTGTACTGCGTACCGCTCGGGCAGTAGTAGAACAGCCCCTCCTTGCCGCAATACTTGCCGTACAGCGCACCGTAATTGATGGCCTCGCGAGTGTTGGGCGAGCTGTATGAGGCTTTGAGGTGATAGTTCTTCTGCTCGCGGATGTCGTAGGTGTAACCGCCCCGCATCGGCAGCACGTACTTATAGTCTACGGCGTATTGCGAAAAGCCCACGCCGCACTGGTGCAGATTCGAAAGGCAGACGGCCCTGCGCGCCTGCTCCCTGGCCCTCGACAACGAGGGCAACAGGATCGAGACGAGCAAAGCGATGATCGCGCCCACCACCAGCAGCTCGATCAGCGTGAAGCCGCGCGCCTTCATCTGAGCACTCGCCTTCATCTTAACGTCTCCTCCTCGCGAAATGTCGCGGCGCAACCTGCTGACTCACTCAGCCAACCGCCTGCGCCCCGGAGACCCGCCGACCCGAGACACGACCGGCTCGCCGTGGACGCCTGCTACATGTAGCGGGACGTGCGACCGCCCGCCACATACAATGTTAACCCAATAAGCCGCATCTTGTCAACAATAAAATCGACTTTTTCCCGGCCCCCTATCAAATAATCCGGGCGACGACCGCTAATGAGCGAGCCTATTGGGCAAAAACCCCATAAGGGACGGCGCATCTGCGCCGACAACGGGGGCCTGGGCATGAGCCCAGACCCCCGGAAACGCTCACCCTTCACCTGCTCAGCCCAGAGCCGGGCTTCGTCACGGCTGATTCGCCAAGTCACACGCCGGTTGCTTCGCCGCACGGTTCGGGCCATTGAAGCACGATTGGAACTTGTTGAAATCAGCAAGGTCCACGTCGGCGACTACGGGGTTATCCCCCAGATCGAGGCATGCGCACTTCCGCTGATCCACCGATCCCTTGTACGGACGGTTCGGACCGTTGAAACAGGCCTGGAACGTGCCGAAGTCGGCCAAGGCCACATCTCCGTCGCCATCGATGTCCTCGCGCGGGGAGAAGCACATAGAGACCGTAAAGGCGGCCGGCTTCGTACCCGATGCACAGGTCGTCACGACGACGTCCCAATCGCCATCCAGCGCGCCCGGAGCCGCGCCGCCGAGATCAACGTCTGCGGTAATCGTATTCGCGTCCACCACAACCACGTTCGTCGCCACAAGGTCGTCCTTGCCCGCCTGCACAAGCTTGACCGTGGCCCCCGAAACGAATCCCGTACCCGTGATCGTCACGTGAACCGGGCCCGTCGCGGCGGACACGCCGTCGTACGGCGGGTGTACGCGAATCTCGGCGTAGTCCTGTACCCCGGCATTGGGCGTAATGGAGTCGACCGTCGGGGCCGTGCATGCCGCACCGACCTCGAAGCCCTCCGCGAGCGTCGCCGACCCGCACTCGGTCGTGACGACGACGTTCCACCTGCCCTCGGCCACGCAACTCAGCAGGACCACATCACAGGTGATATGGTTTGCATCTATGACGGCAACATCGCTCGGCACGATGTCCGCCTGACCGGGCCTCGTGAAGCGGACGGTGGCACCGGCGCGGAAGTTCTGGCCGACGATCGAGACGCCCGCCAGGCTCTGCCCCGGCGATCCCCTCGACGGCGTAATGGAGCCCACCGTCGGTACCGCGCACGGCGTAGTAGGCAATGCGGCGGGGCTGCCGACCTCGCTGGGCGTCGTGCTGCTCGCGACGGCGTTGTCGACCCCGACCTCGGAAAGCGCCCAGTTCACGCCCTGGTCGTTGTCGATAGCGCCGAGCTTCCCGTACCGGACGTAAATGCTCGACTGGTTGTTCGAGGCCGGCCACGGGCCGCTCGTCGAGCCGCCGTAGTAGACCTCATCCTGCAAGGCCCCGGTATCGTCGATCAACTGGAGGCGATTCCCCGTGTTCACCAGCGTTTCCCAACCGTACACGAAGATCACCGACGACGAGTCCAGCCCCCATGCGTCCAGGAACTCCTGCTGCGTTCGGCCCGAATTGTCCGGGGCGATCACGCGTGTGGCGCCCGCGGGGATCGAAGCCCCGACGAAGAACAGGCTGTCCGGTTCGCCGATCGTGTCCGTGACGCCCGCCAGCGTGACGTCGCTCCCGCTCACGTTGGTCACCTCAAGCCATTCCCAGTCGCTGTCGCCCGTCACCGGGTTGGCGTTCAGGTGGGCCGGGTCGTACATGATCTCGCTGAGGATGAGCTGGCCCTTCTGCACCACCAGGGCGATGTGGCCGTCCGCCCGCGAGTCCTTCTCGCCGTCGTTCACGGCGAAGCTGAAGTAGTCGCCGGTATCCGTCTTGCCGTCCGGCCCGCCGAACGCACTGGTGTAATCCGGGTTCGGCGTGTAGAGCACCTGGTTCCCGTGGTTCAGGAGCGTGTAGGGAAGGTCGGACTCCACGATGACGTGGTTGTTGGCCGGGTCCGTGAGCGTGCCGTGTGCCGGCAGCGCCGGATCGGGGGCCGGCATGGCGGTGATCGTGAAGGTCACCGGTCCGGCCACGGGGTTGCCGTCGTCGCAGTAGGTCAGGGGCACGAGCGTCGGCGTGTTCATCATGATGCCCACGCGGCGCCACAGCGGCGTCGGCGGAACATTGTTGCTGCCGCACGTCTTGCCCTCCAGGTAACCAGGCGAGCCGAAGTCCGTCTTGTCCCAGGCGCCGGTCACCTTGCAACCGTAGGCCCCGCCCGCGCAGGAGCGAGAGTTGCCCCAGTTCGCACCGCTGTCGTTGTCGCCGGCGGTGTAGTTGCCGGACTTCAAATAGATGCTCGACTCGCCCGTGGCACTCGGCCAGCCGCTGCCGTCCCGATAGCTGACGATGTCCTGCACCCGACCCGACAGGTCGATGATGCGGAGCATCTCGCCCGGGTAGGCGGGGCTGTTCGCCAGCCCGCTGGCGGCCAGTTCGCCGGCGGCCGAATCGTTCGTGGCCGTCGGCACGATGATGATGGGCACATCATAGCCGTCCCACGCCGCGCGGAACTGCGCCGGATCCATCGTGCGCGCCCCGCTGCCCGGCGGCACGATCACCGCCACACCGTGCGCCGGAATGATCGCCGT
The DNA here is from genome assembly GCA_964569765.1 of uncultured Planctomycetales bacterium. Lineage (GTDB taxonomy): Bacteria > Planctomycetota > Phycisphaerae > UBA1845 > PWPN01 > CAZMVY01. The sequence goes on from CAZMVY010000157.1 coordinate 4,856, forward strand.
GGACGGCCAGTCGCCGGAGCGGTTGGCAGCGCCGTTGGTGCCCTTGGTGATATACCAGCCGGTCGCGTTGATGGCGATGTCCGTCGTGTTATACACCTCGATCCATTCGGTGACCTTCGGGGTCGTCTCGTCCGACGCAGGGTTGTACATGACTTCCGTGATGACCAGGTCGCCGCACTGGACGATGATGGTCTGGGTCGCCGTGTTCGAAGTCAGTTCGGTGTCGCTCGTATGGAAGGTGAACGACGTGTCCCCGCACGCGCCGCTGTTGACGTAACGCACCAGGTTCTTCTGGGCCTTTACCGTGTAGGGCAGTTCACCGGACGTAATCACATGGTTGCTGTCGTTCACGTCGATCAACTGGCCATTGGCCGGAAGCGTGTCGATGACGAAGTCAAGCTGCTTCGGGGGGTCCGGCAGCCCGTCATCGGCCCCCTGCAGATAGATGTCCCACGACCCGTTGCGAGCCGTCCAGACCGTCTGGCCGACGGCGACCGGAGGCTGGTTGCCCACAGTGATGCCAGGAACGAACATCGGGCTGCCGATGTCGCCGTTGGGCGTCTGCTTGGCGCCGTCGGTCGGGATGGGACTCGTGTAGACGGACAGGGCCCAATTGCCGCCGGCGTCGTTGTCCAACGTATTCGTGAGACCGTTCTTTACGTAGATGCTAGGGCCGTTGGTTGAGCTGGGCCACGGGTTGCTCACCCCGTACGCCACAACGTCCAGCAGACCGCCGCTCGAGTCGGTCAGGTACACACTCGCGCCGCCCGAATTGACCAATGCTGACCAATCCGCAAAAGGCACGAAAACGACCTGCGCAGCCTGCAGCCCCCATAGGTCGAGGAAGTCCTGCTGGGTATGTGCAGGCGGGTTCCCGTTCGCATCGCGGGCGAGGATCAGAACCTGGCCCGCGTTGATCTGGGCGGAACCCAGGTTGGCCGGCTTCGCCAGCGGAAACGAGGTGCCGATCCCACCGAGCGTGACCGTCGACGTGCCGGCGTTGTAGATCTCGACCCACTCCCACTCATCCGTACCATCCGCGCTCTTGGGGTTGTATGCGATCTCGGTGATGACCACCGTATCGTTCTGTATGTACAGCGAGATCGTGCCTGGCATACTCACCTGCGGCAGCGGGTTGCGCCCCACGAACGTGAAGCTGTCCATACCCACGTACTCGCCGGTGCTCTGGTACGTCACGATCCCGGTTACCGTGTGCGGAACGGTGGCAACAGCGATGCCGCCGTCCTTCACCACGCCGTGCGCGGGAAGAGTGGAGATCTCCACGGTGAGCGGCTCGGGGCCGTCCGAATCCGTTACGTCCAGCGCGACCACGATCTCGACCCCCTTTCCCGTGGGGTAGCTCATCGACAGGGCAACGGGTGGGATATTCGAGCCGTCGTCTACGAATCCGGGCGAGCCGATGTCGGGGCCGCTGAAGATGGCCGTCGGTGTGTTCTGACGCGCCCCGCCTGTCCCCACTACGGAGGACGCCCAACTGGTCCCCGCATCATTGTCCGTCGCGTTCAGGAACCCCGGTTTGAGGTAGATGCTCGGCCCGTTGGTGGCGGGCGGCCAGATGTTCGGGGCCGTACTGCCGCCGGCGCCGTAGTTCACCTTGTCGATGACATGATTGGTGTTGTCCACCAGCAGCGTGACCTCGTTGTCCGGAGGCCCGCTCACGCATAAGGGCTGGTAATAGGCGCAGGGGGACGTCGGATCGAAAGGCGTGTTGACGAGATCGTTGGCGTCGTTACCGTCGTTCGTCGGGCTGTTCGCGAGACCGCTACCGCCGAGGCCTCCCTGGGGCAGGTTCCCGCCGCTGCCGCTCGTCGGACGCGGACCGGACGCGTCGTTCGTCGCCGTCGGCTGAATTAACTGACTCGCTGGTACGCCCCACGCGGCCGTGAAGTCCGCTTTCGTCAGCGGCTTGGCGTCGGTCCCCTTGCAGATAACGACGGCGACACCGTGAGCCGGCAGCGTAAAAGACTCGAAGTCGCCGCTGCGGCCGTCTTCGTCCGCTATATACCAGCCCGTTAGATCGATCGGGCTGCCGGTGGTGTTGTAAACCTCAACCCATTCCGTGATGGCCGGCGCGGTTTCGTTGGAGGCCGGGTTGTACATGATCTCCGTGATGATGACGTCGCCCGGGTTCGCGGCGAGAGCCGGCAAGGCGACCCCGCAAATCAATGCGCCCGAGACGCACAGCAGAGCTATTCGTATTCTTGACATCCTTCGTACCTCCATTCGACTGATTCCGGTTAAATGTTCGACCTGCATCCGATTCGATCTGTCGACACGCTCGCCTCTTTCGCCCGCGTTCCGCCGACCCCCCGCGTCGAAATCACTTGGATTGTCGCCGAAAAGTCCCGCAAACGCAAGAGGAAAAGCGCTACGAATGCGCAAACTCTCCGTTGAGCCTGTGAGATTCTGCCGCGCAACAGCGCCCCGGGGAGACACCCGGTCGGCGAGAGTCCCTTGCACGCTCTGGAGTTACGGGACTTGCGACGCTGCGGAAATGGAGATTACGAGCGATAGCGTTCGAAAGCAGGAGGAGCTTTCGCGACCGGGTTTTGCAACCAACCGGACCGGCACCACGCAGTTCGAGATTCAACAAATGCAGCCGAATGATACGACACAGGGCAACTCCGGCCCCCGGCCGCAACGTGCCCCTCATCCCGTGCGAGCAGGACACGGCACGGTGCGAGGCACCATCGGCAAGTCCGCCCGTCGCGTTCGGCCGTGCGACGGATGCGGCCAACCGGTTGTGCGGTCATCCGTGGAGCGCGGGCACGATGCCCCTGCTTTCGAGGTATTCGAGGACGACGGCGGCCGCCTCCTGCGGTGTCATTTGTTCAGCCGAGATCGCAAGCTCCGGTTTCGGCGGCGCCTCGTAGGGATCATCCACCCCGGTGAAGCCCATGCCCTTGCCCTCGGCGAGGGCAGCGCGGGCCTTCTTGTAGAGGCCCTTCGGGTCGCGCTGTTCGCAGACGCCGATCGGCGTGTTCACGAAGACCTCGATGAACGGCAGCCCGGCCTGCTCGTGGAGCCGCCGAACCTGGTCACGATCCTTCACATACGGGCTGATGAAGCTCGTCAGCGTGATCAGGCCCGCGTCGGCGAAGAGCTTGGCCACCTCGCCGATCCGCCGGATGTTCTCCTGGCGGTCCTCCGCCGAGAAGCCGAGATTCTTGTTCAGCCCGTGGCGGATGTTGTCGCCGTCCAGCACGTACGCCAGGTGTTTGCGTTGCACGAGGGCGTGCTCCAGGGTAAACGCGATCGTGCTCTTGCCAGAGCCGCTCAGCCCGGTGAACCAGACCGTGGCCCCCTTCTGGCCGAGCAGGGCCTCGCGTTCGGCACGCCCGACGTGCCCCTCATGCCAGGTGATGTTGGTCGCCTTGATCTTTGCCATTCGTTTTTGTTCTCCCTTCTCGGGCGGCATACAATACGCCAGCCGAGGCAACCCTGTAAACACGAACCGAGGCCGCCTCGATGAAGCAGGTCTGCTCGCAGATTCCAAGAAGGCCGAAAGTAGCCGGGGGCCTCGAGGTCTGCGGCAAGTGCGGTTTGGCCCGGGATGCGAGGGCGGGCGAACCCGCAGAGCCTGCGATGGCCGCACGTGGCGGCACTGCGTTGCGTCGCGATACAATGAGCAGACGAGGGGACATCACGCAATGCGCCACCCCGCTGTTCCTCAGGGGGCCGAACTGGCCTTGGCGGCGCATGTGCCGGCCGTGCGCAAATGCGCTTTCCGGGGCCGCCATCGGCGCGAGGCGATGCGAAATGGCAGGGAATCCGTCGGGGCGTACGTGAGGATCCGGACCGAAAAGGGGCCACCCGCTGCAACCGGGCGGCCTGGAAGTCACGGAACTCGGCGCGGTCGATGAGCGAGCAGGCTTTTCCTGATGATCGGACGTGACATGCAGGAGCTTCTTCTCGGCCACAGCCCCGATCCGGACGACGCGTTCATGTTTTTCGCCCTGGCCCGTGAGCGAATCCCCACGGGACCGTGGCGGTTCCGACACATCCTCCAGGACATTCAGACGCTCAACGAGCGCGCCCTCCGCGGCGAGCTGCACATCACCGCGATCAGCATCCACGCCTACCCGTACGTCGCGGACAGGTACGCCCTGCTCGCGTGCGGCTCAAGCATGGGCGACGGCTACGGCCCGCTGGTCGTCGCGCGCGAGCCGCATCCGGTCGACTGGCTCCGCGGCAGGCGGATCGCCGTGCCCGGCGAAATGACCACGGCGTTCCTTGCGCTCAACCTCCTGCTCGGCAAGGGCCGCTTCGAGCACGAGGTGGTCATGTTCGACCGGATCCTCGATCACGTCGCCGCGGGTCGGGCCGACGCCGGCCTGATCATTCACGAGGGACAGCTCACGTATCCGAACCAGCGTCTTCACCGCGTGGTCGACCTCGGCGTCTGGTGGCAGGGGGAAACGGGGCTGCCGCTGCCGCTCGGCGGGAACGCCATCCGCCGTGATCTGGGCGCGCCGGCGATGCGTGAAATCGCCGCGATCCTCCGGCACAGCATCGAGTACTCGCTTGCCCACCGGGCCGAGGCGGTGGAGCACGCGCTGCAATACGCCCGGGACATGGGCCGCGACCTGGCCGACCGGTTCGTAGGGAGGTACGGCAATGAATGGCCGCTCGATTCCGGCGAGCGCGGCCGGCAAGCCGTCCGAGAACTCCTCGGCCGCGCGTGGCGCGCAGGGCTGGCGCCAAACCCCGGCTCGATCGAATTTGTTTGAATCGGGGCCCTGCGATTCGTATAATCAACAGAAACGGGCCGGTCCTGTTGACATCGCGCCCTCCCCCGGGTGGAGCGGCGAACGGGCACTGCGGCCCCTTCGCGGCAAGCGCGGAATGCCCACAGACCACGTGCTCAGGAGATGCGGAATGAAGAACGGTATCGGCCTGTGCCTTATCTTGGCCTGCCTTGCCGCCCCGCCCTCAGCGGGTCTGGCCCAGTGGACCAACGTCGGCCCCGGCATTGATTATCAGAAGTTCACGCTCCCCGACCCGAACAACGGCTTCGTCGCCCGGATGGATCGCAGCCACACCGGTGTCACGCTCGAAAGCAGCATCGCCAATGGCACGGCGAAAGGAGCCCGCGAGACCGTCCGCAACCAGGCCGCCCGCTACGACGACGCGATCAACTGGTGGGGGCAGAGCTGGGGCCAGCGCAACGACGTGATCGTCGCTATCAACGGTGACTTTTTCAACACCACCACCGGCGTGATCACGGGCGGGCAGGTGCAGTCCGGCTGGTATGCGCTGCGCTTCGGCGACTGGGGCGGATACAGCGGTTTCGGCTGGACCGTGAACCGCGTGCCGTTCGTAGGCGGCTGCGTCTATCACCAACCGGCCAATCAGATCGTCGCCTTTCCCGCCGTGGGAAGGTCGCAGCAGATCAACGGAATCAACCGCACGCGCGGCTCGAACGAACTCATCGTCTACACCCCCCAATACGACGCCACCACCGGTACCGACAGCTCGGGCTCCGAGGTGCTCGTGGAGATGACCCGGCCCACCCTCATCATCAACCCGCCCAACAAGTCGGTCGGCTACGTCCGCCAGATCCGGCAGAACCTGGGCAGCACGCCCATCCCCTTCGACCATGTTGTGCTTTCCGCCACCGGCAGCGCCGCCACAAGCCTCCTCAACAATGTCAGCATCGGCGCTGAGGTCGATATTTCACAGTTCCCCACGGACTACAACGAGCCCGATCTCAGCGGGAACAACGGCTGCGCCTACGCGACGGGCGTCGACTGGCAGAAGACGTACACAGCCATCGGCGTGAATTACCGCTTTCTGGAGGCCGGCCAGATCCGGCCACCCGACCCCAACCGGCCGGGCTACGCCGGGCTGGTCGTCCGCAACCCGCGAACCGCTATCGCCTACGACAGCAGCTACATCTACTTTGTGGTGTGCGACGGCCGGACGACCTCCAGCGTGGGCATGACGATGGTCGAGATCGGCAACTTCTGCGCAAACTACCTGGGCGCGACCGAAGGCGTGAACCTCGACGGTGGCGGCTCATCAACCATGGTGGTCAACGGCGTGGTGAAGAACCACCCGTCCGACGGGTCGGAGCGGGCGGTCGCCAACGGCATGATGATGGTCGCCGTGCAGCCGAAGATCCAGTCCTTGCACCTGCAGACCGGCCAGAGCATCAGGACGCTGGGCACGACTTCCGTACGGCTCGGCCCCGGAACCAACTATGCGGTGATCCAGACGGTTCCCGCCAATACACTGGGCACGGTCCTCACTCACAGCATCAACGGCGTGTACGCAAAAGGGGCGTACTGGTGGAAGTGCAGCCTCGGCAACGCAACGGGCTGGGTTGACGAAACGATGATCCTCCCGCCGGAGCCGCCGCCCGTTGTCACCGACATCTCGCCGACGCTCGGCAGCACGGTGCCCTCCGGTATCGGCGTGCCCTGTGACGTCGCCATCACGTTCAGCAAGGACGTTACGGTAAACAGCGGACACCTGGTGCTCGCTTCGCCCATCTGGGGCGCCCAGACGTCCGCGGCCTTCGTCTATGACGCCGGCGCACGGAGGGCAACGTGGACATTCGTCAGCCTGCGGCCGGATACGTACACCGGCACGCTGAGTCAGGCCGTCCGCGATGCGAACAACAAAGCCCTGGACGGCGAGATCGCCAATCCCACCGACCCCGCCTCCCTCCCGAGCGGCGATGGACAGGAAGGCGGCGATGCCGTGTTCTCGTTCCGCATTCGCTTTCGATACGGGGACTTTGACACGGACAGCGATGTCGATCTGGGCGACTTCAACGTGTTCCAGTTCTGCTTCCGCGGCCCGAATCGTCCGCCGGAGAATCCCGATTGTGCGGCAGCGGACGCGGACGGCGACAACGACATTGAC
>CAZMVY010000158.1:0-11732 GCA_964569765.1 uncultured Planctomycetales bacterium
AGCGATACCCCCAGGACGCGCTGCCAGAAACACGGAATGCTGCCGCGCCACGTGAGCAGGATCGCCCCGAGCGTCAGCCCCATTGCGAGCGGATAGGTTCCGTCGCCGAAGAAATAGAAGAACCGATGTGCGACAAATGCCCCGGCCCGCCCGCAGGCATTCCGCGAGGGTTCCGGGTGAGGCCAGGCATTCGGGCTGGGCCAGTCCATCGGATCGAAGGAGAAGACGGCCGCCCACAGGAACGCGCACCCGATTACGGAGAAAAGAACGACGCAGCCGCGATAGATTGAGCGTCGCTGCTCCTTGCTGGTCATGGCGTGGCGAATCCTCCGTGAGTCGCAGGCAGTATGGTACAAGATCCGGCCGTACGCGTCGAGGAGGCGACTTCCGCACGCCTCGCGAGCGCCGCCGGCGCATACCATAACCAGCCCTACTCATCGGCGGATTCTGCATTTGGGCTGCAGTGCGATACGGCTTGCAGGCACCAGAAGCGCGGACCGCCGTCTGCCGGAGGATTGGGGTTGCATCGGCGGCCGCGATTTCCCGCCGATCCGCCTTGCGGTACCCGGGGGGCGGTTTCGCAACGCCTGGGGCTGCCGCGGCGCGGGCGCGATAACCCCGCAGGCGCTGCGATCGTAGCGCCCATGCGGGTTGATGGTGTGGGTGCCGCCTGTTATGCCGGCTTCAGCGGGCCGGACGTCCAGCCTTGTGTTGGTTACGGCGGGCTATCGTCCGGCGGAGTGGACGAATCGAGCAGGCGGGAGCCGGTCCGCGCGGCCTCCGGATACCCGTCCAGCCGCCTGTTTGCGGACCTGCGCCCCGGCGGCGGCTCGGGGTTGCCGGCACGAAACGCCGGCGTTCGAGCAATTATACCTTGACAGGTCGCCGTCTACAGCCGATTTGCACACAACCAGCGTTGACGAGTGAACTTGGGGATCGCTAGAATGGCTTGGTTTACGGATTGCCTGTCGTCAGTGAAGGTTCGGCTCGATGCGGCGCAGGGTTCTTGTCATCTGTTAGGGGAGCGTTCGGTGCCGTTTGAGGTGCCCGGTTTTACGGTTCTGGAACGGCTGGGCACGGGTGCGCGCTCGACGATCTGGCTTGTGAGCGATGTGCGGACCGGCGACGTGTACGCGCTCAAGCGGGTGAAGCGCCGGGTGACGGACGACAACCGCTACCTCGAGCAGACGCAGAACGAGTTCGCCATCAGCGTCCGCTTCAACCATCCGAATCTGCGCAAGAGTTTTGAGATTCGGCGGGTCCGGCGGTTGTTTCAGGTCCGCGAGCTTCAGGTTCTGATGGAGTATGTGCCGGGCAAGACGCTGGAGCAGCTCGGCCCCAAGGGCATTCACGGCACGATCAGCATCTTCCTGAAGGTGGCCGAGGGCCTCGATGCGCTGCACCAGCTCGGCTATGTTCACGCCGACATGAAGCCGAACAACATTCTGGTCGGCCGGAACGGCGAGGTGAAGATCATCGATTTCGGCCAGAGCTGTCCGATCGGCCACATCAAGGAGCGGATCCAAGGCACGCCCGACTATATCGCGCCGGAGCAGGTTCGGCGCCTGCCGCTGGACCAGCGGACCGACGTATTCAATCTCGGGGCGACGCTGTACTGGATCCTGACGAACAAGCCGTATCCGACGATCCTGCCAAGCAAGAAGCGACCGACGGGGATCGATCTGCTCGGTCCGCGCGAGGCGCCGCCGCCGCACGAGGTGAACGAGAACGTACCGGTCGCGCTGTCGCGGCTGGTGATGGACTGCTGTCAGAACAACGTGAAGGACCGTCCGAGCGACATGCGTGAGGTGATTCGCCGCCTCGAGGTCGTGCAGCATGTCATGGAGCGCAGCAACGGGACGGTCTCCGGCGGGCCGCCGCGAGGAAAGAAGAGGGGCGGAACGGCGGCCGTTGTGCCTCCGACAGACTCCGCCGCATGAGCCAGGCATCTCTCGCCATCGATCTGTTCCGCGAGGCCGCCGAGCTGAATCGCCGGGATTCCTTGCGGCACGGTTCGCTTCTGGAGCTGCCGAACTACGGCCAGGTCATCATGACCGGCGACCTGCACGGGCACCGGCGCAACTTCCAGAAGCTCACCGCCTATTGCCAGCTGGAGAAGACGCCCGTTCGCCACGTGCTCCTGCACGAGCTGATTCACGAGGAGCCGATCACCTTTCTTGCGCACGACCACTCCGTGGAGCTGCTGATCGACGCGGCGCGATGGAAGACGTTTTTCCCCGATCAGGTGCATTTCCTTCAGAGCAATCACGAGCTGGCGCAGTTGAACGATCACGACATCACGAAGGGCGGCCGGAGCGTGGCGGAGGACTTTGATGCGGGCGTGGAGGACCTGTTCGGGCCGGACGAGGCGGAGGACGTGCGGAAGGCGATCGACGAGTTCCTTGCTTCGTTCCCCGTGGCGGCGCGGTCCCCGAACCGGATCTTCTTCTCCCACTCCCTGCCGGGCCGTGAGGACCTCGCGGGGTTCGATCCGCAGTGCGTTTACAGGCCGCCCGAGGAGCTCGATCTTTCCGAGGGCGGAGACGTCTACCGCATGGTCTGGGGCCGCCGCCACGACCCCGCGCTGCTGGAGGCCCTGGCCAGGGCGTGGGACGTCGACCTGTTCATCGTCGGCCATCAGCCGCAGGAATGGGGCCACGAGGACATGTTCGGACGGCTCCTGATCCTGGCCAGCGACCACAACCACGGCGTCTTCCTGCCGATCGACCTGCGGAAAAAATACACGATGGACGATCTGGTGGCCCGCATCCGGAAGTACGCGAGCGTGGAGTGAACCCGGGCGCTCTGCGGCGGGGCTTCACCGTCCGTGGAAGAAGATGTACCCCAGCACGAGGGCCGACGCGAGCCCGAACAGGTCGGCGATCAGGCAGGCCGGCAGGGCGTGCCGGACGCGCTTGATCCCGACGGAACCGAAGTAGATCGTGAGCACGTAGAACGTCGTCTCCGTGCTGCCCTGCATGATGCTCGCGGTCATGCCGAGGAAGCCGTCGGGCCCGTGCTGCCTGAAGATGTCGCCCAGGACGCCCCGCGCGCCGCTGCCGCTGAGCGGCTTGATCAGAGCCAGCGGCAGCAGCTCGAGCGAGTCCGTGTAGGCCCCCAGCCCGATCCGCCCCATGCACCAGGCCATCGCGTGCTTGATGTCGTCAAACGCCCCGCTCGCGCGAAACACGCCGACCACGAAGAGAATCGCCACCAGGTACGGGATGATCGTGACCGCGGTGTTGAATCCCTCCTTGGCGCCGGTCACGAAGGATTCGTACAGCGGCACCCCCTTGCGATAGCCGTACAGGACGATGAGCAGGATGCCCAGCGGGATCATCCACTGTGTGGCCAGATCGAACGCGGGGTTGAGAGAATCCGGAGTCGATGTCATGGCGGTTTCTTCGCTTTCTCGTTGCGATGTCGGGTCAGTCCTTCCCGGCGAGGCTCCTGGGCACTTCGAGCGGATACCGTCGCTGCAGCAGGCGAACGGCGATCACGGCCGAGATGGCGTTCATCGTGGTCGCCATGAGCATCTGCACGATCGGCGCCGCGGGGGCGGCGCTTTGCGCCGACAGGCGCAGGGCGATGATTCCCGTGGGAATCAGGCAGATGCTGCTGGCGTTGACGGCCAGGAACATCGCCATCGCGTTCGTCGCCGTGTCCGGCAGCGGGTTAAGCGTCTGAAGCTCCTTCATCGCCTTGAGGCCGAACGGCGTGGCGGCGTTGTCCAGCCCGAGGATGTTCGCGGCGAAGCTCATCAGAATGGCGCCGGCTGCCGGATGTCCGTCGGGAATGTCGGGAAAGAGCCACCGGATGAGCGGGCGCATGGCGTTGGCGAGCACCTGCACGAGGCCGGCGTCCTGCGCGATGCGGATTACGCCCAGGAACAGCGCGAACCCGGCGATCATGCCGAGGCAGAGGTCCACCGCCGCGCGGGCGGCGTCGAAGCTCGCCTGTGTCAACTGCCTGCCCGCGTCGCGGAGCGCGGCGATCCGCACCGAGCCCGCCGCCGCGGGTCGCCCGCCGGCATCGGCCCGTTGTGAGCCGGCCACCGCGGGGGCCGCGTCGGGCCACACGGTGCGGTACACGCCCTTGCCGAGCGCCACCGCCACGCCGATGACGAACAACCAGAACCAGATCTTGTTGAGCATGTTCGAGTCCTCTCTTACCGGGGCGTAGCGTGGCGGCCCCGAATTACGAGCTCCTCAACAACGGAGCGGTCGCCGGCGACCACCGTCGCCTCGTCGCCGGCAAGGCTGATCTCCGCGAACCCGGTCCCCGGCTTGAGCCGGATCGAGACACCGCCGATCTGCACGCGGCTCCCGCGACTGATGGCGACGCCTATCACGCTGCCCGTCGCATCACGGCGAACCACGCACAACTCGGCATCCGTGCACAGCAGGTTGGTCGGCGCCGGCCGGTCCGGCCGGGTGGCCGCCGCGGGTCGCGTGGCCGTGGCGGGATCGAGCCCGATAGCCCCGACCCGCGCCTGGGGACTCAACATCGCGGGCGAACGGCCAAGTGGATTCTCCGCGTCCGTGGCGACGATGAGGTCGCGTCGGCCGTCGGCGAGTTCCACTTCGACGACCACGTTCGAGTCCGGATACACTTCGCCCGCGGCGGTGCCAAGGTCGAAACGGCGAATGGCCGCAATGCCCGATGTGCGCTCGTACGGCTCAATCACCGCAACGAACGTTGAGGCGAGCGGCGCCTGCGCGGCCTGCCGACGAACCATGATGCGCGGGATCCACGCCTCCTCATTCCCGGTAATGCTGCGGGTTGAGATCCATCCCTCGCAGGTAAACGCCTGGGCGTCGTTCGTCAGGTCGGTGTAACGGAGGTGCAGGTCCCTGGCGGACGGAAGGAGATGGAGGCGATCCTCAATCGTCCAGTCGGCGCTCCAGCCCGGCGCAGGCCTGGGATCGCGGCGGAAGTTCCGCATCTGCGTACCCGCGCCGAAGTCGCCGCAGGGCTCCAGAGAGAGGCCCTCCGTCCGGAGGGTGCCGAAGTGGCTGTGCATGAACTTGGCGTGATCGGCGCCCCCGACCACACGGAACACGTCGAGCAGATAGAAGTCGCGGTCCGACATGTCGATCATCGCGACCGTTCGTTCGTACTGCTTGCCGCCGATCAGCGTGGGGCCCGAGGCGCGGATCGCGCGGAACTGACGCCCATCGGCCCAAAGAGTGCAGCGACCATCCACGCGCTGCTGGTCCTTGCCGTCCACCACGACCGTGTTGTGGGCGGCCGTCATCGTGTACCACACGGCCCGCGGCGAGCCCCACCCGCCGTATTGAACCGGCGGGTAGCCGAAGTCGGGCATCAGGTCGAGGCCGTTCGCGAAGAGGCCGAGGTTCATCCCGTCGGCGTGGCTGTGCCCGCCGCCTGCATCGTAATCGAGCCAGGCCGCGCGGGCGGCGTCGTCCCAACCCGACCGCAGAATGCCCAGGTGCCATTGCGTCTTGTTGACGCTGCCGAGCCGGATCGTCGGGCCCTCGCGGGCGATGATTTCGCGGACGGCCTTCTGTGTCGCCTCGGGGGCGGACGCGAACAGGTCATACGGCAGGCCATCGACCGTGCGGCCGTTGGCGTCGAAGAGGACCTGGATGAACGCCGCGTCCCCCGTGGCCTCATACAGGTGCCAGAGGAAGCTGTACATCGACGGGTTCACGTCGAGCTGCTTTGAGAGGGTGACGCCCGCGTACTGCTTCACTGGGACGGCGAACGAGCCGCAGTCGCCGATGAGCGGGTAGTAGGTCTGCATGCACCAGGTGTCGATGTGGAACCGGTACATGTCGTGCACCCGCGGGTGGCGCTTCAACAGGTTCCGAAGAAAGCCCGGATCAAGTCGCGCGAACTGCTCGAGCAGGCCCGCCACGCCCTGGATCGTGTAGGATGTGTAGCCGGCAAGGCCCTTCTCGCCCGTCACGCCGTCCACGGCCGTGGCCCGCGTGAGCATCGCGTCGAGGATGGCGTCGGCCCGCTGGCGGCTGTCCGGCCCGCCGAGCACGGTCTCGATCACGACGGCGGCCACCTCCGTCCGCGGATAGTTCGACGTGATCTTCGGGCGATTGGCGAGCGGATCGCGCAGAATGCGGTCCTCGATGTTCCGCTGGATGTCGGCGAAGGAGTGCTTGGCGACGCCCAGTTTGAACTGCTCAGCCTTGCGGGTGAGGAAGGCGACGAGCTTCCGGTCGTTGCGAAGGGCATCGAACACCTTGTCATACGCGAGGACCAGCTCGCGCGTCTCCTCGCAGGCGTCGTGCCAGACGGAGACGTAGCCGGCGGCGTACGACGGCACATCATAGATCACGGCCTGCTTGAGGAAGTCGAACGTCGGGTACAGGTCGGCGACGCGATCGAGCAACACTCCCGCCTTGTGCGCATAGGCGGGATCGCCGGTCACCACGTAGGCATCCGACAGCGCCCGGATGCCGCCCAGCACCGCCTGCTTCCACTGCCCGTAGATCAGGTACGCGCCGATGAATCGCCATGTGTGCTGCCCGTCGGAGAAGCCTTCGCCATCGTCCACGCCGAACTTGTGCAGCGGGTCGTTCGGGCGCGGGTGCCCGGCGTTGAAGAGGAGCGAGCGGTCGGCCCGCTTCGGATCGAACACGCCGTGTTCGTCCAGACCCGATCGGTAGAACTTCGCGAAGTCGTTCTTGGGGAAGTACTCCTTGCAGTGCGGACAGCGGACCTTCCACGGGCGGTTGATCGCGTCGATCTGCCAGTTGTACATCGGCACGCCCTTCTTGCAGGCGGGGCAGAAGCCGCTCGACCAGACCATCCACGACCGCTTGAGCGTGTTGCCGAACATCAGGTTCCAGAGCTGGTCGTCCGACATCGCCTTCCAGGGTTTGGCCGTCGTGACAAGTTGCCGGCGCGCCTCCGCGGCCCAGGGGTAGCGCGCGATGTTCTGCCGCGCCCGGGCGATCAGCTCCGGCGGGTAGAAGGAGCTGGCGGTCTTGTGCAGCGCAGGCTGCGTGTCGGCGGCGGGAGCGAGATGTGCCTGCACACACATCGCCAGGATGGTCAGGAGGCCGAACAGCCAGGTTGCCGAGGTTGGCGAGGTTGCCGACAGACTCGTCTTCATTCGTTTCTCCCGCGAGGTTGTTGAATCGAGGGCAGGGTAGGGGAGCGCAGGCGATCGTGCAACGGGGGTGAGCCGGGACCGGCGGCGGCGGGCCGAGGGTCGAGATCGGTGAGGCGAGGGAAGCTGGGCACGAGTGGCCCTGCGCCCGCGCGTGCGGGCTGCCCGCAGCGTGTAGCGGCTTGATGCTACTGCCGGGTGGGCGTCGGCGAAGTGCCGGTGGCGGGTCTGCGGGCGCGCAGGTTTTCCTGCTCGCGGCGCATCTCTTCGGTGCACTTTCGCCAATACTCCACTTCCTCTTGGGGCGTCATGTCTTTGATGATGCTGTAGACGTATTCGGCGCCGCGGCGCTTCATCTCAACACAATCAAAGGTCTTAGTCTTCATCGGCAATCACCTCCTCGGGCGAATGGATCGCGATGGGGGCGTACCCGAAGCCTTGGTTGATCCCGTTGTACAGCGGGATCTTCTGGAAATGGACGATGTGCTTGAAGTTCCAACTCACAATCACCCGGCACGCACTGACAGTTGCCAGGGCCACATGGAGGGCGTCGGCAGTCCATTGGGAAGCAACGATGCCGGCATCCAAGTAGGCCTTGCGCAGCCGAATCGCCTCGTCGCTTATCGCCACCAGTTCGGCGAACGTTTCGCACTCAGCGACGAACCCCCAAACGTGTTCAGGGGCCTGAACGATCTCTGTGCGGACGAGCGCAGAGAGGACGAGCCGAAAGCGACCTTGCCGTACCAGGTCGAAAAACGCCCGGCTGGCGTCGGCGAACTCCTCGTCGAACACGCCGCCGTACACCGAGGTGTCGGCATAGACGCGAACAGGATGCATGGCAGTGATGGTCATCTTCGCTGGATTATACACCGCCTTTGAAGCCCGTCGCCAGCAAGGGCTTCGGAGCACGATAGGGCGAAGCTGAATGACGCCGCTTTCGATTCACGCGGAGCGTCTTGGCTTTCGGCCAATAAGGTGATGACGACAGTTGCCGGTTGGGCCTGCCGGGGCTGCTCTACGCAAAGCTCCCCCTCTTGCCCCCCTCATGAAGGGGGGAGCCGGCTTCACCGCAAGTGAAAGCGGTGTCGTTGCCACCGCGCCCCAAGGCGGCTGCGCCGCAGCACGACCACAGGGCCGTGCAGCCTCGAAGAGACTGCACTCCAGAACACGGGTAGGAGTACGTATCTACCCAACGCAGGATGTCGCGCCCCCGCCGGACTAACGGATCGAGGGGATAACGGATTAACGGTGGTCTACACGATCTCGCTCATCAGCACACGGCGGTGCTCGTAGACGGCCTTGCGGACGAGCAGGCCGGTGAGGGTCGCGGCGCGGCCGTTCACGACGCCGCTGACCGGAGGCGTGCCGGTCCGCATCGACTTGAAGAAGGCCGCCATTGAGTCCTCGGTCATCCGCGGTTCGCCGCCGGGCTCCTTGAGCTGGACGGGGTCCTTCTTGTCGTCGCGCCAGAAGACCTTGCCCTCGTCGAGGCAGATCGCGCCCGTCGGGCCGCTGATCCGCTCGTAGATCCCGAAGAAGCGGTTCTCGTCGCGCTTCGGGCAGATCCAACTGTGTTCGAACGTGACGTAGAACTCGTCGGGGTATTCGACGTGGGCGAGGTAGTAATCCGTTACGTCGCGCTGTGGGTCCTGGTCCTTGAACAGCCCCCGCACGCCCATGCCGGACGCGGCAACGGGCAGCTTGCCGGCGACCCAGTTGAGCACGTCCCACGTGTGGCACGCCTGCTCGAGCATCCAGTCGCCACTCTGCTTGGCGCGGCCGAACCAGACGGCCGTGCCCTGGTCGGGCAGACCGAGCGGGCCCCACGAGTTGTTCCACGCCGCCCGGCCGTGCCTCGGCGGACCGAACGTGCCGTCGTGAATCATCTTGATGCCGGCCTGATACCGCGGGCAGCCGCGCCGCTGGAAGCCGATCTGCCCGACCACGCGCGGGTTCAACTCCTGCGCCTTCACGAGGGCGTCGGCCTCGTTCTTCTCGATGCACATCGGCTTCTCGCCGTAGAAGTGCTTGCCCGCAGCGAAGCACGCAAGGTACATCGCGCCGTGCAGGTCCGGCGGCACGGCCAGAATGACCGCGTCGATGTCGTCGCGGGCGACGAGCCTCTTGTAGTCCTCCGGTCCTGTGTAGACTTCCGGCGTCTGGCCGAGGGCCTCCTTGATCTGGTCGAGGCACTTACCGCGATTGGGCTCGTTGGGATCGGCGATGGCCTTGACCTCGATGTTCTTCTGCTTGAGCGCGGGCTTGAGGATCTCCCGCCCGCGCCCGCCGACACCGATGAGGCCCAGCCGGATCGTCGTATCCGGCCCGATGGGGTGCGGCGCCGGCCCGGCGCTCACGGCAATCGGCGCGGATTTCTCCATGATCGAGCAGCCGGCCGTCGCGGCCAGGCCCGCAAGGCCTGCCACTTTGGCTGAGGTAGTGAGGAAGTCCCGACGCGTCGTGTGCGACTTATCCGACATAATCAAGCTCCTTGATTCAGAAGGTCTTTCATGACACCGTTACCGCGGAACGGACAGCGGAGCCGGGGCGGGGTCCTTGTGTCCGCGAATTGCGTTCTGGGTGGCATGAGTCAGTACGCCGTGACGCGTTGTGGAGTGCGGCCCCGCCGAGGCCGCGCAGCTTCCGAGAGACTGCTCTCCAGAGCACGGGTATGGGTATACACGCATACCACCCGACGCCGCCGACTCGGGCACACAGATCGCAGACCGCAAGCGACGCGAGACGCGGGCTGCCCGAACGACGGGCGAATTGTACCGGACCGGCCGTATGTCGTCATGCCCCGCCATCGCGTTCGACGTCGGGGCCGCCGTCGAAACCGGCGAGGGGAGTTTCCGCGCGGACGCTTTCACTTTTCCACTCTTTCACTCTTCCGCCGTCCCGCGCTGTCCTCTGCGGCGCCGGGGTTGAGTCCGCCCGCCCGGGGCGCTATGCTGACCGCACGAACGCAAACCGGGTCCGCCCGGCGGACCGTATTTTCATGATCGGAGGCGGGCAATGACAGAACGTGACAACACGAACAGGATGGGTCGTCGTGAGTTCCTCGCCGGCGCCGCGGCGGCAACGGCGTTCACCGTGGTCAAGCCGTCGTCGGTCCGCGGCACCGAGGCCAACTCGATCATTGAGATCGGGTTGCTCGGCTGCGGCGGTCGCGGAAACTGGATCGTCGATCTCTTCCACAAGCACGGCAAGTACAGGCTCGTTGCCTGTGCCGATTACTATCCGGACCACGTGGAGAAGACCGGCGACAAGTGGAAGATTCCCCCTTCCCGGCGCTACACGACGCTTTCGGCGTACAAGAAACTCGTGGACGACAAGCTCGACGCCGTCGTGATCGAGACGCCGCCGTACTTCCATCCCGAGCAGTGCGCGGCGGCCGTGGACGCGGGCAAGCACGTCTACGTCGCCAAGCCCATCGCCGTGGATGTACCGGGCTGTCTGTCGATCGGCGAATCGGGCCGCAAGGCGACCGCGAAGAAGCTCGTCTTCCTCGTGGACTTCCAGACCCGCGCGAACGAGTTCTACCGCGAGGCGGTCAGGCGCGTCCACCGCGGCGATATCGGCAAGCTCGTGACCGGCTGGGCAATGTACCCGTGGGGCGTCGGGCACTTCCCCGGCCCCGAGACGCCGGAGGACCGCCTCCGCCGGTGGTACTGCATCCGCGAACTGTCCGGCGACTTCATCGTCGAGCAGAACATCCACACGCTGGACGTCGCGACCTGGATCCTCAACGCCGACCCGATCAAGGCGATCGGCGGCGGCGGCAGCCGTGGCCTGCGGGCGTACGGCAACATCTACGACTACTTCAACGTGAACCTCTGGTTCCCGAACGATTTCATCCTGAGTTACGTGGGCAACCAGTGTTCGCCGGGCGCCCCGACGGAAATCGCCTGCCGGATCTACGGATCGGTCGGCATGATCGATACGGATTACTACACCCACGTGAAGATCGACGGCATGCCCGAATGCCGGTACGAGGGCGGGACCTGGAAGCACGGCGCCCTGTACGAATCCGGCACGGTGGTGAACATCAGGGAGTTCTACGAGTTCGTCACGAAGGGCGACTACTCCAACGGTACCGTCGCGCCGTCCGTGCGAAGCAACCTGACGTGTATCCTGGCCCGCACGGCGGCGTACAGGAACGAACCGGTGACGTGGAAGGAAATGCTCGCCGCAAACGAGAAGTGGGAGGCGGACCTAAAAGGACTGAAGGCCTGAGATCGCGCAGAGGCGTTTCGCCGCCGGCGCGGATTGTTGCGCCTTGCCGGGCATTGGCCGCGCGACACACGGACCGAGGGACGGGAGGTCTTCCGATCCGGTGACGGCGTGCGCCGAAAGGTGGAGGAACGCGTGAAACCCCGGATGTGTGGCACGCTGCCGGGACTGCTCGCCCCGATCGTCGCCCTGTGTACCGGTGCACCCGCTTACGCCGAGCGGCTGAATCTGTTGTTCAACGGCGATTTCGAGGGCACGATCCGGGCGGACGGCACGCCCGCCGGCTGGACCACGTATGTCCCGACCGGGAAGGCCACGTTCCGCATCGACACCGCATCGGCGCACGCGGGCGGGCACTGCCTGCTTCTCGAGACGCCGGGCGACATGAAGGCCTCGTTGGTCAGCG
>CAZMVY010000159.1:0-11677 GCA_964569765.1 uncultured Planctomycetales bacterium
GCTCGGGGCTTGAGAGACACAGCCAGTTTCGCCGCGCCGCCCGGCTTGGCCGGCTTGAGCGGTTTTCGATGGCCGAGGGCGCCGAGAAAGTCGGTCAGGGCGGGTTTGGAACCCTGGTCTTCCTGGTCGCCGCCCTCGGGCGGCAGGATCAGCGTCAGCTTCGTGCCGACGCCGAGCTTGTCGTAGAACATTTTGGCGCGGTTGTACTCCGCTTGTACGGAGGCAAGCGGCGGCGGCATCAGCCGCCCGGGGGCGGCGCCGGTGCGGCCTTCCCGGACTGGCGGCGGACCGTCGATCCGGGGCCCACGGCTGGCCTCGATGATGAGGGGTCGCGGCGCTACGAGGCTCGCGATCTCCGCATCGCCGAACTCGTCGAGCAGTCCCCACACGTTGCGATAGATCGGCTCCGCCCACACGTCCTGCCGTGATTGGAAGTAACCGCTGACGCACACGGCATCGATTCGCGTATCGAGGGCGCCGGCGCACAACGCGATGAGACCGCCTTCCCCATAGCCAATGACGCCGACGGGAACGCGGGCGGTTTCGGATTCGGGATTGCGGACCGCGGAGGAATCGCTTCGTCCGGTACCCGGGAGAGGAGCGTTCCGCGCCCGAATCCCAGATTGGAGATCCAAGGCTGCCGAGGGAGTTCCGCCCGGGGACGAGAGAGAACGGAACCAGTCTACGCCGGCGAGGACCTTCTGCACCTCATAGCCGATGATGTGGCGGCCCATTTCGAACGCCATGCGGTAGATGAATTCGCGATGCGGCTGGTTCGTCATACGGACCTTCGGGTTGCCGGACCAGGTGTCGCGGCGGTCGATCAGCACGGGGATGAGTACCTGGCAGCCGTTCTCCGCGAGGCGACGGGCGAACTGTCCCTGGGATTCGACGCCGGGTTCGAGGCCCGCGAGCATCTCCGGCGTCCAGTCCGCGTCCGGCAGCGCGACGATACGGGCGATCGGCTTGCCCCTGGGCTGGAGCAACAGACCTTCGGCATCGACGCCATCGAGCACCGGCCAGCGGACGGCTTCGACGGTGTATCCGTCGCGGTCGGCGATTCGCGCGGGACGTGTGGTGGTCGCGACAAGGTGCATCTCGACCGGCGAGACCCGCGCATCGACCGCGCCGATGATCCTGGCGAGGCGGGCGCGGTTGGCCTCGACGGAGCGGCTGTAGGCCTCGGGCGAGCTGTAGTCACGGTGCCAATGACGCTCGCGACGATCGAGCGAGGCGGCCAGCTCGCGTGTGAAGAAGCGATCGATCCCCGCCACCATTTCCCGCGCGAGATCGCCGGGCGCGGTGAGCGGTTGCGTGCCCGGCAGACACTCGACGGCAGGCCGGGTTTCCTGTCCCACGGCCGCGCCGCCGAACAGGATCAGGAGCAGGACGGGCCGGATTCCGCTGTAGCCGGCCCTGTGCGATTCGGCTTTCATACCGCGGGCCTCGCGCCGCTTTCTCCGGGGGAAAGCGGTCGGGTCGTTCAGACCTCGTCAGGAATCACATACGGTTCGCGGCCGACGCGTTTGAGCAGCTTGTCTGCTTCCGGGTCGCCGACGAACTGCTCCGTCCGGCCGTCGAACCGGAGCTGCCGCCCGCCGAGCCGGTAGGAGATGTTCGCGATCTGGCAGAGGATCGTCGAGTGGTGCAGTTCCTCCACGTCGCCGTTGGGCTTTTTGCGCGACTCGATGCACTCGAAGAAGTTGTCCAGGTGGGCGTAGTGCGGGTGGATGTCGTGGTCCTTGGCGATCACCTTCTCGCTCTCATCGAAGACCTGCCAGCCGCCGCCGTGCCGCTCGAAGTACAGGATGCCCTTCGTGCCGTACACCTCGACACGCATGCCGTCGAAGGGCCAGTTCGGGAACGTGTCGAGCTTGTCGCGGAGTTCCCAGGGCATCTTCTTCATGTAGGGCGTTCGCAGCATCAGTTCGAAGGTCATCCGCAGATTGTGAAAGTCCCAGGTTGCGATCTGTGTATCGGGCACGTCCGCATCGTCCTCCGGGGTGTTGAACTTGCCGCCAGTGGACGTGACGGCGGTGGGATAGTCCTGACCGATCAGCATGCGGGCCGCGTCGATCTGGTGGACGCCGTCGTTGATGATGTCGCCGCCGGAGTAGTCCCAGTGCCAGTGCCACGTGTAGTGAAAGCGGTTGGGGTTGAACGGCCGCTGCGGGGCGGGTCCGAGCCACGCATCGTAGTTCACGCCCGGGGGCACGGGCGCATCCTCCTTATGGCCGATACTGTCCCACTGTTTCATATTCACGACGCGGACGAAGTACACCGGCCCGAGCTTGCCGGAGCGAATGTACTCGGCGGCGGCGCGGGTGTAGCGGCCGCTGCGGGTCTGCGCGCCGACCTGGACGACGCGCTTGTACTTCCGCGCCGCCTCGACCATCTTTCTGCCCTCCCAGACGTTCTGGGAGCACGGCTTCTCGACGTAAACGTCCTTGCCGGCCTGACAGGCCGTGATCGTGGAGAGGGCGTGCCAGTGATCGGGCGTGATGCTGAACATGGCGTGGACGTCCTTGTCGTCGAGCATCCGCCGGAAATCGGAGACGGCCTTCGGCTTGCGGCCGGTGAGCTTTTCGACGAGGGCGGCCCCGTCGGCCAGCCGCCGGGCGTCGATGTCGCACACGTAGGCGATCTCCATATCGGCTCGTTTGGCGAGGCAGTCGTTCAGAAGGAACGTGCAGCGCCCGCCGCAGCCCATGATGCCCACGACGTACTTCTTCCTGCTGTTGCCCGCGGCCGGCGCCCTGGCGGGAGCCAGGACCGTGCCCGCCGCGATGCCCGCGACGGCTCCGGCGGAACGGTTCAGAAACTCACGACGACTGAGGTTGTTCGCCTTCATGAAAGCCTCCTCGCGCTGCAACGGATTGTGGTCAAGCTGGCGCATTGTAAACGCTCGCCGGCTTCGTGGCTACGATCATCAGTGATTGCCACGCATGCAATGCTTCTCCTTGCCTGTCGGCTTGCAACTTCCAGCCGGAACCGGTTCGGCGCGGCGCGTGGTGCCACGGAGGCATGCAGCGGGTACACTCGGGGAAACGGCAGGAGAACGTCAATGAACAATACGAACGGCCATGCCCCCATCATCGGGTCAAGCCGAAGACAGTTCCTGTTGTCCTCTGCCGCGGCTGGGGCCGCCGTGCTCGTGCCCTCGGCCGCATTCGCAGCGGCAGACCCGATGGCCTCGGGGGTCGAGAGATCGTCGGTCTGCTTGTTCTCGAAATGCCTTGGCTCCCGCAGCGTCGAGCAGCTTGCGGAGGCGATAGCCGCTCTCGGCTTCAAGAGCGTTGATCTCACGGTTCGGCCGGCCGGGCACGTGTTGCCGGATCGTGTCGCCGACGATCTTCCGCGGGCGCACGAGACCTTGCAGAGGGCCGAAATCGGGATTGCCATGATTACTACGGACGTCACGTCCGTCCGGCAGAAGCATGCGCTCCCCGTCGTCCGGACCGCCGCCGCCCTGGGTATTCGTTACATGAAGCTCGGGTACTATCCGTGCTGGAATGCCAAAGCGGTGCAGCAGGCGTTCGCCGACGCGAAGGCGGAACTCCGCGAACTCGCGCCGGTGCTGGCCGAACACCGCATCCGGGCAGGGTTTCACAATCACTCGGGAATGTATATCGGCGCGTTGATGTGGGACGAGTGGGACCTTCTCCGCGACCTCGATCCGAGGTGTATCGGCTCTTATTTCGACGGGTGCCATGCGACGATCGAGGGCGGCTCGGGCGGCTGGCGCATCGGCCTGAACGTGCTGGCACCGCGGATCAATATGCTCGCCGTGAAGGACTTTGCCTGGCAGAAGGAGGAGGGCGAATGGCGTCCGCGCCTGGGGCCGTTGGGCGAAGGAGCCGTTCGATGGGGTGAGGTCCTTGCGACGCTGAAGTCACACCGCTTCGCCGGCCCGATCTCGCTTCACATCGAATACGGGCGCGTCGGGGCGCCGGGCAGTGACGATGAAAAGGCGATTCTCGCCGCCGTGCGAAAGGACGCAGCGTTCTTGCGTGCGGCCCTCGTGAAGGCAGGGATCGACGCGGTCTGAAGCCCTGCGAAGCCGAAGCGCATCTGATAGCGCCGGGAGCCTTACAGCTTCCACCCGTTGTGGTACTCGGGCCTGATGAACTTCTCGGCCTCGGGGGCGTTGGCGGCCTTGAGGCGTCGGGCGTCCCAAACGAGCTTGCGGCCCGTGCGGTATGCCACGTTGCCCAGGAGGACCGTCTCGGTCAGGGCGCCGGCGTAGTCGAAGTTGCAGGCGGTCGGGCTGCCGTTCTTGCACGCCTCGATCCATTCGCGGTGATGACCGATCGACTCGGGGATAAACGGTGCCGGCCGCGGATAGTCCTTGAATCGCTCTTCGGGCAGGAGCAGATTCCGCTCGTAGTCGCACAGGAGCATGCCCTTCTCGCCGACGAACAGGACGCCGTCGCCCCACCTGGGCAGCTTGCCTTCCGCGAAAAGCGGGGGGCGTTTCCCGCCGCTGTACCAGGTCAAGGTCACCGCGGGCAGGTTGCGCCGGGCGGGGAAGTCGTAGCGGGCGATCATCCACGCGGGGGCGCTCTCGTCGCTTATGGGCGGTCCCTCGGCTTCGATACGGCTGGGATAGCGCAGCCCGAGCGCCCAGAAGGCGAGGTCCATGAGGTGGCAGCCCATGTCGCCGAGCGTCCCGCCGCCAAAGTCCCACCATCCGCGCCACCGCTCGGGGCACCATGCCGGGTTGTACGGGCGGGCCGGTGCGGGGCCGAGCCAGAGATCCCAGTGCAGGCCTTCGGGCACGGGCGGGTTGTCTTTCGGACGCTCGCCGCCGGCCCAGACGCGGTCGGCCCAGACATGCACGTCGCGCACTGGCCCGATGGCGCCAGTCTGGATCGCCTCGACCGCACGGCGGTAGTTCGAGCAGGCGTGCATCTGTGTGCCCATCTGCGTGGCGAGCTTCGTCTTGGCGGCCGTCTCCGCGACGAGGCGGGCTTCGTAGACGGTGTGCGTGAGCGGCTTCTCGCAGTACACGTGCTTGCCGGCGTGCAGGGCCATCAGCGTGGCGGGCGCGTGCGTGTGGTCGGGCGTGGCGATGAGAACGGCCTCGACATCCTTGTAATCGAAGACGCGCCGCAGGTCGGTACAGAACTTCGCCTTCGGGAAGCGGTTGCGGGCCTCGGCGGCGCGTTTTTCATCCACGTCGCAGAGGGCGACGATCTCCTCGCCCGTGAGCTGGCCCAGGTTCCATGCCCCCTGGCCGGCGACGCCGATGACGGCGATACGGAGCCTGTCGCGGGCGGGTCTGCTCTGCGCATGGGCGCGGTTGCCGGCGATCCAGAACCCGATCCCGGCGACGACCGAGCGTTGCAGGAAGTCACGACGCGAGCTCTTGCGGGACATTCAACATTTCCTCCGTATATGCCTTTGCGGCACCGTGTCGGGGTCGCACCCCCTCCTACGTGTTTCGATTGAGCAGGGACGTTCCTTCCATCTCCTTCGGCGGCTCGAGGCCCATCATGTGCAGCAGCGTCGGGGCAATGTCGGCGAGGCGGCCGTCGCCGCGGAGCGTGCGGCCTTTGAATCGGTCGTCCACGAGGAGGAGGTCCACATCGTAGGTCGTGTGCGCCGTGTGCGGGCCGCCGGTGGCCGGGTCGATCATCTGTTCGCAGTTGCCGTGATCGGCGGTGATGATGAGGGCGCCGCCCTGCTGGAGCACCGCCTCCACCACACGGCCGACACACGCATCGACGGCCTCGACGGCCTTGATTGCCGCTTCGAGCACGCCGGTGTGGCCCACCATGTCGCCGTTGGCGTAGTTCAGCACCATGAAGTCGTACCGGCCCGACCGGACGGCGTTGACCATTTCGTCGGTGACCGGGTAGGCGGACATCTCCGGGCGCTGGTCATACGTGGCGATATCGCGCGGCGAGGGAACGAGCTTGCGGTCTTCGCCGGGAAAGGGCTCATCCCGGTAGTCGTTGAAGAAGAAGGTTACGTGGGGGAACTTCTCCGTCTCGGCGCAGCGGAACTGCCGCAGGCCGAGGTTACTCACGTATTCGCCGATCAGGCCTTTCATCTTCGGGGGCTTTTCGAAGGCAACGTGTACCGGCAGGTCCGTCTCGTACGCCGTCATCGTGGCGTAGTAGAGGTCGAGCTTCTTGGCGCGCGGGAAGCCGAACGTCTTCTCGACGCCGTCCTTGTCCTTCGCGCGGAAGGGAAACTCGTCGTACACGAACGCCTTGGTGAGCTCGCGCGGGCGGTCGCCGCGGAAATTGAAGAATACTACGGCGTCCCCGTCGCGGATGATCGCGGGCTCGCGGCCGTCCGGACAGACGAGTGTCGGCTCGATGAATTCGTCGCCCCTCATGTTGTCGCCGGTGGGGTGGGCATAGTAGTGCCGGAACGCCTCCTCGGCCGACTTCACGCGGAGACCTTCGCCGAGCGTGAGCATGCGATAGGCCTTCTCGACGCGATCCCAGCGGTTGTCGCGATCCATCGCGTAGAAGCGGCCGATGACGCTGCCGATGCGGCCGGCGCCGAGGTCGCGGAGCTTCGCTTCGACCTGGCGGTTGTATTCGATGCCGCTGTCGGGCGGGCTGTCGCGGCCGTCGCCGAAGGCGTGGACGATGATGTGGTCGCCCGGCACGCCGCGCCGCTTGCACAGCTC
The DNA here is from genome assembly GCA_964569765.1 of uncultured Planctomycetales bacterium. Taxonomy (GTDB): domain Bacteria; phylum Planctomycetota; class Phycisphaerae; order UBA1845; family PWPN01; genus CAZMVY01. The sequence continues at coordinate 6,647 of CAZMVY010000159.1, forward strand.
AACCGTGGCGTAGAGGTGTTCGAGGACGCTGTGCACGCCGATGTCGGAATAGAGGCCCATGACGTGGACGCAGCCGCCGGTCTTCTTCGCACGGTCGGCGGCGGCGCAGAGGGCGGGGTTCTCGAAGAACGAGCCGTCACGGATCCGGCGGGTGATCCGCATGACCTCCTGGTCGACGATCCGCCCGGCGCCGATGTTCTGGTGGCCGACTTCGCTGTTGCCCATGGTGCCGGCGGGCAGGCCGACGTCCTCGCCGCTCGTGTGGATGGTCGTGTGCGGGTACTCGGCCATGAGGCGGTCGGTGTTGGGGGTCTTTCCGAGGTAGACGGCGTTGGCCTTGTTCCACTCCGGGTAGGGGTTGTGGCCCCAGCCGTCACGGACAATGAGGACCACGGGACGTTTCTCGAGTTTGGGCATGTACGGACTCCGTTGCTGGCGTTGCACACGGCCGGGGCGCCTTCGCCCGCCGAGAGTAGCCGATCATAGCACCCAGGGATTCCGGGCCGGCGAACCGCGCCGGCGCCCCCGGCCAGAAACGCATATTGTAGCGGTTTTCGGCGGGACGTAGAACAGCTACGTGGAGTGCCGCTTCGGAGTGCGGCCTCTCCAGAGGCCGCATGCGGTCTCGGAGAGACCGCACTCCATATGCGAGGTACCGCCGATGGCCGAGAATGAGATACCCGTCTGGCACCCGGAGGCGATCGACTGGGACGACGTCCGCCGGAGCCGCCAGATCCCCGGGATGCAGTGCGTTATCGCAAGTCTGTGTCTCCAGGAAATGGGTCGAAGGATGACGATGCAGGCGATCCGGCGGCAACATCCCGACGCGGACGAAGCGGAATTGATGCGGATTCACCGGGAGTGGTTAGCGCGCTCTGCCGAACTGGACGCCCTCTGGTGAACGAAGTGGAAGCGGTACGCCAGGCCCTCATCGCCCTCAACGCATCTGGCATTCCGTACGCGCTCTCCGGATTTCTGGCCAGCAACTTCTACGTCGTCGCAAGGTCGACGAAGGGTGTTGACTTTTTCGTCGGGACGGATGCGGCGTCACTGGCCCGGTTGTTCGACTCACTGCGCGACCAGTTCGATACGGACCGGCGGCCTTCGTTCGAGATAGCTACGCACACGACGCGATACATTCCGGACCATCGGAGCAGCGCCTTCAAGACCGAGTTGTTCTTGTTGTCACACGACCGCTTCGATTGTTCCCGGTTTGCGCGGCGACGGCTCGACGCATACGAGGACATTCCCGTCTGGGTCATGGCGACAGAAAACATGATGGTGCAGAAGTTCCGCTGGCTCAAACTCAGCCGCAACCCCAAACATCGCGAGGACGTGCGACGTGTTCTCGCATACAGCGGTGCGGGTCTGGACATCGCATACGTGTTTCGTTGGACCGATCGGCACGGCACGCGGGCGCTGCTTGAGGAAATCCGCGAGGAAGTGGAGCGCAGCCGTCCGCCGTCTGATCGGAAATGACACACCGCTCCAAGCCCCACGGTCGTCGCCGTCCAACGCGTTGGCTTGCGTGGCCGAGTTGGCGCGCCGAGGATGCATTCGTCACGACCCTTTTCACCGTGGCCGAGTTCCGGGTCGGCGTTCAGAGGTCCGAAGATCCCGCAACGGAGGAATCCGCCTTTGCGGACATGCTCTGCGGCATCGAGAGATCCTTCCGTTCGACGAGCCGGCGGCCCGCATGTTCGGTCGTGTCACAGCACATCTGCTCATGCGCGGGCGGCCCGCGGGCGACATGGACGCACTCATCGGCTCGCTGGCTCTGGTCAATGGGCACACATTGGTCGCGGGCAATCGGAAGCACTTCAAGGGCATGCCCGGGCTCGCGGTGTATAGCTATTGACCGCTCGGGCGGGCACGGGTAAACCGTGCATGATGAGCTTACCCAGCATCACCGAAACTCCGAACGAACTGACCACCGACATCGACGTAGCGTCGCCCGAGGGGATCGTGCGGCTGCTTCGTGCGTCCGACTCACAGATCTACAACGGCTACCGGACGTTCCCCGCGCTGTGCGACGACGAAATCGTCGCGAAGATGGTCCGCGTCGTGGAGTGGGCCGTGCCGCTGATCGGGTGCGAGGATGCCGTGATCGTCATTTCCGGTGCCGGCACGAGCGGACGCCTGGCGATGTTCGTCGCGCGGGCGTTCAACGGCCTGCTCGCGCAACACAAACGCACGCCGAACTTCCGCTACCTGATGGCCGGCGGGGATAAGGCCCTGATCAAGGCGCAGGAAGGGGCGGAGGACGATCCTCACCAGGCGTGGACGGAACTGCAGGCCGCGATCGACGGCCGGAAACGGGTGCTGTACATCGGCATCACGTGCGGCTTCTCCGCACCGTATATCGCGGGACAGTTGTTCCATCTTTCGAAGCGCCCGGGGGCCAGGAGCGTCCTGCTCGGTTTCAACCCGGAGGATCGCGCGCGCGACGTAGAGGTCGAGAACTGGGACAAGACCTTCGCCGACGTCGTTCGTCTGATCTGCCGGAAGGAGAATTGCCTCATTCTCAATCCGGTCGTGGGCCCCGAGCCGATCACCGGCTCGACGCGGATGAAGGGCGGCAGCGCCACGAAGTTGATCCTGGAAACGATCTTTTCGTTTGCCGCGGCGCCGGCCACCGCGAAGAGGAGTCTTCGCACGCAACAGCCTTCGTCACTCGCGATCCAGGCGTCGGTTCGGCTCTATGAAATGACTCGCCAGCACGTCTACCGACAGATCTCGCAGATCGCAAGGCTGGTAGCGGCCGGCGGAGAGGCGCTACGATCCGGCGGCCATATCTATTACGTCGGCTCCGGCGCGCCGGGGATCCTCGGCATTGTCGATGCATCGGAGTGTCCTCCAACGTTCGGTGCCGACTTCGAGGATGTCCGCGGCTTCCTCGTCGGGGGCTGGCGAACGCTGCTGGGGCCGGGGCAGGACCTGAGCGCGGAGGGGCCCTTCTATCGGATCTCGCTCGATGACTTCCTGCGTGAGAAGCTCCCCGGCCTCACCGCCAGGGACCTCGTGGTGGGCATAGCGGACCGGTCGTTCAACCGGCGCGTGCTGGAGGCGCTTCGGCGGAGCAAGCGGGCCGGGGCCCGGATCGCGGGGATTCAGCTTGCAAGGGCACGCGTGCCCGAGCTCCGATGGGATGGGCTGGTGCAGGTCCCGGGAGGGCAGTTCCTGGTCCGCGGCTGGCCTGATTTCTGTCAGGAATACGCTACCAAGCTCGTGCTCAACGCGCTGACGACCGGCGCGCACATCCTCTGCGGCAAGGTCTATCAGAACCGCATGGTCGATCTGCGGATCAGCAACAACAAGCTCTACTACCGCACGCTGGGGATCATCCAGCACATCACGGGCGTTTCGGCCGAGCAGGCGAGGCGATGCCTGTTGCGGGCCATCTTCCAGACCGACCGCCTGACCCCCGCCATGCTTCACGCCACGCCTTCGCGCTGCGTGGAGGCCGCGACGAACGCGACGAAGGTCGTGCCCAAGGCCCTCGTGATGGCCGGCGGACGCGTCTCGTACGCCGAGGCCGACCGGATGATCCGCCGCGAGCCGATCGTGCGGGCGGCGATCGAAAAGCTCAAGAAGTAACGGGCAGTTCTTCGATGTCCGCCCGGGTCTTGCGCTGAGTCGTTTTCTCGATCAGCTCTTGCGAGGAATGGCTTGGCCCGGGCCCTGAAGGTGCGATACAATCGGGGGCGTGGGAACGCCATCCTTTCGAGCCCACGTTATGGCGGTCGATCGCGTCGAGAAGCGCCTGAAGCGAGTGACGGCGGCGCTGGACGCTGCGGCAATCCGGTACGCCGTGGCGGGCGGGAATGCCGTGGCGGCCTGGGGCGGGCGAGCCGATCCCAGCGCGACGCGCGCAACGAAGGACGTGGACCTCCTGGTCCGCAATCCGACCTTGACCGAGTCACGTCGGTTATGCAGGAAGTGGGGTTCGTTCGCGAGGATCTGCGGAGCCTTGTGCTGTTCATCGATCCCGGGGAACCGAGCCGCCGGTCGGGCGTGGGCCTCGTCTGGGCCGGGGAGCTGGTCCGACCATCGTATCCGTGTCCGGCACCCCTGGTAATCGAGGTGGTTCGTGATTCCGAAGGCTTCTGGGTGTTGGACCTGCCGGCCCTGGTGCGGATGAAGCTCACATCGAACCGCGATATCGACCGTGCTCACGTCGCCGACCTTCTCAGCGTCGGCTTGATCGGCGAATCGGTCCGAGAGCCCCTGCCGATGGTGCTGCGAGAGCGGCTTGACGACATTCGTCGCTCGCTTGAGGAAGAGTAGAACCCGCGCTGCATGCAGGTGTTGGCTTCGTGCTACTGCCCGGGCTGCGTCGTCGGCGCGGCCTCGATCGGATCCACCGTGACCGGCCACGGCTTGCCGCGGGTTGCGTCGTGGTCGTAGCCGAGGGCCTGCTTGCTCAGGTGGCCGTCGCTGATCATCGTGGTGCCGGGCGGCGTGACGATGGCGCTGATGGGCCACCCGACGGTGTTCAGCAGCCAGCGGCCGTTCGAGTATGGCAGCGCAACGTAGTCCTCCCAGGTCCAGGCGAACCGGTCCTTGGCGCTATTGCCCTTGTCCTCGAATGGGTCTTCCCACCACAGCGGCCAGTGGGGCACGCCGAGGGGCTCGTACGACGCCTCGGCCGGCGGCCAGGGCCGTTCGCGAACGCCGGCCGTGACGTTCTGCGCCGCGACGGCTTCAGCGGACGGGGTCGTCCACTCGCTGCGCGGGATCGAGTCGTCCCGGAAAGGGTTGGGCCCCGGCCCGGCCGGCGAGCAGCCGGCGGCCGCAAGCACGGACACGGCGTACGCCAGCGGGCGCCGCCACGCATCAGAGATCGTCGGTAAGATCGACCGCATAGTTGGGCGATTCCTTTGTAATCGCGATGTCGTGCGGGTGAGATTCTATCACGCTGGCACCCGAGACGCGAACGAACTTCGCCCGGGTGCGGAGTTCCTCGATCGTGCCCGCCCCGCCCTTGTTGACGATGGTGATATAGGCATCAGGAATAAGGGTGGTATTGGA
>CAZMVY010000160.1:0-11613 GCA_964569765.1 uncultured Planctomycetales bacterium
GCGGGGCGGCGTTCCGTGCGATGAATGATCGCACGGGGCATAACATCATCTATGACATGAAGATCTACGGGCGGGTTGCCGGCGACGCGGCCGACAAGGTGCAGAAGGTTCTGGAAGAGAAGAAGGCATCCGTCGAGGACCGTATGGCGAAGGTGATTCGCGCCGCCGATCCGCAGTTCTTCAAGGAGCCGGGTCTCGAGACGCTTCGGCGGCAGATCAAGCACGAGGTGGACGCGGTTCTTGGCGATGTCAACGCGGTTCAGGAGATCCTCATTCCGTCGCTCATGTGGTACAGCGCGGACAGTTAGGCGGTCCGAATCGAGGGGCCGGGACGGCCCGACCGGGATTCTGAGCACAAGGCAGGGATGCAATGAGTGATGCTGCGGGCGCTTCGCCGCTGAGCCAGGAAGATATCGACGCCGTGTTGCCCGCTTCCGAGGCGCCGGCCGTTCAGGCCGACGCGGGCGACGCGGCCGCCGGGAACGACAATCCGGCTGCCCCTCAGGTTGCCGCGGCCGTAGCCGCCGAGACGACGGAGACGGCGCCGCCCGATCTCACCGACGCGCAGCTCCATCCCGCTGCGGCCCCCGCCGGTGTCGCGCCGCTGGATCTGCCGAATCTTCTTGAGGAGGCGGACCGGCCGCCGGATAGCCGCAACATCGATCTGCTTCGGGACGTGGACCTGCACGTCAAGATTGAGCTGGGGCGCACCCGGATGTTCGTGGAGGACGTTCTGCGGCTGGGCCCGGGCTCCGTGGTGGAGCTGGACAAGCTCGCGGGCGATCCGGTGGACGTGCTGGTGAACGAGAGGCTGGTTGCCCGCGGGGAAGTCCTCGTTCTCAACGACAATTTCTGCGTGCGTATCAATGAGATTCTCCCGGCGGTGGAGGACGTGACGTAGCATGACGACCGGCTTGTCCATCGCGATACTCCTGACGGGCCTTGCGGCGGCGGATACGCCTGCCGCCGAAGAGACCTCCGGGGTGTCGAAGGTGGTTGCGAACCGGTCATCGGGCCCGGGCGTAGCGCCGCCGTCCGCAGTGCCTGTCGGCGAGGCGGGCTTTGAGGATCGGCCGGTCGAGCGGCGCGGCGGGAGGATGTCCGGGCGGGTAGCCGGCGGGGGCAGCGCCACGACCGGCGGTGCGGCGGCGGCTTCGTCGAGCTGGCTCGGGCGCATACAGGGTTTGTGGCCGCTGGCGGTGGTTCTGGCCCTGATCGGGGCGTTGGCGCTTCTGGCAAGGCGGATACTGCCCAGCCGGTGGCAGGGCGGCCCGGGGGGGCGCGGGATGGTCGAGGTCCTCGGGCGTCAGCACCTCTCGGCCCGCCAAAGCGTGGCACTGTTGAGGGTCGGGCGGCGGATTGTCGTGATCGGCATAACGCCGGACAAGCTGACACACCTCGACACCATTACGGATCCGGACGAGGTGGCGGAACTCGTCGGCCGCTCGGTGAGTCTGCGGGACGGCTCGCTGAGTCGCACATTCGAGCGGGAAGTCCTCCGCGAGGCGGCGGCATATGAGCCGTCCGACCATGCCGACCTGTCGGCAGAGGCGGGCGGGCCTGCGACGGACCGGGCGGCCGCCTACGTCACGGCGAGACAGCAACTTCGCGGCTTGTTGAGCAAGGTGCGGAGCCTGACGGGCACTTAGCCGCAGACGGGCGGATGGAGAAAACGGGGGCGCGGGGCGGAGTTTCCCGCGGCAGCGCGACGGAGTAGCGCGATGCGCGAGCATGGAGGCTCGACATTCCGACTGGCGATCCTGGTGGCCGTGGCGTTGTCGGCTCTGCCGGCCGGCCTTGCCCGGGCGCAGGTTCCGGCGGAGCCTCCTGTGCCCCCGGCGCCGGTGGCGCCCGGGAATGTCCGGACGGACGCACCCGCCGGACCGCGCACGATCGACAATCCGATCGGCATTCCGGACCTCCGTAACGTTGCCGGCCCGGCCACGACCCGGGAGGGTGTCGCTTCCACGCTTCAGATCCTGGTCCTTCTGACGCTCCTGTCGCTCGCGCCGGCATTCCTGATCCTGACGACGTGCTTCACGCGGATCGTGATTGTGCTTTCGCTCCTGCGTCAGGCGATCGGCGTGCCCACGCTGCCCCCGTCGCAGGTGGTGATCGGCCTGTCGCTGTTCATGACCTTTGCCGTCATGGGGCCGACGTGGCAAAGGATCTACGCGGAGGCATTGCGGCCCTGGCTGGATGCCGAGCCGGGCATGACGCAGCGGCGGGCGTGGGAGATCGGCGGCGCGTACCTGCGCGGGTTCATGTTCGATCAGATCGAGCGTGCGGGCAACGAGGAGGGCGTTTATCTCTTCTACGAACGCGCGACGGGCAAACCCGTGGCCGCGGGCACGACGCTACGGAGGGCCGACGTGCCGACGCTGTCGCTGATTCCGGCGTTCATCCTCAGCGAGCTGAAGACGGCGTTCGTGATGGGGTTCCGGATCTATCTGCCGTTTCTCGTCATTGACATGGTGATCGCTTCGATCCTCGTGTCAATGGGTATGTTGATGCTGCCGCCCGTACTGATTTCGCTTCCGTTCAAAGTGTTGTTGTTCGTCCTGGCGGACGGGTGGCATCTGGTGGTGGGGACGTTGCTGGGAAGTTTCAGTTAGCCGCCGGCCGGGTGCCGGCGGGCTGCGGAAGGCGCGGATGAACCGACGATGGAACTGAGTACAGCCGTCGATCTGGGTCGCGAGGCGCTGTGGATGGTGCTGGTTCTCTCCGCGCCGGTGATGGCAATCGGCCTGGCGGTCGGGCTGGTCATCGCGGTTTTCCAGGCTGTCACGCAGTTGCAGGAGCAGACGCTACAGTTCGTTCCGAAAATCGTGGCGATGGCCGTGGCGGCGGTGATTTTTGTCCCGTGGATCGCCGCCCGCCTGATCGAGTTTACACAGGTGCTGTTGGGTGAATCGCCGTTCTGAACGTTATGCCGACCACGCTGATCGAATGCATGAGCCTGACCCCCGCTTTCGCGCTGGCGCTTGCGCGGATGGCCGGACTGATGATCGCCGCGCCGATCTTCAGCAGTCCGGCGATTCCGCGCATGGTGCGGGTGTACCTGGTACTGGCCATGACGGCGGCGGTTTTTCCGCTGGTGCTCCCGGGGCTGCGCTGCGACTTCACGCTGGGCGGGGCGGTGGCGGGGATGCTCGGCGAGTTTGCGCTCGGGGCTGCGTTGGGGCTGGGCGCGAACGTGATCCTGACGGCGACGCAGTTGACCGGTGCGATCATCGAGCAGCAGTCCGGGGTGGCGATCAGCCAGTTGATTGATCCCATGACGGGGGCGCACGCCTCCATCCTCGGGCAACTGTACTTCGTGGTCGCGGGGCTGGTCTTTCTGGCGATCGGGGGCGAGCGGGAACTTGTTCGGACGCTGTTGGAGAGCTTTACGCGAGTGCCCGTGATGAGCTTCCGGCCCGACGCCGCGACCTGCGGGATGCTGGTCGATCTGCTGGCGACGTCCTTCGTGCTGGGCTTTCGCCTGGCCGCGCCTGCGATCATCGCCCTGCTGCTGACGTCGGTGGCGATCGGGTTCCTGGCCCGCACGGTGCCCCAGCTCAACGTCATGAGCGTCGGCTTTTCGATCAAGATCTTCGTGGCGGTCATCGTGCTGCTGGGGACGCTGCCACTGGCCTCATCGGCGATGGAGGATGCGTTCGACGGGGTGTTTGAGGCGATCCGCGGGTGGCTGGGCGGGGCCCGCGCATGATCCATGAGCGGTGCCGGGCGCGGCGGCGGTGCCGCGCGAGGGTGTAAGTCGTGCCGGACAGTACGCAAGACAGGACGGAACCCGCAACCCCGCGCCGTCGGCGCGAGGCGCGCGAGCAGGGCCAGGTGGCCCGGAGCAACGACCTGGCCGCCGCGGTAGTGCTGCTGGGCGGGTTGATCGCGCTGTACTTCGCGGCCCGGCCCATCCTGGCCCGGCTTCTCGATTCGATCCGGTATTGCCTGGGCGAATCGGATACCTCGGTCATTCTGCCGGACTCGATGCCGAGGGTGGGCCTGACGGTGATGACGGCGATCGGCTACGTGGTTCTGCCGGTCCTGTTGGGGCTGATGGTCGCCAGCATCGTCGTGGGCGTGGCACAGGTGGGGTGGAATCCGACCCTCAAGCCGCTCACGCCGAACCTCTCGAAGCTGAGCCCTTTGGCGGGGTTCAAGCGACTCTTCTCGGCGCAGTCCCTCGTGCAGCTCGGGATGAACGTGCTGAAGATGCTCATCGTGGGCGCGGTGGCGTACCGGACGCTTCGGGATCGCTACGGCCTGGTGGTCAGCGCGGCGGGCATGCATCACTGGGCCGTGACGGGCCTGCTCGGGGAGCTGCTCTTTGCACTTGCCCTGCGGCTGGCCATCGTGCTCCTGATCCTGGGGATCCTCGACTACGTCTACCACCGATACAAGTACGAACAGGACCTCCGTATGACCAAGGAGGAGGTCAAGGAGGAGATGCGGCGGATGGAGGGGGAGCCACAGGTCAAGCAGCGCCGGCGGCGGATCCAACTGGATCTGACTGCCCAACGGAGGCGGGCGGCCGTGCCGAAGGCGGATGTCGTGGTGACGAAACCGACCGAACTGGCGGTGGCGCTGCAATACGACGAGGAGACGATGGCGGCGCCGCGGGTGGTGGCCAAAGGTCAGGGCTTTATGGCGGAGCAGATCCGCAAGATCGCGATCGAACACGGCGTGCCGATCGTGGAGCGGCGGCCGCTCGCGCAGGCGCTCTATCGCCAGGTTGAGGTGGGCCAGGAGGTGCCGCCGGCATTCTATCGCGCGGTCGCGGAAATCCTGGCGTATGTGTACGAGCTGACGTCCCGGAAGCCCCGACGGGCGACGGCGGCGGCATTGCGATAAGAACGACGCGGCATGGCTATTGCGACGATCTCCGATTTCCGTGCGTTCCGGCTGCTGGAGCGGCACCGGGGCATGCTGTTCCCCATCGCCGCGGCAAGCCTGCTGCTGGTGATCCTGATCCCGCTGCCGACGTGGCTGCTGGACATGCTTCTGACGACGAACATCACGATCTCCGCGCTCGTGCTCATGTCCGTGATGTACATGCGCAGCCCGCTGGAGTTCTCGGTGTTTCCGTCCGTGCTGCTGGCGCTGACGCTCTTCCGGCTCGTGCTGAACGCGGCCTCCACGCGGCTGATCCTCACGAACGCCCAGGCGGGGACGGCCGCCGCCGGCCACGTCATCCAGACGTTCGGCGAGTTCGTCGCGAGCGGTTCGCTGGCGGTCGGCGTGATCATCTTCACGATCATCGTCGTGATCCAGTTCGTTGTGGTGACCAAGGGCGCCACGCGCATCGCCGAGGTGGCTGCCCGGTTCACCCTGGACGGCATGCCCGGTAAGCAGATGGCCATCGACGCCGACCTGAACGCGGGCCTCATCAACGAGCAGGAGGCCCGCCGCCGCCGTCAGGAGATCAGCGACGAGGCCGACTTCTACGGGGCGATGGACGGTGCCTCCAAGTTCGTCCGCGGCGACGCCATCGCAGGCATCATCATCACGTTCGTGAATGTCATCGGGGGCTTCTACGTCGGGATGATGGAGCTGAATCCGCCCCTGCCGTTCATGCAGTGCCTGCACGTCTTCACCCGGCTGACGATCGGCGACGGCCTGGCGGCGCAGATCCCCGCGTTCATCGTGTCGATCGCGGCGGCGATGCTGGTGACGCGCAGCAACGCAAAGACCAACCTGGGCGAGGAGGTCCTTTCGCAGATCACCTCGCGCCCGACGGCGATGGCCCTGGCGGCGGCCTTCCTGGCAATGCTGGCCTTCACGCCGCTGCCGAAACTGCCGCTCGCGCTGCTTGGCGGCGGGTGCGGGGGGCTGGCGATCCTGCTGGGCCGGACGCGGGTGGCGGCTGCTGCCGCGGAGTCGGCCAGGGCGAAGGCCGAGGCCCACAAGCCGGAGAAGGTCGAGTCGTTCCTGGCCGTCGATCCGATGGAGCTCGAGGTCGGCTACGGGCTTATCCGCCTCGTCGATCGCAAGCAGGGCGGCGATCTGCTCGACCGCATCACGAACATCCGCAAGCAGATCGCCACGGACCTGGGCATCGTCGTGCCGCCGATCCGCATCCGCGATCAGCTTCGTCTGGAACCGAACCGCTACGTCATCAAGATCAAAGGGATCGAAGTCGCCCGCGGCGAACTGATGCCGGATCACCTGCTCGCGATCGACTCGGGGCTGGTCTCGGCGCCGGTGCCGGGGATCGAGACGCGGGAGCCGGCGTTCGGATTGCCGGCCCTGTGGATCGCGGATGCGCAGCGGCACGAGGCCGAGCACCGGAATTACACGGTCGTCGAGGCGTCCAGCGTTCTGGCGACACACCTGACGGAGATCATCCGACAGCACGCGGCGGAACTCCTCACCCGCCAGCAGGTCACGCGGCTGCTGGATGCCCTGAAGGAGCGGGCACCGAAACTGGTGGAGGAGGTAGTGCCGGAGCAGATCAAGACGGGCGAGCTCCAGAAGGTTTTGCAGAACCTGCTGCGCGAGCGTGTGCCGGTTCGCGATCTGGAGACCATCCTCGAGACGCTGGGCGACTGGGCACCTCGGACCAAGGACCTGGACGTGCTGACCGAGTACGTTCGACATGCCCTGGCCCGCAGCATCTGTGCGGCGTACAAGGGCGACGACGGCGCGATCGTCGCCATTACGCTCGATCCGCAGGTCGAGGACCTCATCAACGCCCACTTGGAGCGGAGCGAGCACGGCACCTACCTCACGCTGCCGCCGAATTCGCAGGGGCGACTGGTCGCGGCGATCCGGGAGCAGGTCGAGGCGGCGCTCCGTGCTGGGGTGAAGACCCCAGTGCTGCTGTGCTCCCCGCAGGTGCGGGCATGGGTTCGGCGGATGATCGAGCCGGCCATGCCGCACGTGGCGGTCCTCGGATTCAACGAAATTGTTCGTGGTGTGGAGGTTCGTTCTCAGGGAATCGTGGTGCTTTCCGATGAATTTGCGAACGTACCAGGCTGATACGATGTCGGAGGCCCTGGCCCGTGTGAAGCGGGACCTGGGCCGGCATGCCGTCATCCTGCACACCCGGACCCTTCGCAAGGGGGGGTTCATCGGGATCGGCGGCAAGACGGTCGTCGAGATTACGGCGACAAACGACGTGAACGTCTTGCATCCGGGCCTTTCCCGGAGTATGATTCACATGGGCGCGGTCGCAGGAGGCCATGCTCGACAGGCGGAGGGAACCGCCTTGCACGTCGCCGGACCCCAGACGCGGCAGGTCAGTGCTACACAGCCCGAGAAGGGACTGCGCGAGGAGATCACGCAGATTCGCTCCCTTGTTCAGGCCGTGCTGCGCGAGACGCGTTCCCTGCACGCGCCGGCCGTCCCGGACGAACTCATGGACGACTACCTTCGCCTGATTCAGGCCGAGGTGGCCGACGAACTCGCCCGCGAGCTGGTGACCCGCATCCGCGAGGAACTGCATGGCTCGCCGGCGGCCGACCGCCGGACGGTGCGCCGACGGCTCTGCGAGTACATCGCCTCGATGGTTCCGGCGGCGGGCCCGATCGAGGTGAAGCGCACCGGCCGGCCCCGGGTTGTGGCCATGGTCGGCCCCACGGGCGTCGGAAAAACCACGACGATCGCCAAGCTTGCGGCCCACTTCAAGCTCCGCGACAACCTGCGGGTCGCCCTGATCACGATCGACACCTATCGCATCGCCGCAGTGGATCAGCTCAAGGTTTACGCCGGGATCATCGACGTGCCCCTGGAGGTCGTGATGACGCCCGCCGAACTGAGCGAGGCACTGGCGCGGCAGAGCGAATGCGACGTCATTCTGATCGACACGGCGGGGCGCGGCCAGAATGACACCCTCCGTCTGGACGAACTCAAGCGGTTTCTCGACGCGGCCAGGCCCGACGAGACGCACCTGGTGCTTGCGTCGAACTGTAACCAGGCCTTCCTGATCCAGACGGTGGAGCGATTCAGCGCGGTCGGCGCCGATCGCGTGGTGTTCACGAAGCTCGACGAGGCGATCGGCTTCGGCACTCTTCTCAACGTGCTGCGGCGGATCGACAAGAGGCTTTCGTACATCACGACCGGGCAGGATGTGCCCGACGACATCGAGGTGGCGCACGGCCGGCGTATCGCGGAGCTGATCCTCGGCGGCGGGGCGGCGCGGCCGGAGGAGTCCAGGTAGCCGGCGGAGACGGATCATGGCGGCCTCCGAAGTGTATACCGGCCGGAACGACCAGGCAGCCAAGCTGCGCCGGCTCATGCGGGCTCGGTACGAGGCCGTCGAGTCCGCGCGGGTGATCTCCGTGACCAGCGGCAAGGGTGGCGTCGGCAAGACGAACATCGCTGCCAACATGGCGATTGCGCTGGCGACCGGCGGGCAGCGGGTGCTGCTGCTCGACATGGACATGGGCCTGGCGAATGCCGACGTGGTGCTCGGCGTGGATGCCCGCGTGAACTGGTGGCATGTGCTGCGGGGCGGGCGGGACATCCGCGAGGCGATCGTCCCGGCGCCGGGGGGGATCGATCTGCTCGCCGGCGGCTCGGGGCTCAGCGGACTCACGGACCTTTCGGAGTTCGAGCGTCACCGGTTGCTCCGCGATATCGAGTCGCTTCGCCGGCTCTACAACGTCATGGTTCTCGATTGCGGTGCGGGGATTTCCCGAAGCGTGGTGGCCTTCGCGCTGGCGGCGGATCTGGTCGTCGTGGTGGCTACGCCCGAGCCCACGGCTCTCACGGATGCGTACGCCATGATCAAGATGCTCAGTCGCCAGAACACCGACCGGTCGATTGGGCTGGTGGTCAATCAGGCCGTCAGCCGGACCGAGGCCGCGCACGTCTTCGAGCGATTGGCGGGCGTTGCGGCACGGTTCCTGCGGTTTCCGCTGGCGGACCTTGGGTACGTTCTTCAGGATGAGGCCGTGTCGGTAGCCGTCCGGAATCGCCGTCCGGTGCTCTTGGGGCAACCGGGCTCCAGGGCCGCCGGGTGCCTGCGCGCGGTGGCGGAGCGGAGCGCGCGGGAGCAGGGCCTGCCGGAGTTGGGCACGAGTCTCTTCCGCCGCGTTGCCAATCTGTTTCTGTAGGCTTCGCGGCGGACGGATGTCACCTCGACGTCCGGTATTCACGGCGTGGGCGGTCGGACGGCGAGGACGGTCCGAGTATGTGGGCGCGGTGGATTTGGCGGCGTCCGGTTTTGCCTAAACACGCTCTCCGGTCTCGCCGCTAGTAAGGATGTCGGACACCGGAGGCCGATTCGGCGACAGGGACGTTGCAATATGGTTCAGGTGAGTGGCGCCTGTCTGGGGCTCTTTGCGTTTGCCGTGACGGTTCTGGCGGGTCTGGCTGCGGGCAACCCGGCCACCGCGATCCTGTCACGCGCTCTGTGGGCCATGGCGGCTTTCTTTCTGCTTGGATGTGTGCTCGGGTACGTCGCGCTGCGCGTGATCGACGAGCATGCCATCCGCCGACACAGGGAGCTTTTCGGTTCGCCCCAGAGTGACGATGCGGCGGGCGTCGCAGAGGCCGGTGCGGCGGCGAAGCCCGCCGATCCTGCGGCGGAACCCGGCCCGCGATAAACCGGGCGCTGGAGCGCCGGCGTCGCGGCCGGCGGAACAGGCAGCGCGCGAGGCGCTGACGGAGGAGCAGAATGCCTCAGACTCAGACGGATACGGAGCGTCTGTGGAAGGAATACAAGTCCACCGGGTCGCGCACGCTTCGCAACAAGCTCATGGAGATCTATCTCCCCCTGGTGAAGTACACCGCCGAGCGGATCGCCACGAAACTGCCCGACGAGGTGGATGTGGGCGATCTCATGTCGGCGGGCATCTTCGGCATGATCGACGCCATCGAGGCCTTCGACCTGCGCCGGGGCGTGAAGTTCGAGACCTACTGCGCGCCACGGATCCGCGGGGCGATCCTGGATGAGCTGCGGACGATGGACTGGGTGCCGCGCCTCGTGCGCAGCCGTGCCCACAAGCTCGAGAACGCAACGCGGGCGCTGGAGGCCGAACTGGGCCGTCTCCCGACGGACGACGAGGTGGCGCACCGGTTGGGGGTGTCCCGCGACGAGTTCGACAAGCTTCTCCGCGACGCGACGGCCGTCTCGCTCGTTTCGCTCAGCCGCCGTTTCTACGACGGGGATTCCAGCCGCGATATCTGCGAGCTGGATGTCCTGGAGGACAAGCACGGCCACGACCCGATCATGGAGATTCAGCGCCGCGACCTGCGCGACCTCGTGACGCGCGGCCTCACGCGGGCCGAACGCCTCATCCTCATCCTGTACTACTATGAGGAAATGACGATGAAGGAGATCGGGGCCACGCTGGACCTCTCCGAGAGCCGCGTGAGCCAGATGCACTCCTCCATCATCAACCGTCTGCGGCGTCAGCTTCGCAGCCGCCACCGCGAACTTCGCCGCGAGGCGGAGGTCTGACGGCTTGCCGGGATTTCGTGCGAGAGGGCCGGGGCAGGCCACTGGAATCGGCGGTCCCCGGGGTGCTGCGCTCAAGCTACGGGTCCCGGACGGCCGATAACAGGCAGTACACCCCGCGCGGCCTCCGCCAGCGGTGCGCGGAGTTCGCCGCCGGCCATGCCCGCATTCGCGGATATCACAGCGCATGTCTGCCATACCGCCAAGCATTCCGGCCTCGATCATTCAAACGGCCCAGGCACAGCAGCAGGCCGCCGGCATTCAGAAGGCTGAAACGGACAGCCAGGATCAGGCGTTCCGCAGCGAAATTCGCGCGGTGGAGCAGCGGGACGGCACGGTCTTTTCGGGGGATGAGGATACCCGCGTGAACCCTGACGGGGGCGGCACGGGCGGTCAGGGCCGCCCCTTCCGCGAGGCCGGCGGGGAGGCGACGGCGGAGCAGGAGAATCCTGCCGGGAACGACGGGATCACCGTGGACGAGTCAGGCCGGACACACTTGGATCTGGAGGCCTGATCGTCCGTCGGCTCCCCGGCGGGCCGCCGGGATGGCCCCTGCGCGGAGTCGGTTTTCCCGCTTCCGGGCCGTTCGATTGATAATCCCGTCCCGTCGGCCGACCGATAAACCGTATTGCGATGCGATTCCCAACCCTCAGCGTCCGCCGCGTGGTCGTATTGGCCCTGCTGCTTACCGTGGCCTCGACCGTCCTGATGTCGGGGGCGATCTTCATTTATCAGCTCTACCGGGCAGCGGATCGCTTCCAGACCGTGCGGATGCAGAGCATTGCGGAAGCGAGTCTGGTCGTTACGGCCGATGCCGTCGGCGCCTCGGATGATCGGAAGGCGGCCGTCTGGGCCAGGCTGACCCGGGAGATGCCGGGTCTGCTGGCAGTCATGCTGCTCGACGGCACCGGCGACGTGCTCTTCGCCCAGGGAGATATCACCCTGCTCCATGGCTTCGCCCAGAAGGCTTCGAGCGTAACGGAGTTCGGCAGATGGCAACTGCCCGTTACGGATTCGGACTTGCCCGACGCGCGAAGAGTCAGCGTCGGCGTGCTGACGGTTCGCCAGCCCAGGGGCTCGTTCCCCGGCGGGGCGTTGTTGCTGGCGCTTGCCGACCACAAGACGGCGGTCCTGCGGATGCGCGAGGCGTGGCTCGCGTTTGTCTTGCTGCTGGGTGTCGGGGCGGCTGGCATGCTGCTGGGGGGGTG
>CAZMVY010000161.1:0-844 GCA_964569765.1 uncultured Planctomycetales bacterium
CCGACGGCCTTACGACCGCGGGGGCGCGTTGTCGTAGGACTCCTTGAGCTGCTGCGTGACCAGGTGCGTATAGATCTGCGTGGTCGAGATCGACTGGTGGCCGAGAAGCTCCTGCACGCTCCGCAGGTCGGCGCCGTTGTTCAGCATGTGCGTTGCGAAACTGTGCCGCAGGGTATGCGGACTGATGCACGGATCGAGCCCGCACTGGAGCAGATACTTGTCGAGCTTGCGGCGGACGCTTCGCGTGCTGAGTCGCTGGCCGTGCTTGTTGACAAACAGGGCCTTCGGCTCGAACGTCGCGGACCGCGGGTCCGCCTTGCGCATGTCGAGGTATTTCTGAATGTGCGTCAGGGCCGTCCGTGAGATCGGCGTGATACGTTCTTTCTTGCCCTTGCCGCGGACGTGGACAGCCTCGCCGACGAAGTCCACGTCTTCCACATTCAGATCGACCAGCTCGCTCACGCGCACACCGGTGGCGTACATCGTCTCGAGCATCGCCCGGTCGCGGGCGCCCAGCAGCGTATTCGTGTCCGGCGTCTCCAGCAGGCGCTGCACCTCGTGGTACTCGAGGAACTTCGGCAGGCGTTTCTCCTGCTTGGGCGTGCGGATCGTCGCGACGGGATTCGTCTGCACGTGGCCACGCTTCGCGCAGAACTTGTAGAAGCTGCGCAGAGTGGCGAGCTTCCGGGCCGTGGTCGATTTCGAGTAATCGCGTTCCTTCAGGAATCCCAGAAAGTCCCGCACGGCCTCCGTCTGCACGTTCGTGAGCGATACCGGCGCGCTGCTGCCGGTCGTGGGCGCCGGAGGCGCCGTCGCCGGAGCCACGGCAACCGCGACGCCGCCG
>CAZMVY010000161.1:854-11566 GCA_964569765.1 uncultured Planctomycetales bacterium
CACTCACCACCGCGGTGGCCGTCGGCCCCCCGCCCGCGCCCCCGCCCCCCGCCCGGCCGCCGCCGGTGTCGCCGTATCCCTCGCGTCCCTCCTGCGCGGGAGCGGTCGGCGTCGGGCCCGCGGACCGGCCGAGGAACTCTACGAACTGGTGCAGATCAGCCGCATAGCACTTGGCCGTGTGCGGGGAGAAGTGACGCTCATACCGGAGGTAGTTCAGGAATTCTTCGATCAAGGGGTTCTCGGTCATAGTTTCGCACACATCCGCGGCGAACGACATTGTTTCACCAACCTGGCTCGAGACGGGCGGCTTGGCCTCCCAGCACGGCCGCATCACGTGGAACTGGTCTCGAGTTCCATCTCGAGTCGACGACCCATCTGATAACTCAGCACAGCCGCATCGAACCAGTCGAACTGGGTATCCGGGTCGGATGCCATGGACGCGAAGGCGGCTATGATGTCTGCCTCATGCCCCGCCTGGTAGCGGAAGACGTATCGATCCTGCCCTTTGACCAGCGACAGTTGCCGGATCACATTCATGGAATCGGCTCCCTCAAGGCGATGCTTTCCGCAATCACCCGGTTCTGTTCCTGCTCCATCAGATCACACAGCGTCTTGTGGCAGCAGAACCGCATATACAGCTCCTGGCTGGCCAGGTACTTTCGCCATCCGAGAGGGCTGCGCTCGGCATCGCGGGTACGTCCGTATTCCTCGACCGCTTTCTGCGTGGACTCTGCGGCGGCGTTGTAGGTTCGCTGTGTCTGGGCCCACGGCCGCAGGGCGTCGGGCATTGGGTCGTCGGCGGGGAAGGGACGTGCCTGTCGCGACGTCGCCACGGGATCGAAGCCCATCTCCCGAGGGCGCGGACCGTATAACTGGGCCGCGAGCCCAATGACGGGCGGATCGTAGGGGTCGTATTCGGTAATCGCAAAGACCAAGATGGCGTCCACTCCGAGCTGGTCGCAGACCTCCAACGCGTGGGCCGGGGAGGCGATGCGGTCGCGTCCCTGTCGGGCAAGCACGGCCAACACCCGGTTTACCCCGACGACGTTGATGCCGGGCACCTGCGACAATTCGCTGGCCATCAGGTCGCCCATCCGAACCGGGTCCCACTGTGACGACCCGCTGAAGTTCATCGCGGGGGCGACGGCGATGGTCATCGTTTGCCCGTAGGGCGCGGTCAATCCGCTCTCGGTGCGCTTCTGCGAACACCCCATCGTCGCAACAGCACCCAGCACGCCCAACAGGCCCAGGAGCCCTCCCAGGCTCGCCGAGGCACTTCCGCAGGCGGACGGAACACCATCATCCGTTCTGGCGTCGATCATCCCTGATCTGCCTCGCAATCCGTTGACTGTCCGACGCCGGCAGGGGCTGCCTCGTTTCAGGGAGGCAGCGGTTAGCGCTCGCCGGCTTTCGTCCTGCTGCCCGGCATCAGCCAGGCATGTTCTTTTTCGTCCATTCTCCGGACCACCTTGAGGCTCAATAACGCCTGCGGGGTCCGAAATCATCGCCCTACGGCTGACGCGCCTCCGGCGGCGTCCAGCGAGAGGGCCGTGTGTTCGAGTGTCGGCTCCGCCGGCCCTGGGCGGGTCGCCACCGCAGACATTACCGGTCGTACCGACCAGATCGTCTCTTTTCCCCCGCGTGTGCTGGTGAAGTACGTGCGGCCGTCCTTTGCCCAGAACGGGCTGTAGTTGGCGCCCTGCCCTTCGGTCAGGCGAACCGGCTCCGTGCCGTTCACGTTCACGACCCACAGGTCGCTTGTCGCGGCCGACGCGCCGCCGGCCTGATCGCTGACCGAGCAGAATGCGATCCACCGTCCGTCCGGCGAGAACGTCGGCAGAATCTGCGCCTCCGTGGCGCTGGCCGAGACCTCCGTCGGGAACTGCGGTTCACCGGCCACCAGGCGGAGTGTCCAGATGCTGAACCACCTCCGGCCGCGCTGCCGCGCCCGCTGGTATACGATGAGGTCTTCCGTGGGGGACCATCGCGGATACAGTCCGTATCCGATGAGCTTTCTGAGCCCCGGCTGCTGCAGGTCAAGCAGCCACAACTCCCACTGGCGGGATGCCGGGTTCAGACTGCAATAGGCGATTCGCCGACCGTCCGGCGCCCACGTCGGATGGATTTCGTGAGCAGGTTCCCGTGTCAGTTGGGTTGCCTCCGAACCGTCAATCCCAACGACCCAGATGTCGAAATTCCCCGCGCGGTCGCTGGCGAATGCGATTCGCTTCCCGTCCGGCGAGAACTCCGGCTGAATGTCGGATGCGGGGTCGGACGTTATCTGCGTGATGGCGGCCCCGCCCGCGCTCTTGAGGTAGATATCCGGCTTCCTGGCGTGCCGGGTCGAGGCGAACGCGAGCCACCTGCCGTTCGGGTCTACGGCGGGATCGAAGTCCGCGCCTTCCGGGCAATCCGTATGCTGGAGGAGCGAGTGAACAGGGCGCGCCTCGAAGGGGATGGTCTCGCTGTCGGGGAACTCGCCGAAGAGGCTGACGGGCCTTTGACGGTCGGAAGTGACCGGCGCGCTCAGGTTTTCCGGCGAGGCCGCGCCGTTGTCGGCAGCGAGGTTCGCGAATTCCGCACCCCGATCGGGACCATCGGATTGACAGCCCCAAAGGCAAGGCAGTGTCGGCAGAAGGCCCGCTAAGAGGCCACGAACCAAACGGTTGGGGTGACGAAAAAACGTCATCGTAAGCAGCTCTCCGCGCTCGGCGGATATTCAGGAGTTATCGGCACCTGAGCCGATGGAGTAGAGCAATTACACGGCCGGGGAGCCGAAAGACACCGTCTGATAAAAAGTGCATTGTCTTCATTCTTTCGCGGGTGTACGGCCGTTTCGCCTGGTATCGCCGCGATTACGATCCAGTTGCCGTCGCCTTAATCTGGCCCAGAAACCGCTGCAGGGTTACGCCGTGGGCCAGGTCAGGGTCGGCCGGTTCGTTTCGGGCGACGGCGCACAGGAAATTGTGCAGGCATGCCACGTGAGCCCGGAGCCACCCGGGGGTGGCGCGGGGGCCGGGGAAACCGGCCGGTGCCGGGTAGCGATTCACAGTCGCGATACGCCTCCAGCCCGCCTCGCCGCCGATGGGGCTGTCGGGGGCGCAGCGGTCATAGAAATCGAGCCAGTTGGCGTCCATAAGGTTGAATCGCAGGGCGCCGCGCTCCCCGTGGATCTCGAATCGAAGCTCGTCTTCGGTGCCAGTGGCGATCTTGCTGGCCTCGATGATGCCGGGGGCACCGTCGCGGGTTCGCACGATCGCCATGGCGAAGTCCTCGGCGACGTCTGGGATGCGACGGCCGGGGTCTTCGAGGGACGGCCGCTGCGGCGACCAGACGCGCTGGAGGGAGTGGATCAGTTCGAGAGGCCCCAGGAGGTGCCACACGAGGTCGACGGCGTGCGAGAGCAGGTCCGTGATAACGCCGCCGCCTCTGCTGAGGTCGGCCTTCCAGCTCAGGGGTTTGGCGCGATCGACGCTGCCGGAATGAAGGAAGGCCGCGCGGAAGTGCGTGACCGCGCCTAGGCGCCCTTCGTCCATGAGTTGTTTGGCGCGCAGCGTTGCCGGGATGAATCGGTTCTGGAGCGTCATCTGGCTCGTGCCCCGATAGCCGGCGAGAGCGGCGGCGACCTGGTCGGCCTCGTCCACCGTGGCGGTGAGCGGTTTGTCGCAGTAGATGTGCTTGCCGGCACGGATTGCGGCGAGAAGGGCGGGCAGGTGCAGGTGGTTCGGCGTACAGATGTGGACGATGTGCACGTCATCCCGGTTGATCAGAGAGAGCTGATCTGTCGCGGCGACGTCGAAGCCGAACTGCGAGCGAGCGCGCTCGGCCGTTTCCCGTCGTCCGGTGGCCACGCCCACGAGGCGAGTCCGCAGCGGGGGTGGGTCGTAGAAGAACGACATGTTCGCGTGTGCGTAGGCGTGTACGCGTCCGATGAACCCGAAGCCCAGTATGGCGACACCCAGCGGGCGGTTGCTGTCGGCAGCCATTGCGGATTCCCAGCCTCTCCCCTCGGCCCCAGCCTCGGCATGTCGGATTCTATCGTTGTGCGGAGCGAATCGCCAAGCGAGACGGGCGGCGCGGGGCCCAATACGTCCTGTTTTCGGCCCGGAGGCAGCGGTGGTGTCCTGGAGAATGCGTGCCGGACGGCCGGGGATGCCGGTTTGGCGCGTGCGATGGGCGGGCCGCTCCCCTTCGTGCGGTCCGCCCGGAATCCGATGATGCCTCTGCTATCGGAGCGGTTGCGTTTCGCGGCGCCTCAGGGCCGGGAGTGGCGCACCCCGGTGACCGCCACTCCCGTCCCTTTGCGGGGCCGCCTTGCCTTTGTCGGCGGTCGGCCCGGTGGCCGCACGCCGCCCCACCGAAAAGACCGGTGCTTACCCGTACTCGGCCACGGGTTCCGCGGCCGTTGCTTCCAATGCCTCCGCGAAACGATCCAGCGCCGACTGGAACTGCCGTTGAGCCCAGGTGGCGTTGATGCTCTGGAGGGGCACGCATTCGCTGCGCGGCTGAAGCTCGTTGTTGCCGGCGATGAAGATCTCGTCGGACACCTCCACTTCCACTGGGCCGTGAAGCCGGAAGGTCACCAGGACGTACACGTCTTCGCCCAGAGCAAACTTGAAGGAGCGGACGATCCCGTCGGGGCGCGGCGTGGAGACCGAGAAGCCGTTCGTGTTGAGAAACGTCTCCAACTGCTGGAATGCCGGAAGGATGTCTTCTTCGACAGTGCGCTCGAAGGCCCGTGCCCAGGACTGCCGAAGTTCCCCAAGCCGTTTTGCAAAGGATTGTTGCCAGTCGCTCATGACGTTCGCCCCGGGGCCGATGCTGTCTCGCCGCTGCCGTCGGCGATGATCGGCGGGCATACCAGATATCGACTTGCGGCCGGTTGCCTTTAGCACGGGCTGCATGTGATGCGAGAAAACCGAGGTCCCTTTGGGCGGCGGATTATTCGATACAGGCGAGGCCCATAAAAGGCGGGAACCCGGCGTGCGATAGCGCACGTCGCCGGCGGAAGCATGGAGCGCGGCGTCTCCTCTGCCGAGAGGCGGCCAAGGTGCCCGCCCTGCGAAGAGCGGGCAAGATGCCCGCTCCCCAACGGACGCAACGTTCTTGGCGCAAACGGCTGCGGGTTCGAGGCGCCTCTGCGCCGGATCGGCGCATCGGCAGTTGGCTCGGGTTCACGCGCGGTGCAGACGCACGGTGAGCATCGCGGGCCGTGGTCCAGCATGCCGCCGCCGGCGGCGTCTTTACGGGGGGCTGACAGGGGCCAGTACCTGTGCCGTCCGCGAGGGAAGGTAGACCTGCGTGCTCTGTTCGCGGTTGTGCAGAGGTATTCTCTGGCAGGGGTACACCTGGCCGGTCTGGACGATGCCGTGACCGCCGAACCAGAGGTCATCCGTGTTGAGGATGATGCGGTAGTCGGTCGGCTCCGGGATGCCGATGCGGTAGTCGGGGTACGACGTCTGCGGGTGGAAGTTGAAGAGAAAGACCAGCGGACCGCGACGGCAGATGAGCAGTTTCTGGTCCTCGTGGATGTGGATCGGCTCGATCAGCGGCTGCGCGAGCAGGTTGTATTTTTCGTCGAGCGTCTGCAGCTCGCGGTCGAACGCGGCGAGATCGCGGTAGCGGAGCAGCGGATCGTCCACGAGGTGCCACTGCCGCTTGGCGTACTTACAGGAGAAGTTGTTCCCCTCGCGCGGGAAGTCGATCCACTCCGGGTGGCCGAATTCGTTACCCATGAAGTTGAGGTACGCCTCCCCGCCCAGGGCGAATGTGATCAGGCGGATCATCTTGTGCAGGGCCATGCCGCGTTCGATGATCATGTTGCCGATCGTGACCTTGCTCATCAGCCAGTACATGTCGGCGTCCATCAGGCGGAACGCGATCGTCTTGTCGCCGACCAGGGCCTGGTCGTGGCTCTCGGCATAGGCGATGTGTTTCTCGCCGACCCGCCGGTTTGTAAGCGTGTAGTAGAGCTCGCCCATGCTCCACTGCTCGTCGCGCTGGTCCTTCAGCAGCTTGATCCAGTGGTCGGGGATGCCCATCGCCAGCCGGTAGTCGAAGCCCAGCCCGCCTTCCTCGATCGGGCGCGCCGTTCCCACCATGCCGGAAACGTCCTCGGCGATCGTGATCGCGCGGGGATTGACCGTGTGAGCGACCCGATTGGCCAGTTGGAGGTACGTAATGGCGTCTTCGTCCAGGTTGTGACGCAGGTAGTCGTCGTAGGAAGTGAAGTGCCTGCCCAGCCCGTGGTCCAGGTACATCATGCTGGTCACGCCGTCGAAGCGGAACCCGTCGAAGTGGTATTCCTCCAACCAGAAGCGGACGTTACTCAGGAGCAACCGCAGGACCTCCGTCTTGCCGTAGTCGAAGAGCAGCGAGTCCCAGGCAGGGTGCTGGCCGCGCCCGCCCGCGTGAAAATACTGGTACTCGGTACCGTCGAAGCGGTTGAGGCCCTCGAGGATGTTCTTGACGGCGTGGCTGTGTACCAGGTCGAGCAGGACCAGCAGGCCCCTGCCGTGGGCCGAGTCGATGAGGTACTTCAGGTCCTCCGGCGTGCCGAATCGGGAGGAGGGGGCGAAGTAGTTGCTCACGTGGTAGCCGAACGAGCCGTAGTACGGATGCTCCTGAATCGCCATGAGCTGGACGGCGTTGTAGCCGGCCGTGACGATCCGCGGGAGAACCTGTTCAACGAACTCGCGATACGTGCCGATCCGCTCTTCCTGCGTGGCCATGCCGACGTGGGCCTCGTAGATCCGCAGGTTGCCCCGGATCGTGGGAACCGGGTGCTGCCAGCGATAGGGCTCCGGCGGATGCCAGTACTGCCCGGAGAAATTGTTGCTCCAGCCCTCGTTCACGACGCGGCGGATCCAGGCGGGAATGCGGTCCATCGGGCCGATTGCGCTGAGGACGTGCACCTTGACTTTGCTGCCGTGTACGAGCCGGTCGGCGTACGACTCGTCCGGCAGGAAGATACTCCAGACCCCGCGTTCATCCCGTGCAAGCGGGTGGCGGCGGCGGTCCCAGTTGTTGAAATCACCGATCAGGAACAGCGCTTCCGCCGCCGGCGCCCACTCCCGATACCACACCCCGGGCCGGCCCTCGTGCTCGCCCCGGTTGAAGCCGAAGTATTCATAGCCGCGGGTGAAAGCGTCCAGCGAGCCGGCCTCGCGGCAGATCCGCTCCAGGGCGTCCTGGTAACGCTTGTACCGGTGACGCAGCGCGTCGGCGTAGGGTTCCAGCCACGGATCAAGGTCGATCAGCCCCGTGCCGTCCGTTCGCGGTTTTTTCTGCGATACAGGCGTCGGTATATCCTCTGTTCGGGTCATCTCGCGCCCTATCGTATGCGAAGGCAACGGCCGCGACAAAACCCACCTGGGACGTTTCCAGTGCGCGGCGGCCAGGGCCGCCGATCCGGGGCCCGGCGGTGTGCCTCCACATTCTCCCCGGCGCGGTGCCGTTTGCTTGACGGTGCCGGCGAACACCGATAGTGTGCCTGCGTTGCAGCGCGAGGAAGCGGAATCGGCCGTCACTCAGGCAATCGGAGGGCGCCCTCTTGAATCCTCTGCGAAACCCGTCATGGCTCGTCCTGTGCATACTGCCGGTCGTTCCGGTCGCACGCGGTGCCGACTTCGCCATTCGCGACGGCGACACTGTGGCCTTTCTGGGCGACAGCATCACGGCGGCGGGACAGTACGGCAGGATCATCGAGAACTACACGCTCCTTCGTTTTCCCCGGCGCCAGGTGCGGTTCGTCAACGCCGGCAAGGGCGGCGATACGGCGGCCACTTCGCTGACGCGGCTCGACCGCGATGTATTCGAGCGGGGTGCCACGCTGGTGACGGTGGCGTTCGGCGTCAACGACATCGGATGGGGCGCGAGGGCCGACGCCGAGCACAAGCAGAAGTACCTCGACAGCATTCGCCGGATCATCGAGCGGTGCAAGGAGCACCACGTGCGGGTCTATATCTGCTCGGCGGCCATAACGGCGGAGAATCCCGATACGGCGGAGAACGGCTTTCTGCAGAAGATGTGCGACGAGGGCATGGCCCTGTCGCGCTCGCTCGGCGAGGGGGCGATCGACGTGCAGCGGACCATGCGGAGAATACAGCGGAAGGTCTGGGAGGCAAACCGGAACGCCAAGGACGAGAAGGAGAAGGAAACGCTTCACGCGGGCGACGGGATCCATCTGAACGAGTACGGGCAGATCGCGATGGCCTTCGCGATTCTCAAGGGCCTTGATGCCCCGGCGGAGGTATCCTCGGCGGCGATCGACGCCCGAGGGCCGGCCGTGATCGACGCGACGGGCTGCAGGGTGGACCGGCTCGCCCGCAAGGATGACGCGCTGGAGTTCGTGCGGCTCGATGACGGGCTTCCGCTGAACCTGGGGCTCATCGGCCTGTTGTCGTACCGGTGGGTGCCGATCCCGGACGAACTGAACCGGTACATGCTGACGGTGAAGCACCTCAAGGCCGGCCGATACGCCGTCGAGGTTGACGGCCGCTCGCTCGGTGTCTTCTCCGGCGAACAACTGGCCGCCGGCGTCAACATCGCATCGGCCACGCCGGATGCATGGGAGCCCGGTGGCCCGTGGGACTCGCAGGCGGCGATCCTTCGGAACTTCACCGATGCCCGGAACCAACTGATGCTGTCGCGCTGGCTGTCGGGGTTCTACCTCACGCAGAGCCCGAACCTCGAAGCCATCCGCAAGCAGGCCGATGAGATCAACCGGTCGATCGAGATCCTGCAGCGGACGACGGCGCAGCCGACGCCGTATCACTTCGTGATCAAGCCGGCGCCCCCGGAGCCGTCGAAGCCGGGTCCGTGACAGCATCGGCGGGAACGGAGAACGCGCGGGTGCCATGCCCAAGCTCGCCTTCAGGCGGGCGCGGGCATGATGAACCCGGGTTGGGCCGCGCTCTACATGCCCGCGCCCCGGTAAACCGGGGACTTGGGCATGGCACCCAACGCCGCGGGAATTGTCACGCACCCGTCGAAGCCGTAGCGCGGTTTTCGGTCGGATCGTTTCGCGCCCGGTGCACAATCGCGACGCGGTTCTCTCGCTCCTTCCGGGTTGGAAGCGGGCAAGAGCCTCCGCGGGGCCGGGAACGGACAGAGTTTTCTGGCCCGAGACGGCACGGACCGTGGTCGGCCGTCTATGTCCTCGTGATGCGCGATCAAACGGGACGGTGGCCGTACGTTCAATGCCGACGGACTGCACGCGAGGAGGCGCAAGGGCGCCGGGTGCGGCGATCGGCGGAACCTCGGGATTCGATCATGCGGATTCTTTTCGCCGGCGGGCCTTGGCAGCGGGGGAAAAGAGCGTTTCTTCGCCGCGTACGACGGCCTCGGTGACGACCCAGCGGCCGGTGTCTTTCATTTCGGGCAGGTCGAACATCACATCGAGCATGATTTCCTCGATGACGGCCCGCAGGGCGCGGGCGCCCGTGTCGCGTTCCATGGCCTTTTCCGCGATGAGCTTCAGCGCGCCGGGAGTGAACTCCAGCGTGCAGCCCTCCATCTCGAAGAACCGCTGATACTGCCGCACGAGGGCGTTCTTCGGCTCGGTGAGGATCTTGACGAGGGCGTCGAGATCGAGCGGGCCGAGCGTGCTGATCACCGGCAGGCGTCCGATCAGCTCGGGGATCATGCCGAACTCGATCAGGTCGTCGGGCGTCACCTCGTGGAGCACGCGGGGTGCTTGCGGCCGCCCTGGGGCGGGATGTTCGAGATTGTGCCTTCGAGCATCTTGAGCAGGGCCTGCGGGACGCCCGCGCCGGAGACGTCGCGGGTGATGCTGACATTCTGGCTGGTCTTGCCGATCTTGTCGATCTCATCGATGTAGACGATGCCGCGCTGGGCCGCCTCGAGGTCGTAGTCCGCGTTCTGGAGCAGCCGCAGCAGGATGTTCTCGACGTCCTCGCCGACGTAGCCGGCTTCGGTCAGCGTGGTGGCGTCGGCGATGGCGAACGGCACGTTGAGAATCCGGGCGAGCGTGCGGGCCAGCAGCGTCTTGCCTGAACCGGTCGGGCCGATCAGCAGGACGTTTGATTTGTCGATTTCCACGTCGTCGGTATCGGCGGCATCGGTGTGACTCCGCCGCTTGTAGTGATTGTGCACGGCGACGGCGAGCGACTTCTTGGCGTACTCCTGGCCGATGACGTACTGGTCGAGGAACTCCTTGAGCTGCCGCGGAGTCGGGATTGCGCCCACGAGCGTGCGGGCGGAGGTGACCTTGCGCTTCTCCTGCTTGATGATGTTGTGGCAGAGCTCGACGCAGGCGGCACAGATGTAGACGTCGTTCGGCCCTTCCACCATCGGACCGACGTCGCGCTGCATCTTCCCGCAGAAGCTGCAGGTGGTGGGGCGACGCCCCCGCATTCCTCCCGAACCCGTCCCACCGCCCTGGGTACCGCGTGTAGTGGCCATGTGCCTTCCTGAATCATTCCGCCCGTTGCGTGTGCCAACAGGCTCTCTGTCCGTTACGTAGCCGTAATATCGTCAGCCCTACCAATCGATCTTCACCTCAAAATCCCCCCCGATCGGTCCCGTCAGAGGTGTCCGCCGGACCGGGTCGCCCCTGTGGATCCTCCGAACCGGTGTGCAGGCCGGCGATCATTGCCGCCCGCACCTTCTGGAACTCCTCCTCCGTCATGCGCCCGGTGTCTCGAAGTTCCCGGAGCTCGGCAAGCGTCCAAGCGTCGCCACGGGACTGG
>CAZMVY010000162.1:0-11547 GCA_964569765.1 uncultured Planctomycetales bacterium
GCCGCCCCCGGCCCGCCGCCGCACGCGGGCAATTCTCAGTACTGCTGCGCGGCGCACCCCGGCGGAATGTTGGTACGCCCGCGACGCAAAAGAGTTCAGACCTCCCCCGTCTTGTCCGATAAACGGTTGAGGGTGCGGGGCCGACCCGCACGCCGAGTTTCCGGTGGATGCCATGATCGAAAGCGTGAACGGTCACAGCGCTGAGCCGGCCAACGTCGTCATTGTGGGGGCCGGCGGGCACGGCCGGGTCGTACTGGACATCCTCGTTCGGGCGGGGCGTTTTCACGTCGTCGGTTTTCTCGATTCGAATCGCGCGTTGCACGGTCGTCGGGTGGACGGGGTGCCCGTGCTGGGCGAGATTGCGATGTTGCCGGAGATCGCCCGCGAGCACGCCATTCGCGGGGCGATTGTCGCGATCGGCGACAACGGCGTGCGGCGGGCGTTCGCCGACCGGATCGAAACAATGGGCATCGACCTGGTCAACGCCATCCATCCTTCGGCGAACCTGGCGCGGAACGTCACGCTCGGGCGGAACATCGTTATTGCCGCGGGCGCTCTGGTGTGTGCCCACTGCCAGATCGGCGACTCCGTGATTCTGAACACGGGCTGCATCGTGGACCATGAGTCGATGATCGGGACGGCGGCGCACGTCTGCCCCGGGGCGAGACTGGCCGGCCGGGTCACGGTGGAGTCGGGGGCCTTCATCGGGATCGGGGCGACGGTGATCCAGAACATACGCATCGGCTGCGAGGCGGTGGTCGGGGCCGGCGCCGTGGTCATTCGCGACGTGCCCTCGATGGGGACGGTTGTGGGCGTGCCGGCGCGGCTTGTCAAGGATCCCGCGGGGATGGGGGAATGGTCGGAGTGGTTGATGCCCGACTTCCTGCGGAGCCGCGCCCCGAACATCCGCAAGCCGCCGCGCGTCACCGTCTGACGCGGGGTCTCCTGCGGTTTCCCTGTGCCGTTTTCGATACGACAGGTCTCGCGTGCGGGCAGAGCGACGCGCCTACTTGTTCTCGGGGCGGGGTTCTTCGTAATCGTGGAACAGGTGGCCGATCTCGACGGCCAGGCGCTGGGCCATCGTCCGCAGCAGCGCGTCGGGACTCTGGGCGGCGCGGACTTCATGCGGCGGTACGCTGATGCTCACGAGTTCACCGTCTTCGGACACAGGCCAGAGGCGGACCTTGGTGCGTTCCGTGGCTCTTGCGTCGATCACCTTGATCACCACGGTGAGCCTGGCGGGATCGAGTGCCTGTTCGGGGGCGCCGGCCATCGAGAACTCGCGGGGATAGAGCCAGAGCACCTGGTCGGCCTGGGCGAGGCGCCCCACCTCGCGCATGCCGCGTTTGTCGAGGTCGCGGTGCATCTGGCGAAGTTCGTTGAGGCGCGTGAGCGGTACCACCCGCTCGTTGATCCCGGTGCGTTTGAACTCGTCGGTGATGGCGCGGACCACGAGGGTGCGCATCTCGGGCGGCAGGTCGACCGCGGGCGAGTCGTCGAACAGGATCAGCAGCGGGCCGGTGGTCAGCTTGAACTTCGCCTGGACGGTCTGCTTGGGGGGTTGGCCGAAGAAGTACAGGAAGGCCCCGAACTGCGGGCCGCAGCCGGCCAGGGCGGCGAGCGCGAGGGCGGCCGCCGCCCGGGCGTTGCCGCGAAGCGCGCGCGGCGAGGGCGGCCGGCGTGCGTCGCGTGGCCGTATTGCCCCGTCGCCCTGTTGCTCGATCCGAAGCCCCATGTCAGACCTCTTTGTCGTAGGCGTAGAACTTCCGGCCGACAGCCTCAGCGAAGGCCTCGTACGTCTTCTGCCGGATCACCTGAGGGGCCGTGCCGTCGAAGCCCACCGCCTGCTTTTCGGGATAGACCACGTTCGCATCCGAAAGGGCGTACCGCTGGGTGGTGCCGCTCTTGTCCTTCAGGTCGTAGACTGCGACGGACGCACGGACGCGCCCGCGATAGAAGTGGGCCATTTCACGATCCCGCATGGAGAACTCGAGCAGCGTGATATGGATCACCTTGTCGACGTGGAAGTACCGCCCGGCCGCTTCGGGGTCCTGGGTCATGCCGCCCTGTCGCTCGATATACTCCTCCACCTGCCGCGCGGGGATGAACTGGACATCCTTGACGTGCGCCTTGAGATGCTCGGCCACGTACGCGCCCAGCTCCAGGCGGACGTTGGGATAGTCGAACAGAACATCCGGCTCGGCCCACACGAGGACCATCGCCTTGCTGCTTTCCAGCTTGTTGAACTCGGCGGGCACCTTCTCGGTCGGCGGCGGGCTCGCGATGGCCAGCGGCACAAGCAGGTTGCAGCCCGCCGAGGCCGCCGACAGAACCACAAGGCCCGAAGCCAGGAATACACCATGTGCAGAACGCATGACGACACTCCCTCGCATCACCGGACCGGCATCGCGCCGGTCGCGAGGCCAACGACAATCTTGAACCCCCAGCTCGCGACAAAGAGTACCATAAACGCCCAGACCACGCGAACAGGAGAGACGCGGTACCAGTTGATCCACACCACCCGGCCGCTCAGGACGGCCGCCAGAGCGACTACGCCGACCACCCCCGTGCCGAGCGAGAGCACGAAGCCCATGGGTTGATCCACGAACGATCGCCACACGTGACCGTGCACGAGGTCCGCGCAGGCCGTTGTCATACCGCAGGTCGGGCACGGATAGCCCGTCTGGAGCAGGAACCCGCACGTACCGAGTCCGAGCTGCGCATGCGTCCCGTAGCCGCGGGGGTCCGGGTGAAGCGTCGCGGCGAGGGCCAGGATCGCACCGCAGCCCAGGGCGATGCCCAACGCCGAAAGGCGGCCCACGACCGGTCGTCGCAATCGCGACACGATGAGTACGGGACCCAGGCGATCGCGAACGCTTCGCGAAGGTCCGTTGGCGAGGGGACACGACGGCGAACGGCTGGCCGGCTCTGGCGTCATGGAATCCGATCCAGACCGATATCGATCGCAGGGGCGGAATGGGTCAGCGCCCCGACCGCGATCCGATCGATACCGGTCGTCGCAATAGCGGGAACGGCCTCAAGCGTCACGCCGCCCGAGACCTCCAGCTCGATGCGGCCGCGCAGACCGGCGGCGTCCCGGATCGCGGCGGCCTCGCGCATCTGCTCGAGCGAGAAGTTGTCCAGAAGGATCACGTCCACACCGTCCGCCCTCAGCACCTCGCGAAACTGCTCAAGGTCATCCACCTCGACTTCGACGAAGGCGGGTGTGTGGCCGCCCTCCGCCAGCCGGGCGCGGGCCTCGGCAATCATGCGGGCGAGGGCCCCCGGGCCGGCGCCGGCAAGGTGGTTGTCCTTGATGAGCACGGCGTCATGGAGGCCCATGCGGTGATTCCAGCCTCCGCCGCAACGGACGGCGTATTTGTCGAGTGCCCGCCAGCCGGGAATGGTCTTTCGGGTGTCGAAGATCCGAACGCCGGTGTTGCCGACGGCGGCGACGTAGCGGGCGGTCAGCGTGGCCACCCCGCAAAGGCGCTGGAGGAAATTCAGGAGGGTACGTTCCAGGCCGAGGATGGTCCGGGCGTCGCCGGCGAGCGTGGCGAGGAGCCGGCCGCGCGGGAACGTCTCGCCGTCGTCGATGGCGCATGCAACCGTGAGCTTGTCGGGGAAACGCTCCGCGACGGCGTTCAGGATTGCCGCGCCGGCGAAGGTGCCGGCCTCCCGGGTGCGAAGCTCGAAACGCCCGCCGTCCCGGTCGCCGCCCGGCGGGATCGTCGCCCGGCTCGTGATGTCCTGCTCGAAGCCGTCCTCGGCGAGGGCAGCTTCCAGGTGCTTGTGGACGATTGCTTGGGCAGGCGGATGAATCCGTGTCATGGCTTTCCCGTGGGTGCCGCAGGCTGTAGTCGATTGTACCCGCAACGTCGGCGCTTGTCTGGTGGGTCGTGCGGGAGGCAGCATCGGGGCCGGACTCACAGCAGGCCGAGCAGGTCCGTCGGACGGTCGATGAGGTGGTCGGGGCCCAGGGCGGCCAGGACGTCGCGGTCGCGGAAGCCCCACGTGGCGGCCACGGCCACCAGGCCGGCCGCCCGGGCCGTCGCGATGTCCGTCTGGGAATCGCCCAGCATCCACACCTCGCGCGGCGCGGCGTGCATCTTCGCGACGATTTCCATCGCGACCCGTGGATCGGGCTTGCGGTGTTCTTCGTCGCGGAAGCCCTCGACGGCGACAAAGGGCCAGCGATCGCACAGGGCGGCGACCATCCGGCGCGTGGCCTCCTGCGGCTTGTTGGAGAGCACCGCCATCGGGATGCGGCGGGCGGTCAGCGCATCGAGCAGGTCGCTCACGCCGGGATAGAGCGTCGTATGGTCGAGGTCGTGCAGTCGGTACTGCTCTGCGACGAGCGGGACCATCCGCTCCGCCCGGTCGAGATGGCGGTCGCCGAGTACCCGGCGGCAGAGCATGGGCAGCCCTTCGCCGACGAACTGCCGGATGGATTCCGCGGGCACGGCGGGGAGGCCCATCTCCGCGAGCACGGTGTTTACCGCGTCGGTGATGTCCCGCAGCGTGTCGGCGAGGGTTCCGTCCAGATCAAGGATGACGCCGCGACAGGTCATCAGGACTTGTTCATCTGGAGCGATGCGAGGCCACTGGCGACGTCGTCCGCAAAATCGAAGAGCTTATCCAGGCCGGTCACGAGGAACACGCCCCATACGTGCGTGTTGATTCCGCAGAGCTTGAGCTTGCGGTGGTGGTTTACGACGAGCGTCTTGCGCAGCTTGAGCAGCTTGGCGATGTTCGACGAGTTCAGGAACGTCACTCCGCCGAAGTGCAGCACGACGTCTACGGCCGGCCGCGTTTCCAGCGACTCGAGCAGCGCGTTGAGGTCGTCCGTGCACTGCGGGTCGTCCGCCAGCTCCACTACCACGATGTCGTCGGACCAGTTCTGAATGGGCATACTGCACTCGCCAGGGCCTGCTGGATCCTCTTGCGCCGTATTTACCGGCCCGGCCCGCCGGTGTCAACTGCACGCGATGTCGCGGCCGATCCCGCGGCGCGCACGTAGGAGAAGTTTTCGCGAACGGCCTCGGGGGAGAAGCTTATCACGATCCATCCAGGTGTGACGGCGAGGGCCGGACCCGCCAGCCCGAGTTGAAGGTACCAGATGCCGTCGCCCGTGCGCCGAAGCTGCGGCGCGATGCCGGTTCCACTCTCGCGGGCGGCCTTGGCCTCCAGCGCCGCCTGCGCGGCGGTCATCATGCCGTCGATCGCGCGGCGGACGTCGGCCTCCGCGCCGTCCGTTTCGATCAGGAATGTCCACAGCAGCGGGATGTGGAGCGGGTGGGGCGGGTAGTCGTGAACAATCAGGCGGCTTCCCAGGTGCGCCAGCAGATCCCGCTCGGCGCCAAAGCCGTATTCGGACTCGATCCGGCGCCACCCGTTGCGAAGCACCTCGCTGGTCGCGGGGCCTTGCGAGGCAAGCCAGGCCTCGCGCACCCCGCGCACCCAGACCGCCAGGGGTTGGCGAAGGTAGCCGAATCGCCGGGCCTGCGGGGGGACAGCCGCGGCAGCGGGGTCGTCCGCCGACGGCACCTCGCTCAGGACGACATCGTGATCGAAGCCGTCGACGCTGAGAATTGCATGCGCCCGGACCGCGCGGGCGTCGGCGCTGACCGTGAGCAGCGAACGGTCGAGCTTGTCGGCGCCGATGGCCTGCATGACTTCCCGGGGCCGTCCGGCCACCGCTTCGTCCAGCCTCAGACGGAGGCGGGCGGCCGCGAGGAAGCATTCGATATAGGCTCGGTCGATGCGGGCGAGGCCGCACGCGCTGCGGTACCAGGGGTCGTTCGCCAACGGCACGCTCGTGCCGCGGTGAACGGCCAGAATCCGTTCGAAGGCGCCCCGGCCGATCGATACGACGAATTGCCGGCCCATTGCGCCCCACTCGATCACGCACCAGTCCGGCAGCCGGGAATCCACAAGGCGGTAGCGCGTACCGCCGTCCGACGCGATGGTCTCGAGACGGCTGAGTTCGGCGTTCGTGTAGGCCGCGAGGAGCTGGCGAATCCGCTGGACGAGCGGCCGGTTGTCGCCGCCGGTGTCGAAGACGATCGCGGCCTGCATTCCGGCGAGCCGATGGCCGCCGGCGGGCAGCGGACGCGCGGTGATATCCATAAGGGCAAATGCGTAGGGGTAGCGCGCGAGCAAGGGCATGCACGCGGCGACGTCGCCGGCGACGCGGGCCTGTGGCGGCAGGATGCGGAGCTGCCCGGCGATCGTGAGGAGCTGCTCGAAGAAGAGCTGGGAATCCGGCTGCGATGCCGGCGATGAGGCCCCCGGCCGATCGGGCGGAGGATGACCCGCCACCACGAGCATCGCATCCGCGGGGACGCAGGCGGTAGCCGGCTCCGCGCGGGGCGCGGATGTCGCGGCGAACAGCAGAATCGCGGCGATCAGCATGCGGTCAAGTCTGCCGGTCGGGCGGGGGGCGGTCAAGCGAAGCGGAATCGTCAGCCGGCCGCCGGTTCGCGTGCAGCCATGTCGCACGCTGATCGAGCGATACCCCGTAACGGCCCCCGACCTGCTTTATCGGGAAAGCCCCGCGATAGGGATTACCGTTTCAGGGCCTTCCGAATCGCGGCGAGGACCTGTCGCTGCACCTCGGCCAGGGGCCCGGGCAGACGAAGACCGGCCGCGCGGGCATGGCCGCCGCCGCCGAACGCGGCCGCGACGGCCGCCACATCCACGTCCCGTCCGCACACATCCGGCGCCTTGCTTCGCAGGCTCACGCGGATGCGGCCGTCGGGCTCCTCCGTGAACAGCGCGGAAACCACCACGCCGCCCAGACGCTGCAACATCTGAATGAGGTCCTCGGTATCCGAACGGGCCGCCCCGGTTGCGGCGAACATCTCCCCGGTCAGGACCGACCAAACGCACCGGCCGTCGTCGCTGATCTCGATGCGTGAAAGCATCGCCGCCTCGAGCCGGAGCCGCGCGGCGCTGGCCGTCTCGTAAATCGCCGTGTACCACCGGTCGGGTCGCGCGCCTCGCGCGATCAATTCGCCGGCCGCCGCCATCGTCCGGGCGTCTGTGTTGGAGAAGCGGAACCAGCCGGTGTCCGTGGCGATCCCGACGAAGATCGGCGCGGCCTCGTCCTCCCCGATCGACCACGACATTGCCCGCGCCCACTCGTGCACGAGCAGGCAGCATGCGGAGGCTGATTCGTCGATCAGGTACTCGCACGGGGCCGACGCGGCCGGCGCGTCGCCGTCGATCACGTCGCGGGTCTTGTGGTGATCCACGATGATCCGCGGCAGCGCGGAGCCGCTCAGGAACGCGCTCGCCGGTTCGAGCTGCTGCCAACTGCAGGTGTCGAGGACGAGGATGCCGTCCGCCTCGGCCGCGCGGCCGGCGTCCGGCCAGCGGGCGAGCGTGTCGGCGCCGATCAGATCGCTGTATTTCGCAGGCGGCTCCTCGTACACGACAGGGAGCGGGGCGGCGCCGAATCCACGGCAGATGCGGCTCAGCGCCAGGATCGCGCCGATCGCGTCGCCGTCCGGCCGGACGTGAGAAAGCAGCAGGGGTCGTCGCCACGAGGCCAACAACCCGCCTGCCCGCTGCCATGCGTCTTTCGCAATCGCCATCGTGCCGCTGCCCCTCAGGTTCGTGCCGACAGGTCGCGCACTGCCGCGACGTCGCGGGCCATCTGGGCCCGGAGCTCGTCTACGGAGGCGAACTTCCGTTGCGGACGAAGCCGAGCCTCGATCTCCACCCGCATCGTCCGGCCGTAGGCGTCGCCGTCGAAACCGATGAGATACGCCTCGACGAGCAGGTCCGCGCCCTCGAACGTCGGGGCTCGCCCGATGCTGATCGCCGCCGGGTAGCGCCCCTGTGAAACCACCGCCGTGCCCGCATAGACCCCCTCCGCGGGCAGAAGCTGTCCGGATACCGCCAGGTTGGCCGTCGGAAAGCCCAGCGCGCGTCCGCGCTCGCGCCCCCGCACCACCGGGGCGATCAGCGCATAGGGCCGGCCGAGGGCACGCGTGGCGAGTGCCATGTCTCCGTCCGCGATTGCCCGCCGGATGAGTGAGCTTGAGACCACCTCGCGACGTCCGGGGGCGACGTCCACCTCCAGCGGTCCTACGATGTCCACCCGGAACCCGTACCGCGCGCCGGCGGCGCGGAGAGTGGCGACGTCTCCACCGCGGCCGCGCCCGTACGTGAAGGACGGCCCTTCGACAACGCCGGCGGCCCGGCACCGCCCGACGATGACCTGCTGCACAAAATCGTCGGCAGCCAGCGAGAGGAATCCACAATCGGCGCGGACGATGATGACGGCCTCGGCTCCGGCATCCGCAAGGCGGGCAAGCTTCTCACTGGTCGGCGTCAGCGTCGGCGGGATGTGTTCGGGTCGAATGGTCACCAGCGGATGGGGGTCGAAGGTCATGGCGACGAGCGGCCCCGACGCCTCCGCGGCAAGATCTGCGCCACGGCGAAGGAGCGCCTGGTGGCCCAGATGCACGCCGTCGAAGTTGCCGATGCTCAGGATGCATCCGCAAACGTCGGTTCCGATGTTCTCAAGCCCATGAATGACGCGCATGGCCGGCGGCTGAGTCCTCCACGGCGGGCTATGATACGGCATCGCCGCCCGCCTGCCCAATCCGCCTGTTCCGGCGTTGCGTACATGAAGCGGTGCGGCATGCGTTCATGCCGACGATGGCGGCCCGGGCGGTTCGATCCGGACCACGCCGCGGATCAGCAGGACGGCCATCGACCAGCCGACGAGGAAACCGACGGCCGTGTTGACCGCGAGGCATGCGCCGGCCGTGAGGATCATGACGAAGAACTCGATCCGCGTCCGCTGATCGCGGCAGACGAGCGACAGCTCCAGCCCGCTGAACAACAGGAGGACCCCCAGGACGGATTGCGGATACGCCCGCAGGGCGACCAGCAGCGAGCCGCCGAACGCCGCCGCCAGGAGCATCTTGGCTGCGCCGAGGAGAACGACGCTGCCGCCGGTCCTGGCGCCGAAACGATATTGCCCTGCGAGGCCGCCTGCGCCGTGGCACATCGGCATGGCGCCGAGCGGGCAGAAGACCAGATTCATCAGCGCCACCGAGATCGCAACCCGTTGCGGGGCGGCGGGCCTGCGGGGGAACAGATCTGCCGATAGCGCACAGACGGCGATGACCGAGTTCAGCAGCGTCAGCGGAATCTGCGGGATCGCGCCGCGAGAGAGGCCGACGAGCCAGTCGTGGGCATTGGCCAGCCGCGGTAGCGCCCAGGTCATGCCGGGGCGCATTTCGGCGATGAGCGTCGGGTGCGCGGCAGCCATCGCCGCAAGCCCGATCGCAAAGACGGCCAAGGCCCCGGGCACCCGCGTCGAGAAGTACAGCAGGAGGACGAGGACGGCGCATCCGACGCCCATGGCGATGCTGTCCCAGCCGACGGCGCGGCCGCTGTCCGCGATCATGCGGAAGCCTTCGATCAGGAGCTTGAGCCCCAGGGCCAGTTGCAGCCCGCGGACCACGCTGCGCGGCAGTGTGCGGCTGAGCCGGTCGACCAGCCCTGTCAGAGCCAGCAGCAGGACTGTCGCCCCCGTAAGGATGCCGGCCGCGAGGATCTGCGGCTCGCTCAAACCTTCGGCGATCGCCACGGTGGCGATGGCCTTCATCGGCTGGACGGGCATGGGGATGCCGAACGCCAGCCCGGTGATCACGTTCATCAGTCCGGCGCAGAACAGGGCCGGGCCCAGTTGCAGGCCGCAGCGGTTGACCATGCCGACGAGCAGCGGAATGAACGTGCCGAGGTCGCCGAGCGCACCGGCCGCCTCAGCCCGGTCAAAATGCAGGGCACATGGCCGCGTGGTGGAGACCTCCGGCCCGTTCAGGGGTGGATTCATCGGAACGATCCTCGCGCCGCGGGACGCGATACGTCTGCGGAGAACGCCGGCGCCGACTGTCGCGGGACGTTTCTCGCGTTTCCGTTTTCTCCCGCTCTGTTTTCCGCACGGGCTTGCATTCGGCCCGGTCGCGGGCACAATACCAGCCGTATGACGAATCGCACAAGCGTATCCGATCGACCGTGGCGGCGTCGCGGCCTGGGGGTCTTGGCGGCTGCGGCGGCGCTGCTCGCGACGGGTTGCGGGGGCGTGCAGTGGCAGAGCCGCCTGGAGCCGGCCCTGCAGCGGGCGGGCCGCTTCAACCAGCTTGTCCTCGTCCAGTTCCGCACGTGGACCGATGCAACCTGCATCGAGGCGGACAACACCGTCTTTGCCAACAACGACGTGATCAAGGCGCTCAACGAATACCAGTGCGTGCGGCTGGATTACATGCTTAACGCTTCTCTCGCCGATCGCTGGGGTGTGACGGTCGTCCCTACCTACCTCGTCCTTCGTCCGGACGGCTCGGTGGTCGATCGGCGCAGCGGACAGGTGGACCCCGACGAGTTCCGGGCCTTCCTCAAATGGGCGGCCCTGCGCCGCTGACGCCGGGCAATGTCGGCGGCTCGGCGCCGGCCGCGGCGCCGCCGCCGGCGAACGCAGTCCGGGACGCGGTTCCGGCGACCGTATCACGTGCACTTCGGCGGACGGTTCGCGCCGTTGAAACAATCCTGGAATAACGAGAAGTCGGCCAGGTCCACGTCGGCGTCCCCGTCCAGGTCGGTCATGTCGCAGTTGGCGTAGCGGTACGACCGGTTCGGGCCGTTCCAACACGTCTGGAACCAGCCGAAGTCGATCGGATCGACATCGCCATCCGCGTCGAAGTCCGCCGGAAACGCCGCGATGGTCAGCGTTACGGCGACGGATGCGGGTGCGGCCGTGCCGCCCGTATCGATGACGGTGATCGTCGCGGTTCGCTGTCCGGGCGGCAGCGCGGCCGCGTCGTAGTGAACCGTGATCACGTCCTCCTCGCCTTCCGACGTGCCGTCCGGCGGCGCGACGCTGAGCCAGTCGGCATTGTCGCCGATTTCGTAGCTGAGCGTGCCTTTGCCGCTGTTCCGCACGGTGAACGTGTCGTCCGGCGGGCTGGAGAGCTGCCGGGCGCTTGCCGTCATCGTCGTCTTGTTCAACTGGATGCGCGGTACGGCGACGATGGGCGCGGACCAGCTTTCGGCGAGCTGAAACGTGCCGCCGGCGTTGTTCCACACGTAGTACTCGACGGCGGTGGCGCTGACGAGGATGTTGACGAAGGTCCGGGGCGGGTCGTCGTTGCCGGCGGTTCCGGCATCGATCTGCCACGTCCGGTTCGCTGTTTTCTGATACTTCGAGTAGACGTGCGTGTGCCCCACCAGGAGGGCGTGGACACCGCTGTTCTCGAGCAGCGTCCAGAACGCGTCGCGATGCGCGGGATACTTGTCGAGGCTGTCGCCGACGTGGCGGTTGAAGGGAAACGCGGGTTCGTGGCCGATGACGAAGACCGCCGGCTGCCTGGTGGCAGCCAGGTCGGCGGCGAGCCAGTTGTACAGGGCCGGCACGATGTCGCCATCCGTCGCCACGTCGCTGCCGGGGGCGGTCCCGCCGTTCCAGTACTCATTCAACATGACGAAGTGTGCGTTGCCGTAGTCCCAGGAGTACGTCGTCTCGACCGTGCC
>CAZMVY010000163.1:0-11524 GCA_964569765.1 uncultured Planctomycetales bacterium
GATACGCGCCGGTGCAGGTTTCGGGTCTGACGGGCGTGGTGGCGGTCGCGGCGGGTTTTTATCACAGCCTTTTCGTTACGGAGATGCCAGCCGATGCCGACGGCGACGGCGTACCCGATGGCACCGATCTGTGCCCGGCCACGCCGGCGGGCGCGGCGGTAAACGCGGTGGGTTGTCCGCTCGCCGACCTCGACGCGGACGGCGACGTGGACATGGCCGACTTCGCGGTGTTTCAGGACTGTTTCAACGGCCCGAACCGCGCGCCGGCACAGGCTGGTTGCGACGCGGCCGACGCCGACGGAGACGCCGATGTGGACGTGGCGGACTTCCTGAAGTTCCAGGATTGTTTCAACGGCTCGAATCGGCCTCCTAAGTGCTGAACCGGCCGGCGTGCCCCCCCTATCGTCGGACGATAGCCGTCCCCCGCCGGCGCGTGCCGACTTCGATGCCGCCGCCATGGCCCGCGCCGGCTCCTGTCAGGTATCCGGGCGGCGCCACTACGGTCACAGCCCGGGATGACGCGCCGGCCCATCGGCTGCCGGCGGTGCCTCCGGCGGGCGCTGCAGGCCAGTCCGATCCGCCGTTGCGGCAGGTGCGCATGGCCGGAATCTCGCGGGCCGCGAGGATTTCGGCCGATAACAAGACCGTAGGGTACTGCGGGACGGCAGGGTCGGGGCCGCTCGCAGGGCCGTTCCAGGCGGAGGTGTCCATACCTGTGTCCTCCACCCGCGACACCAAGCCGAGGCCGCGGAACGTGGCCGCCCGGGTTGCGCTGATCTACGCGGCGTTTGGAGCGGCATGGATTCTGCTGTCGGACCAGGTCCTGGACGCCCTCGTGCACGATCCCCACGCGATCACGAAGTTGCAGATGACAAAGGGCTGGGTCTATGTGGGCGTCACCGCCCTGCTGATCTACGCCATCGTCCGGCGTTATTTTGCGGCGGCGGAGGAATCGCGTCGCCGGCTCGAAAGCAGCGAGGCGCGGTACCGGGCGATGGTGGAGACATCGCTGGACGGCATCGCCCTGACCGACTCGCAGGATCGGCTCGCCTTCGTCAACGCGCGAATGGGGGAGATGCTCGGTCGCGAGCCCGAAACGATGATCGGCCGGCCGCTTGCGGACCTGCTCGATGACGAACGGTACACGGACCTGCGGCGGAGGCTTGCCGAGCCGGCGCCAGGGCAGAGCGGGCGCTGCGACGTTCATCTGTGGCGGCCGGACAGGAGCGAGTTCTGGGGGATCGCCTCGGTCTGCCCGATGTTCGATGATCAGCGTGCCTTCGTCGGCATGCTCGTCATGCTGACGGACATCACGGATCGCAAGCGGCTCCAGGACCAGCTTCATCAGGCGCAGAAGATGGAGGCGGTCGGGCAGCTTGCGGGCGGCGTCGCGCACGACTTCAACAATCTGCTGACGGCGATCTTCGGATACACCGACCTGGCGCGGCACACGCTCGCACCGGGCCACCCGGCGCTGGAGTCGCTGCAGGGGGTGCTGGCCGCCGCCGAGCAGGCCGCGGGCGTATCGCGAAGCCTTCTGACATTCAGCCGCAAGATGCCGATCCGGAAAGAGACAATCGACCTGAACGAGGTGGTAACCAAGGCGGCACGGCTGCTGCACCGGCTGCTGCCGGCCTCGATCGAGCTTGTCACGGAAGCGGCAGGCGGCGCGCCGGCCCTCGTGGAGGCGGACGGGACGCAGATGCAGCAGGTCATCATGAACCTCGCAATCAACGCCCGCGACGCCATGCCGGACGGCGGCGTATTGCGGATTGCGACTCGCCCGCCTACCGAAGCGGAACGTAACGAAACCGGCGACGCGGACCGCGGCTCGCTGCCCGGGGTGTGTCTCGAGGTGAGCGACACGGGCGTCGGCATGACGCCGGAAATCGTTAACCGCATCTTTGAGCCGTTCTTCACGACGAAACCGCAGGGGGCCGGCACCGGGTTGGGGCTCTCGATCATTCACGGCATCGTCAAGGAACATGGCGGCACGATCCGCGTCCGCTCGGAGCCCGGCAAAGGCACGACGTTTACCATATGGCTGCCGGAACCGAGCCGGACACGCGCCGAGGCCGCCCCGCCGCCCGCGACGGCGGCTCGCGGCGCGGGCGAACGGATCCTCGTGGCCGAGGACGACGAACAGGTGCGCTCCATTATGACCTCGGCGCTGCGTGCCGCCGGCTATCAGGTCGTGGCCGTGGGCGACGGAACGGCCCTGATCGAGGCCTTCCGCCAGAACCGTCCGCACGTCCGGCTCATCGTGACGGACGCCGAGATGCCACGGCAGAGCGGCCTTTCCGCCGTACGTCAACTTCGCGGGGAAGGCGCCGACACGCCCGTCATCCTCGTGACCGGAAGCGTAGAGACGAACATCGAAGGGCAGGCGGACGAACGAATCACCCTGCTGCGCAAGCCGTACTCCATGAGCGAGCTGCTCTCGCTTGTGAGCTGGCGATTATCCGGGCCGCAAACACCGTGAACCCCGTGCGTCCGGTTCCCCACCGCGGCCGGAAAGGCCGGTCCGGCGACCATCGTTCGAGGAGAGCCTCGCCAGCAGGTCGGCGACATGGCGCTCGATCTCAGGAAGGGCCTGCTCCGGCGTGAAGCCGTCCAGGTCGTGGATGTGCCAGTACTCGACGCGATCCTCCCACCCGGGAAAACGCTGTTGCAGGAGCGGCCGATGCTCGGCCTCTTTCATCGCTACGATCGCGTCGGCCGAGGCGAGGTCCGCCTCCGTAACCCGCAGCGGGAAGCGGACGTTGGCCTCCACACGGATGCCGCGTTTCTCGAGGGCACGCAATACGTACGGGGAAATCGGCCCGACGTTGGGAATGGCGGCAAGGTCGGGCGCCAGCGCCCGCGACTCGGCGCTCCATGCCAGACCGGCCTCGGCCGCCCGCGCGTTGAAGAGCATCTCCGCAAAACGGCTTCGGTAGTAGTTGCCCGTACACAGAAAAAGAACCTTACGCCGTCGCGTCGTCACGGAAGCCCCCCGGAGATGGCAGGAATCCGCAAGAGCGCATCGTGGAGGCGGCATTCGCCGCGCGCCCTACCTGGCACGCCGGCGACGGCAACGACCGCCGGACATCCTGCCCCAACCAACGCATGCCGCCGCCTGCTCGCAGCCTCCATACGCACGCCCATCCGAGGGACCGATCCACCGCCTCATGCCCTGCCGGTGATCCGGTCCATCCGCGCGGAGACATCCGCCGGGTCGCCGGGACCTTCGTAGATCAGCGGTCCCTCGTAGCCGGCGTCTTTCAGGGCCGTGATCACCGCCGGCCAATCCACGTCGCCGTCACCCAGGGAGCAATCGCCGTCACCGGGGCCGACGCGGTAATCCGAGACGTGCACGCAGGCGATACGCCGCGCCACCGTCGCAATCCAGTCCTGGGGATAGCCGATGTGCCGCACGTTGCCCACATCGAAACACGCGGCAACCCACGGAGAGTTCACCTGGTCAATCAGTTCCCGCATTTCCACCGGCGAGAGCAGGAAACGGCCGCACGCATTCCGGACGGCGATCCGAACGCCTCGCATCTCGGCTTCGGGCCAGAGCCCGCGCAGCGCGCCGGCGGCTCGAGCCAGGGCCTCGCCGTAATGGACGCGCGGAACCTTCTCGTGCGGGCCACCGACCACGCCCGGCACAACGATCACCACGGATGCGCCGACCCATCGCGCCCGGTCGAGCAGGGCCACGGCGAGTTCGTGGGCCCGCATCCGCTCCTGCGAATCCGACGACGTGAAACTGCAATTCCAGTGCAGGTCGCACGCCAGGGGACCGACCTGGAGCCCCGCCGCCCGAATCGCCTCGCCCGCG
Organism: uncultured Planctomycetales bacterium; assembly: GCA_964569765.1. Taxonomy (GTDB): domain Bacteria; phylum Planctomycetota; class Phycisphaerae; order UBA1845; family PWPN01; genus CAZMVY01. The sequence goes on from CAZMVY010000163.1 coordinate 3,824, forward strand.
GCGCGGTATGCGGCCTCGTCGGAGTCGATCCTCAGGGGGCCTGATTCCATAACCGCCGGCTCAAGAACCGGGAAACCCGCCGCCGCCGCCTGCTTTGCCGCCTCCGCCGGCGACAGAACCGGACCGAACGCGGAAATGCTGATGCCTTTCTGCATGGGCGCAGATTATAATCGCCGAAAGGCGATTGACCACAGGAGCAGGAATGAACGACAAAACGACAACGCCACGAACCGGCGCAGAACGAGACGCAGGCGGGCGAAGCCGGCTGTCACGGAAGGCCGAGCTGCAACCGGGGGCGTACGCAAGGGCGGCAGCACCATCGTCCGTCGCGATGCGCCGCCTCAAAGCCCTTCGTCGCTACGTTGCTTCATCACTCCGTTGCTCTCCTTTCCCACTCGGCACTGAATTCTCATGGGCCTGATCCACGTCCTTCCTGATCTGCTCGTCAACCGGATCGCCGCAGGCGAGGTGATCGAACGCCCCGCCAGCGTCGTAAAAGAGTTGCTCGAGAACAGCATCGACGCCGAAGCCACGCGGATCGAGGTCGCCATCGAGGACGGCGGCCGCCGGCTCATCCGCGTCACCGACAACGGCACCGGCATGAGCGAGGACGATGTGCCCCTGGCCGTCGTCCCGCACGCCACCAGCAAGATCGAACGCGAGGAGGACCTCTTCGCCATCGGCACGATGGGCTTTCGCGGCGAGGCCCTGGCGAGCATCGCGGCGGTGTCCGACCTGCGGCTTGTCTCGCGGCGGGCCGACTCCGACGCCGCACACGAAATCCGCGCCTGCGGCGATAAGGTCGAAGGCCCCAAGGCCGCCGGCGCCCCGGTCGGTACCACCGTCGAGGTCCGCGCGCTCTTCTTCAACGTGCCCGCCCGCCGGAAGTTCCTTCGCACCGCCCAAACAGAGTTCGGCCATATCGTCGAACAGGTTGCCCGAGTGGCTCTGGCCCATCCGCGGGTCGAGTTCCGCCTCACCCACGACGGCCGAGAGATCCACCGCCTCCCGCCGACCGAGTCGCTCCGTGAACGGATCTCGGACTTCTACGGCGCCGAACTAGCCGAAGCCCTGATTCCAATTCAGCGGACCGAGCGCGGCGCTGTGCTTACCGGGCTCGTCTCGCCGCCGGCTCAGAGCCGCTCGACGAACCGCTGGGAGTATACCTTCCTGAACGGGCGTTTCATCCGTGACAAGTTCATCGCCCACGCCGTCCGCGAGGCCTACCGTGGGCTGATCGATCCGCAGCGCCACCCGGTAACATTTCTCATGCTGCGGATCGAGCCGGCCGACGTGGACGTCAACGTACATCCGACGAAGATCGAGGTCCGCTGGCGCGACTCGAACCTGATCCACTCGCTCGTCCTTGCGGCAATGCGCGATACGTTCCTCCAGCACGACCTCACCCCGCCCCTGGCAACGCCTGCTCCCCGCGATGAGGACGCCGAGCAGCGGCGGCAGAAAATCCGCCAGGCAATGGCTGACTTCTTCAAGAGCCGTCAGCCGCCGGCGAATCAGGGCTCGCTCCCATTCGCCGGTTCGCGACCTTGTTGCGGAGGAGCCGGCTCCGGGCGGGATCCGACGGTGCACGCCCCGAGTCCCGGGTTTCCGGTCCGAGGCTCAGGGCCCTTTCTCGCCGATTCAAAGGAAGACGCGAGGAACCGCAGAGGCGCAGAGCTGAAGGTCCCGACTTCCGCGAGTGGCCCCCCCGCTTCGCCGCGGCCTTCCCTCTCTTGGCAATCCGAAACCCGCGATCCGCAAGCGGCGCCTCCCGACCCCGACACCGCCGGCTTGGCCGCGGCCTTCCGCGCCGACCGCGTCCTGCAAATCCACGCGAGCTACCTCGTCGCCGAAACGCCGGAGGGGATGGTCATCATCGACCAGCACGCGCTGCATGAGCGGATCATGTACGAGCAGTTGCACGACCAGCTCTCGCGCGGCCCGCTCGAATCGCAGCGGCTCCTTCTCCCGGAGACGGTTGAAATCTCGCCGGAGCAAATGGGCGTCCTGGAGGTCCATGCGGACCTGCTCAGGCGGCTGGGACTGGAACTCACCGCGTTCGGCCCCGGCACCGTGGCCGTGCATGCATGCCCATCCCTGCTCCGTGGACCGAGCGTTTCGAGCTTCGTCCGCGACCTGATCGAGAAGCTCTCGCAGCAGTCGGGGCGGAGCGAGCCTGAGGCGATGCTTCAGGAAATCCTCGCCATGACGGCCTGCAAGGCCGCCATCAAGGCTGGCGATCCGCTCTCGCCGGAGGAGATCGTCGCCCTGCTCGCGCAGGCAGACCGCGTAGAAAAGAGCACGAATTGCCCGCACGGCCGCCCCACATCGCTGCGCCTGACTGTCGCAGACCTGGAACGTCAATTCAAGCGAACCTGAACGGCGAGCGGATGTCCAGCCTCGCGGCAAGCTCAATCACGGGCGCTCGGCGGTGGGCATAACTGCCCCTGATGGGTCGTTGGCCACTGCGTTGAGACGCTGGCCATGCTCGCGGGGCCTCGCAATAAGAAGTCCGCCTTGTGCGCCCACCAGATTTCACAGCCGCAGGACCCCCGAAGCACAGCCGTAATTCAGGATTACGTCCTCCCGGGCTTACCGAGAGCAGGCTGCACTGGCACGACGATGAAAGCCGCTGGCAGACCACCGGCAGTGAGTCACGGATTGGGAAAAAAGCGGCGATGCGACTGGCATGCTGGAACATAAGGCACCCTTGAAGGTGCATAAGAGAAAAAAGAGGGGCGAACGCGGAGAGCACGGAAAACTGCGTAACGTGGGTGTTCCGGAAGAATGGGGCTGATACCCGTTGTGTCGCTCTTGCCTACATCCTATAATATCCAATGGGTTGCGTCGTTGGTATCACGTGCGGGCGCTTGGCAGTGATCATGAGGTGTGGGACTACGGGAAAACCCGTCAAGTGCGCCGATCTTGTCTACCTTAAGACGGGCTTGGCGCGAGTCCCTGATACCCCATCGGGGGATTTTGCTCCAGCGGATGCCGTCGATCGTCCGTTAATGGACGGGCAAACATGACGGAGTGCCGTCTTAAGAGGAAAGAAGCATGCTGACCACTGTTGGCGTGGACGAAGGCAGCGCGGCTAGCGCTGGAAAGTGCAACAGCGTGTACGGGCAAGACATCTTTGTATCAAGCAGGGCGGGCGCAGGCGCGGCACGTCGCGACGCCTCCTGGTACGTCGGCCGGGCGCGAACGTTTGCGGAGCTGCTGGCGGCGTATCGGCTGGTCTACGAATGTTACCTGGAGCGCGGCTACATCGCGCCGAGCGCCGAACGGATTCGTGTCACCTTCTACAATCTTCTGCCGAAGACTGCGACGTTTGTGTTGAGCCGCCGAGAGAACGACGATAATCCGTCGGCGTGCGTGCGCGAGCACGACGACCGGCTCCTGGGAACCGTCAGCGTTGTCATTGACTCGCCGGAATACGGCTTGCCCCTGGCCGAGACCTTTCCCGAGCAGTTGGAGGAACTCCGCAGGCGGGGGCGTTGCGTTGCGGAGGCCATCATGCTGGCACACCGGCCGGACGGCCCGAAGCCCTCGCCGGCGGCGGAGTTCCAGCAGCTCCTGATGCTGCTTCGTTGTGTGACGGATTACGCGCGCCTTCACGACGACGAAGGGACGAGGGTCCACGACCTTTTCATACAGTGCCATCCCCACCACGTGGATTTCTATAAACGGAAGCTCGCCTTCGAAGTGGTGGACGGACCGCGTCCCTGCCCGAGCGTGCGCGGCGCCCCGGCCGTGCTCATGCATCACGACATGGACACGATTTTCGAACGATCTCAGCGGCTTGTTCCGAAGGCCGGCCGATTCTTTCTTTCGCGCGATCCGGACCCGGCAATCCGCAACGGCGGCTACCGGCTGCGGGGGGAGGACCTAATCCGCCTGCTCGCGCTCAAGCCGGGGCTGTGGCGGAGCATTACCCGTCGCAATCCCGCGTGCGCGAGCTTCGCCGGGATGCGTCCCGACCTGTCAAGCGTACTGCCCGCCGGCGTCCCCCGGGTTGTACGCCTGGCGGTACCGCAAACCAATGAGATGACCCCGGCCCGGCGGGAGGCCGTCGCGTAAGTCTGGCCACGCCCTCGCTGCCCTCCGGGCAAACCGCAACGCACAACACCGCTCTCGATCGAGAAGAGCAGTATCGCGTCGCGTTGCTCCGTAACGACCGCCTTGTCCGTCACGGCAGCCCTCCCGTATAGTCCCGCACATGGAGACCAGCGGGCTGCTCATCGACGGGCTCATCGTCGTTCTGTATTTCGTTGCCATTACCGCCATCGGCCTGTACGCCGGCCGGAAGGAGAAGACCCTCGAAGACTATGCCCTCGGCGGGCGCAGGATTCCCTGGTGGGCCGTCGCGGCATCGATTATTGCTGCCGAGACGAGCGCCGCCACCTTCATCGGCGCCCCGGCGGAGGGTTTCAAACACCGCGGGATCGTGTACGCGCAGATTACGCTGGGGTTGCTCTTCGGCCGGATCCTTGTGGGGCAGATCTTCCTCAAACCCTACTACACGTACCGCGTCTACACCGTGTATGATTTTCTCACCGTTCGCTTCGGCCCGAAATCGAAGAATTACATCTCGATCCTTTTTCTAGTCATGCGAACGCTCGCGTCCGGCGTGCGGCTGTACATCCCGTCGCTGGTCCTCGTGCTGGCATGGCGGCTGTTCGTGCAGCACAAGGAAGTACAGTTCGCGACGCTGGACTCCTGGGTGCCGTACGCGTGGGCGATTCTCCTCATCACGGGCCTCACATGCGCTTACACCGCCCTGGGGGGCATCAAGGCCGTGATCTGGACGGACCTGATCCAGGCTTCACTGATGATCGCCGCCGCTTTCGTGGCCGCGGCGACGCTCCTGCTGAAGATCGGCGACGGCAGCCTGGCCCAGGGCTTCGCCGTGCTCGCCCGCCATGTCCCGGAGATGAAGTCGTTCAAAGGATACGCGCTCACGGGCTTCGAGGAGGCCGCGCCGGGCATGTCCACGTGGGAACTCATCAAGCTGCTGCTCGCCAACAAGTACACGCTCCCGGCCACGCTGATCGGCGGGACGGCCAGCGCGATGGCCGCGTTCGGCACCGACCAGGATATGGTTCAGCGCATGTTGACGGCCAAGGACGTCAAACGGAGCCGCCGGTCGCTCATCTCGGCCGCACTGACGGCTATTCCGCTCACGACGGCGTATTCGTTCCTCGGCGTGCTGCTCATCGGGTACTACGGGCTGCACCCGCGCCTGCGGCCTCCGGCCGACAACGACGTGTTCGGCGCCTATATCCTCAAGGGAATGCCGGTGGTCATCCGGGGCTTCGTGCTGGCGTCGATTTTCGCAACGGCGATGGGGTCCCTCAGCGCGGCCCTGAACTCGCTCGCGACAAGCATGACGAATGACTGGTACGTTCCCTATTTCGCGCGGAACCGCGAGGAGGGCCACTACGTGAACGCGGCCCGCGTCTTCACCGGAATGTTCTCGCTGCTCATGGTCCTGGCGGCCGTCGGCACCGCATACGTGAACGTGAAGGATCCGACGCTGACGATTATCCCGCTGGCTCTCGGCATACCCGGATGGTTCCTGGGCCCCATGCTCGGGGTTTTTCTCCTCGGCATGCTCACGCGCACCCGGGGGTCGGACGGGGGCAACATGGTCGCGGCCACGGCGGGCATTGTGGTGGTGTTCCTGCTGAGCGGCAGCCACGTCGACGTGGCGAATCTCTTTGCCCCCCCGCACACGCGCTACGAGCTGCCGTCGTGGATGCCACGGGTCGCGTTCACGTGGTTTCAACTGATCGGCGCATCAACGACGCTGGTGGTCGGGCTGCTCTTCCGTACGCCCGAACACGTCGTCGAGAACGCGGCCCGAAAAGCGCGAGAGGGAAGCGTCCGTTGAGCCCGCAGGCCGGACCGCGGCGGCACGGAAGGCCGGCCGATGCCGATTACGCCGGATTGCCGCGCGCACGGTATCGGGTATCATGGCGGAACGTATCCTTACGGTGAGAAATGAGTGAATCCGTCGTTGTCCAGCCAGGTTCCCGAACCCGCAGCCCGTGGACCTGGGTGCCCTCGCTCTACTTCGCACAGGGCATCCCCTACGTGGTCGTCGCCATGTCCGTCTCGGTGGTCATGTACAAGCGGCTCGGTGTCTCCAATGCCGAGATCGCCTTCTACACGAGCTGGCTCTACCTGCCATGGGTCATCAAGCCCCTCTGGAGCCCGTTCGTCGACCTGTTCCGCACGAAAAGGTGGTGGACCGTCACGATGCAGGGGCTCGTCGGCCTGACGCTCGCGGCCGTAGCCTTTGCCATCCCGCTTCCCAACTTCTTTTTTCAGGCGACCCTCGCCCTCTTCTGCATCGCGGCGTTCAGCTCCGCCACACACGACATCGCCGCCGACGGCTTCTACATGCTCGCGCTGCCGGAGCATCAGCAGGCTGCCTTCGTCGGGGTCCGCAGCACGTTCTACCGGATCGCCATGATCACCGGCGAAGGGCTCCTTGTGGTCCTGGCCGGGCTGATTGAGAAACGCACCGGGCGTATCCCGTTCGCGTGGTCGATCACGTTCGGCGGCGTGGCGCTCCTGTTCCTGTGTCTGGTCGCAGACCATACGTGGGTTCTGCCGCGCCCGGCAGCCGATACGCCCAAGGTGCACGGCGGCTCCGACGGCATCTCGCGCGAGTTCTTCCGCGTCTTTGCCAGGTTCTTCACGAAGGACCGCATCGTGCTGACGATGGCCTTCCTGCTGCTCTACCGGTTTGCCGAGGCCCAGCTCGTCAAGATGATCGGCCCGTTCCTCCTCGACCCGCCCTCCAAGGGCGGGCTCGGTCTGACCACGCAACAGTTCGGGATCGCCAAGGGAACCATCGGCGTCGGGGGCCTGCTCTGCGGAGGCATCCTCGGCGGCGTCGTGATCTCCCGGCACGGCCTGAAGCGATGGCTGTGGCCGATGGTGTTGTCGATCAACCTCCCCGGGTGGGTCTACATTCTGCTGGCCTACACCAGACCCACGAGCCTCGCCGTGGTCAGCGCCGCCGTCGGCCTCGAGCAGTTTGCGTACGGCTTCGGGTTTACGGCCTACATGCTCTACATGATCTACGTCGCCGAAGGCGAACACAAAACAGCGCATTACGCGCTCTGCACGGGCTTCATGGCGATGGGGATGATGCTGCCGGGCATGCTCAGCGGCTGGATGCAGCAGACGCTCGGCGGCTACCAGAACTTCTTCATCTGGGTGGTGATCTCGACGATCCCGTGCTTCGTGGTGTCGTCGCTCATCCGGGTTCCTGAGGATTTCGGCCGGCGGAAATCTGTTCCGCAGGCGCCGCTGTGCACACGTTGCGGCTACAACCTTACCGGCAGTGTCAGCGGCGTGTGCCCCGAGTGCGGAACGGCCGTGCCAGCCGCTCCGGCAGCGACAAAGGCGTAGCCCACGCAGCGCCCCCGCCGGGTCGCCGCGTGAGCTTCCCGAACGAAGACGGCCGACGAAACGCCGCCGCAGCGGCATGCCCGTCGGCCGCCTGGAATGTACATGCCCCTTCGGCCGGCCGTCTAACCACCCGGCCGACATCACTCACGTCAGAGCACGCCGCCCCGCCGCGATGCCCGCAACAACAGCAAACCGGCGAAGCTCGTCATCACCATCTCGACAATCCCAAAGCCGCAGAACCCGATCTCCTTGTACATGCGCGGGTCGCCGATCGCG
>CAZMVY010000164.1:0-11504 GCA_964569765.1 uncultured Planctomycetales bacterium
ATCGACGCCGACCGTATTCGTATTGTCCAGGGCAATCTGCCAGTCCGGCCCCGCTGCGCCGCCGCTCAGGTTCCCGTTGCCCGAGCCGACCGCATTGGCACCCATGTATGTGCTCGTGTTGGCGATCAGGTCGATCAGGTCCACATAGATGGTGCCCTGCCAGTTGTTCACCACCAGCGCGTAATCCGCATCGAGCGGAATCTTGTCTCCCGCAAGCCCCGCAATGCGTCCCGCATTGCCGTCCAGCGCCACGCTCTGGCCTTCTCCGACACCCGGCAAGGTGTCCAGGAAAATCACCAGGTCGTTCCCGTTCGGCTCCAGGTTTCCCGTGATCGCAATCTGCAAATCGCCGTCGCTCTGGACGAACATCCGGTCCAGCTCCGACCCTGCGGAGTGCAGATTCGGATACTGCGGGTGGTCGCCGAAACTCGTCGGCGTGTCCTGGCTCGCCACCAGCGCACCGCTGTACTTGTTCACCAGGTCCGCCCCGTCGATCGTCGGCGAGAACGGCGCCGGCGTAAGCTGGAGCATCGCAAACTGATTCCCGTCGCCGTTGATCCCGCCCGTCGTGATCCCCGCGAAGTTCGGCCGCCATCCGATGTTGGCGGGAGGATTCGCCCCGGCGATCCCCGGCAGCGTCTGGTTGCTCACCATCCCGGGACCGGACGTCAAGAGAACGGCCACCTTGACCGTGACCGGTTCCGTCAAGGGCAGTGACTCCGGCGCGAAACCGAGATCGAGCAGCGAAATCTTGGCTTCCAGGCCGGTCGTCTGTGTGCGGGGGTCGCCCGGCAGGCCGGACCCCGGCGCCGCCACCGCGCTGCCCGTCACGCCCGCGTACCCGGTGTTGTTGTACGCAAACTCCGAGCCGTTGGGATTCGTACCGTTGCTGAGCACCCCGCTGCCGCTGTCCACGCCCACCTCACCGCGGTACACGCGTGTCGCGTAGTAGTCCAGTGCCTCATTGGGAGGTCCACACGGGGTACCGTCGTTCGTATTCGGGTCGTCCCATGTCTCGTTGCCCGGCTGGGGAACCCACGGCGGGGGCGACACGGCCGACAGATCATACTGCGTGACATGCACCGCGTGGCCGAACGTATCGACCGCGATCGCATAGTCAGGCGCAAAGCCAGCATCCAGCGTCGTGCCGGTGGACGCGGGATCTCGGATCGTCATCTGCGGCGAGCCCCCATCGCCGGTGAGCGCCTGGCCGAGGCCCTGCACGGCATACGGCGGCCCGTTGCCGGAACACGGCATCTCCGCCACAACAGGTGCGATCTCCGTCTGCAGCACGTTCTGGCCGCCTTCCCGTACATCGATCAGAAGGATCTGCGCGTTGCCGTTCTCTTCGAGGTTGCCCGTGACCGCCACGTAGAGGTAATAGCCGTCCGTGCGTACATACAGCTCATCAAGCTCGGAGCCGGAGTAGCCGCTGAGAATCTGGTTGCCGAAGTGTGTGTAGTTGTCTTGTGTTGCGGGCGTGCCGGTCCATTCCTCGGGGCCCACGACACCGTCGTATGTCACAGCCCCGAGTACTACCGCCGCCGAAGCGGCAACAACCAGCAGCCCCTTGATGGCCAGCCGTACCTTCGTCATGATTCCGCTCCTTTCGCAGACCTCTGTGCCATGGAGACAGGCCTTGTGTTCCGTGCCGCACCCACCCGCCGAGCGCAACGGACCGGCGCGACGAAAACACGTCACGCCTCGGCGGCTTTCTGCCTCTTGTCTTTCTCGCGCCAGGCCAAGACAGCCTCTTGCAAACCCTCGCTCGTTGATTCTATTCTGACGGATCGACCGACGTCGTACGATTCGCGGCCGAATCAGCCCAAGCAACTTGATCTCCGCCCGGTCGCGGAATATGATCTAGTAAAATGTTTTACCGCGCGACGGAGCACGTGTCAAGGGAGAAATCGGTACTGCCCGACAAAGAATGCCGATGCCAGTCGGGAACTCCGGCGCAAAGGCCCGCGACGGAGCCCGCAGGAACCGCTCTGTCAGTGGATATGTAACTAGTGCTTCAGCAATGACATACAGCATCGTCAGAGAACAATGAGGCGGAAACCGACGGATATGGCAACCGATCGCACAACACGCGCTCGACCGGTCAGCATCCGTGAGGTGGCGCGGGAAAGCGGCGTCTCGCTGACGACCGTCTCGCTCATCCTCAACAAGGCCGACCAGCGGATCAGCGCGGCTACCCGCCGTCGGGTCCTGGCCACGATCGACCGCCTGGGCTACCGCCCCAACCGACTGGCGCAGGGTCTGCAAAACCGCCGCAGCCACATCCTTGCAATACTCGTACCCGGCCTGAAACACGCCTTCGCCGACGTCTACTTCGGCGAGTTGATCAGCGGCATCTACGACGAGGCCAGCCGCCTCGGCTACAAGATCCTCCTCGAGGTCGCCACAGCCGGCTTCGTCCGCCAGCGGAAATACATTGAGCTCTTCGATCAGTGTTTCATCGACGGCCTGCTGTTCGTCGGCGCCCATGAACAGCATACCTTCCTGCACGACCTGGCCGCCCGCCAGTACCCCGTGCTCATCGTGAACAACTACTTCGCGCAGGAACGCCTCGACTATGTCGTCTGCGACTACGCCGCCGCGGCCCGCCTCGCCGCCCGTCATCTCTGCGGGCTCGGCCACAGACGAATCGGCATGATCCGCGGTGCCGTCGAGGTCCAGACCGCCATGGACGCCCGCAACGCCTTCGTCGAAACCTGCCGGCAGCTCGGTACCGCAATCTCCGACGATCTCGTCGAGGACGGCCTGTATACCGAAGAGGGCGGCGGCGCCGCTGCCGAGGAACTACTGCGACGCGAGCCGCGGCTGACGGCCATCTTCGCCGGAAACGACAAAATGGCCATCGGCGCCATCCGTCGCCTGCATCAGCTCGGCCGACGCGTCCCGGACGACGTCAGCGTCATCGGCTGCGACGACATTCATCAGGCCGCCTTCGTGACCCCACCGTTGACCACCGTACGCACGCCCCTCTACGAGCTGGGCAAGCGATCCGCGCAATGCATGATCGACCTCATCCGGCGCAAGGTGAAACAGTGCCACGAAATCCTGCCGGTCGAGCTGGTGACCCGGGAGTCCACCGCGCCACCGCCGCCCCGTTGACATCGGAAGGTCCCCCGTGTCCGCGCGTTCCCGCATGCCTGCGTCCCGCGCATCTGTTCCCCGCCGCGATCGCCTGTCTCACGATCCTCCGCGTTGTCTCGGCCGAACCCGTCCTGCATGTCGCCGGCACGTTCAACCATTGGCGCCCCGACGACCCCGCAACCGTCATGACGCGTCAGCCCGACGGCACCTGCACGCTCGAACGCTTCTTCGACGTCGGCGCGTACGAACTCAAGATCGTCGCGGATGGCAACTGGGCAACAAGCTGGGGAAACGGTGGCGACGGCCGCCTCTCACGCACCGGCGGCAATCTCCAACTGCGGATCCTTCGCCCCGGGCCGTATCGCCTCATCGCCGACACCGCACGCGACCGCTGGGCCTGCCAGGAAGTCCGACTCACCAAGCCGCTGGCCGTGCCCGTCTTGCGGGGCGGGGGCTATGTCGGCATTCCCCAATGGCTCGATGGGGCCGCCAGCCGCGCCCCCGAGGGAAAACGCATCGAATCGTACCGCTGGCAACAGGCGGATTCCGATCCCGTCCGCGCGGTGATCGAGACCGCTGAATCCAACCGGCCTCGCACACGGATCACGTTTCCTATGCCCAACGTCTACCACATAACTCTGACCGTCAGCGACGGCAGCCCCGGCGAACCCCGCATGCTGGAAGTCAACGCCCGCCCCGGCTACCGGGTGGAGGCGGTTCCGATTCCGACGGCGCCCCCTCCTCCGTCGGCAGACGCCGGCGGCATGATGGTCCCCGTGGAAAACGGGCGCCTCGCTCGCGTGCTTACCGTGGACAAGCCCGGACGCTACACGCTCTGCGTTCACGCACTGGCCGGGGCGGGCAGCCCGATGGCGACCTGTGAAGCCGAGTTGCGCCCGGGCCGCAGCTACGCGGCGGTTTTCGATCCCCACGCACGCAAGCTGACGATCGACGAAGGCACCTGGACGGCGTTCTGCTATCGCCTCGCGGACGATGCTGGTCTCCCCGCAGACACGCCGGTGCGCGAGGTCGCGATCGCCGGCAGCTTCAACGGCTGGAGCCCGAGCGCCGCACCCATGACCGAAACCGCTGACAGCGAATTCTGCGCCGTGCTGCGGTTGCCGGAGGGCCTGCATCAGTACAAGTTCGTCGTCAACGGCCTGCTCTGGCGAGAGGATCCCAAGGCCGACCCGCGATGGCGGATCTCCGACGGGCACAAGGGCTACAACTCCGGCGTCTTCGTCGGACCGCACGGCGAGGACTACGGCCCGCCCCGGCCGAACCACATCCAGACCGACGCCTTCTTTCACGACCCTGCTCAGGTGAGCTATTTCAACGTGATCGGCGACGACCTGATCGAGGTCCGCTGCCGTACGCTCGCCAACGACGTGCAGCAGGTCGCCCTGATCGCCACCGGCGCCGGCAACCCGGAACCCGGAACCCGGAACCCTTCTCTTCATCGCTGGCGGATGGAGAAGGTCCGCACGCAATACGGCTTCGACTACTGGGCGGTGCGTGTGGCCGATCCGCCAGTGACCGATGGGGGATTCCAGTACGTCTTCGAGGCCCGGGACGGCCGCGCCATCGCGACGCTGCCGCCGCCCGGGGCGCGGCCGGCGGAGTTCCGCCGGCCCCTTCGCCCGTCGTTTCGCACCCCCGAGTGGGCGCGGCATGCGGTCTGGTACGAGATCCTCGTCTCGCGCTTCCGCAACGGCGACCCGACGAACGACCCCTCGCCGCGAGTGCCCTGGACCTGGAGCTGGCTCAAGCCCTTCGGCAAGGAGGCGGAGATCGACCCGCGCAACGGCACCAGCGCGTATTACCGGTACGTGTGGTTCCGCCGCTACGGCGGCGACATCGCCGGCCTGCGAGAGAAACTCCCATACCTGCGCGACCTCGGCGTCAACGCGCTCTACCTCCTGCCGGTGTTCGCCGCTGAGTCCGAGCACAAGTACGACGCAAGCGACTACCGCCACATCGACGACTCCTACGGCGTGAAAGGTTCACTCTCACGGATCTCCGGCGAGACGAACGATCCGACCACCTGGCAGTGGTCCGCCAGCGACCGGCTCTTCCTCGACTTCCTCGCCGAGGCCCACCGCCAGGGCTTCCGCGTCATCCTCGATGTGTCGTTCAACCACGTCGGCCGGGGACACTACGCCTTCCAGGACGTGCTCCGGAACGGCCGCAGCTCCCGCTACGCCGACTGGTTCGACATCGCCGACTGGGGCCCGCCGATCAAGTGGCGCGCCTGGGACGGCGACAACGGCTCGCTGCCGAACTTCCGCCGCGACGCGAGCGGCCTTGCCCCCGGCGTCCGCGATCACATCTTCGCCGTGACGCGCCGGTGGATGGACCCGAACGGCGACGGCGACCCCTCCGACGGCATCGACGGCTGGCGGCTCGACGTCGCCAACCTCATTCCGGCCCCGTTCTGGCGCGAGTGGCGAAAGCTCGTGAAGTCGATCAACCCTGACGCCTACCTCACCGCCGAGATCTGGACCGAGGCGCACGAGTGGCTTTCAGGAGACCAGTTCGACGCCGTGATGAACTACGAGTTTGCCAAGCGGATGCAGCGATTCTTCGTCAACCGCAAGACGGCAATCACGGCTTCGCAGTTCGCCGAGTCCATGGCCGACCTCGTGATGTGGTATCCGACGCAGGCGAGCCTCGTCGTGCAGAACCTCCTCGACAGCCACGACACCGACCGCTTCGCCTCCATGATGGCCAACCCGGACCTGCCGTTCGACGAAGCCAACCGCGTGCAGGACAACAACCCGAAGTACGACCTCCGCGCGCCGACCGACGACGAATACCGCCGGGCGAAACTCGCCCACGTGGTGCAGTTCACGTTTGTCGGCGCGCCGATGATCTGGTACGGCGACGAAGTCGGGATGTGGGGCGCCGACGACCCGCACTGCCGCAAGCCGATGGTCTGGAAGGATCTCGAACCCTACGATGACCCCGCCGAGCACGTCCGCGAAGACATACTCGAGCACTACCGCCGCCTCATCGCGATCCGTTGCACGTACCCGGCGTTGCGCGTCGGCGAGTTGAGGTTCGTCCTGGCGGACGATGCCGCCGAGACGGTCACGTACGTCCGCTCGCTCGGCTCGCAACGCGTCCTGGTCGCCATCAACAACAGCGACAAGGAACAAAGCGTGGCCATCCCGACCGACGTCCCCGACGGCACGGCCTTCGTCGATCTCCTCTCGCCGAAGACCGCGCGGCTCGTGCCGTCGTCCGGCCCCGCGTCTTCCCCATGTGCCGCTGCCGCAGCGACTGCGCCGGCCTCTGCCGCCGCGCGCCCGTGCGTCAAGCTGCTCCCGGAGGCCCCCGTCGCCGCGCGATCGGAAGCAGGCCAGCTCCGCCTTTTGCTGCCCCCCCGCTCCGGGACGATCCTCGTGCCACGGGAGTAAGCGCCGCCTATCGCATCGCGTCCGCCCGGGAAGCGTGCGGGCCGGCCGCCGCGGCGCGCCAATGGGCGACCAGCCTGGTAGCCGCATCGCGCCGGGGGCTCTGGGGGATAACCGCAAGGGCGTCCAGCCGGCCCGTCGAGGCCCCCGGCGGATGTGCCCCCGCCCGTCAGGCCGAAGAAAAGATCGGAGAGGGCCTTGACATCTTGCCTGTCGGCGGGTAAAACGTTTTACCGAGGACTGGAGCGAGGTCCGCTCCCCGTATCTCGTCGCGGGCCAAGTGCCCGGTTGAGATACGTGCGGCATATCGTAGGATGATTGGGGGCGCAGGCGGGGCGTACGCCTCGGGCACGTCCCGCCGATCTGGAGGCTCAGCCGGAGCTGAGGCGGCAGGCTATGAGCAAGCAAAGATCAGATCATCCGTGCCGACCGGGCCCTGCGACAGGCACACGAACCACCCTCGGCCGCGCGTTCACGCTCATCGAGTTGCTGGTTGTCGTCGCCATCATCGCGCTGCTCATCTCGATCCTTCTGCCATCCCTGTCCCGCGCCCGCGACCAGGCCAAGAGCATCAAATGCATGGCGAACATGCGCGAGATGAGCACCGCGATGCAGATGTTCGTCATGAACAACGGCAATCGCTTCCAGCTCGTGACCAGCGTGAGTCCCGGTGTCCGCCTCGTGGATTGGGACTGCAAGATCTTTAAGTACGCGAACCCCCTGACGCACGAGCTGCTGGCCTGGCCGGTCGTCCTGCTGCAGGAGATGCAGGTTCGAAACCTGAAGAAGAACACCGACTGGGGCGTGTTCAGCATCGCCGACGCAACCCACGAACGGCTCATCAACCGAAACCTGCTGAAGCGCTTCGAGGTCCTGCTGTGCCCGTCCGACCAGTATGAGATCAGTTGTGTGTGGTATCCGGATCAGGGCGGAAGCAATCCCCCACGTCTGTACGGCTATCTGTCCTACGGCATCAACGAGGATATCGTAGGCGCACCGTCCACCCAGACGCCCGGCTACCTCACGCCCGCGTGGAAGCAAGGGGCGAAGAACGCCGGCGAACGGCTTCAGGGCCGGATCGACAAGGTGGTCCAGCCGGCCACGGTGGTCATGTTTGCGGACATGGGCGCGTCGGCGGCGCTCGGGGCCACCACGGTGCAGCGGTGCAACCTTCTGACCACGGACCAGTGCGACGGACCCTTCCTGGAAAACGTGGAATACAAGTGGGGCCGTCTGCCCACGCAGCGCCACCGGGGAGGAGGACTCAACGTGGTATATGCTGACGGCCACGCCAACTTCGCGCGGAAGGCCAGACGCAGCGGTGCCGTGCCGGCCAATCAGCCGGACTGGCTCTATACGCCGAAGACGCGGGTCTCGCCGTACACGCCGTAAACTGCCCGGGACAATCAGGAGGCCGCCGGGGCTTCGCTTTCGCGCGCCTCTGGCGCGGGCGGCGGCCCGTCCGTCGTGTGTGTCATCGCGTGCCAGTGCCGCGTCGCAACGATGAGCGCCCAGAGACCGCCGACCAGGTACGGCACAAGGCTGAGCGCCGCCGTCTGCACGGACCACGCCTCGCCGAAGGCGTTCGCCAGCGCGTTCGCCGCCACGCCCACGGAGACGCAGTAGAAGATGAGGAAAATCACCAGGAAACTGGCGAGAAACGCCTTGTCGATCCGCCGCAGCCCCGGCTGCGACTCGAGCCATCGCTCCCATCCAACCGTGTCAGCGATCCGCGGCTCGATGTGTTCCTTGACGTATCGCCCGGCGCGGAGAATCACGTTCTGCTCGGCGACATAGAGGAGGATGAGCAGCAACACGACATACGGGACGGCCGCCGTCCCGAGGCTGCCGTACAGAACGGGCGCGCTCCGCTCGCCGTCCAGGACCTTCGCGGCCGGACCGGTCATCTCCACCACGAACGAGCCGACCAGCACAAGCAGCGATCCCAGGACGACAACCAGAACCATCCGGCGCTTCGTCTCCTTGATCTCTTCCCGAAGGGTAATGAACTCCTGTTTGAGAAACTCTTCCGTGGTCATGACAGGTCTCCAGGGCCGGCCCTTGCGAGTCGAAACAGGCGCTCGTGGATCCGTTGAGCCGTGATTATACCGGCCGCGCCCGGCGCAGGCCAGCGAGACGATTGCAAGGCCTGCGCGCCGCTTTTCGCAGCGCCGACCCCGGTTGACGCCAACCATTGGCGCTCGCATGATGGGCGCGAGGGCCGGATGGAACGGATACGCACTGGGGTCATACTGGTCGTTGTGGCGGCCGCGCTCTGGTGGCTCTACCCCGGGGCCGCCGAGCAAGGGCCCGAGGGCCGGATCGAACTGACCATCTGGTTCAACGGTCCGATCGAGGGCCGCCAACTCGCCGTCGCCGACGCCTTCGAGAAGCGATTCCCCCAATACCGCGTCCTCCTCGGGTCGAGCGCCGCCCGTTCGGGCCTGGAGGGCGAGGGCAATCCGCAGCGACTCATGTGCGGGATCGCCGGCGGCGTTCCGCCCGACGTGGTCGAGTACGACCGCTTCGCCGTGTGCCAGTGGGCGTCGCGCGGGGCGTTCCTCGACCTCACTCCGCTGATTCAGAAAGACCTGAACCTCCTGAGCGAACGGAAGACGGAACTCGCCGCAATGGAGACGCGGAAGGCAGACCCGAAGGCGGTTGCCGACCGGCGCGCGCGGATCGAGTCTCTCGAGCGCTACCTCATCCGTCCGGAGGACTACTATCCGCAGACGTGGGGCGAGTGCACCTACCGGGGCGGGCAGTACGGCATCCCGAACTACATGGACGACCGGGTGCTGTACTACAACGCGGACCTGCTCGTGCAGAACGGGATCGTCGACGCGAAGGGGCGGCCGGCGCCGCCGGACACGTGGGAGCAGATCTGCCGGAAGCTCGTTGATGCGTCGGACGCCGAGATCGCGCCAATCGACCGGAAGACGGCCCGCGTGCGAAGCGCGTCGAGCGACTTCACGGCGGCCGGTGTGCGGAAGGGCGACACGCTCAGCCACATCGCCGCGTCGGGCCTCGTCACGCGCTGCCTCGTCGACGCGGTCGTCTCCGCGCACGAACTGCGGGTACGGAGCGCGTACGCGGCGAAGGATCTGGCGCTGGCGACGCGGGCGGGACAGCACGTGAAGGTGTTCAGCCAGGACGGTTATGCCATCCGTCTTTCCCGGTGGGACGATGCCGGCCGCATGAAGGTCGTCGGATTCGAACCGCAGCACGGCAACGGCTGGTTGTACATGTACGGGTGGATGAAGGGGGGCGAGTTTCTCAGCGCGGACGGACGACGATGCACGCTGGACGATCCGCGGATCGTCGCGGCGCTGGAGTGGACGACCGACGTGTACGATTCGCTCGGGGGCGTGCAGGACGTCAACGCATTCAAGAAGTCGTTTCAGCCCGGAGCGCAGGATCCGTTCTTCATCGGGCAGATCGCCATGTTCATCAACGGGGACTGGTTCCTCCGCGACATTGCCCGGTACGCGCGCTACATGAAGTTCGGTACGTATCCGGCACCGGTGCCGGCGGAGCGGCTCCGGCAGAAGGACGGGCGATACTTCACCTGGGTGGCGGGGTTCGCGTACTGCCTGCCGTCGACGTGCCCGCCGGAGAAGCGCGAGGCGGCGTGGACCCTGATCAAGTTCCTCTCGTCGGTCGAGGGGGGCATGATCATGAACGAACACGACGCGCAGCGGGAGCGTGGGCAGGGGCGGCTGTACATGCCGCGACTGATGGCCAGCAGGCCGCTGAACGCGAAACAGATGGCGACGTACATCGATATCCCCGCGATGCCGGAGAGCGTTCGGCGCGGAATGCAGACGCACATCGACATGCTGCCGTACGGGCGGTTCCGGCCCGTTTCGCCGGAGGGCAAGAAGCTCTGGGACGCCCAGGCGACGGCGCAGGACCTCGCGTGGAATCACAAGATGACGCCGGCGGCGGCGCTGGCCTTCGAGCCGCAGCAGGTACAACAGGCGCTGGACCGCTTCTACCATCCGACGCCGGGGCCGACGGTCCGGTGGCAGCCGCTGATCGGGCTGTACCTGGCCGCGCTCGTCGTACTCGCCGCGATGGAGTATGTGCGCCATCGTGCGCGCCATCGCGTGCCGGGCTACATGCGGAAGGAGTGGCTCACGGGGCCGCTGTTTGCGTTGCCCTGGATCGCGGGGTTTGTGATTCTGGCCGGCGGGCCGATGTTGTTTTCCGCCGTCATGAGCTTCACACGGTATGACGTGCTCTCCGACGCGGTCTACATCGGCGGGCAGAACTACGCCGACCTCGTGACGCCCGGCCGCGATCCGCTCTTCTACAAGTCGCTGGGCAATACGCTGTTCATGGCGATCGGCGTGCCGCTGTCGATGGCCGTCGGCCTGGCGCTGGCGATGCTGCTGAACACGCGGATCCGCGGGATGAGCGTCTACCGCACGCTGTACTTTCTGCCGGCGATCATGCCGGTGGTGGCGGCGTCCGTGTTGTGGATCTGGGTGTTCAACGCGCAGAACGGACTGCTGAACTGGCTCTTGCAGTGGACGGGCATCGAGCGGGCGATTGACTGGCTGAGCGTGCATCTGGGGCTCGGGATCAAGACGCCCATCAGTTGGCTGACGACCGAGCAGACGGCCAAGCCCGCGCTGATCATCATGGGATTGTGGTCGTCCGGGGCGAGCATGATCATCTGGCTGGCGGGGCTGAAGGAGATCCCGACGCATCTGTACGAGGCGGCGGCGCTGGACGGCGCGGGGCCGGTGCGGCGGTTTCTTCATATCACACTGCCGATGCTGAGTCCCTACATCCTGTTCAACCTCGTGATGGGGCTGATCGGCACGTTTCAGATCTTCACGCAGGCGTACATCATGACACCCAACGGAAGCCCGCGCCATTCGACGTACTTCTACGTGTACACGCTGTTCGATGAATGTTTCAGCTACTTCAGTCTGGGCTACGGCGCGGCGAGGGCGTGGATTCTGTTCCTTTTCGGGA
>CAZMVY010000165.1:0-2965 GCA_964569765.1 uncultured Planctomycetales bacterium
CCTCCTGCGCCCGCAACACCTCCTGCCAATGCCTCGCCTTCTCCGTCCCGCCTCGGCTGATCTGCGACATCCTGCACCTCCAACGCCCGACGCACCCGCCCCGAGTCGCCGGCCGCATCATCGCAAATCCGAGGTGGCGAAAACAAGAAGGGGTTCACAGGACGCTTACGGAAAAGCCCCGGTCGCTCTCGCTTCCGGGGCTTCCCGTTAACCCAAGGGGCAGGAGATGCCCCGTTATTGTTATGGCTCCCCGACCAGGGCTCGAACCTGGAACCTAGCGGTTAACAGCCGCTCGCTCTACCAATTGAGCTATCGGGGAATATGCCCGAATCCATAGGCCGGTCCCCTGGCTGGAAACCGGCTTGGTTGTAATTCAGTGTACCGGATTCTGCGCCGGAGTCAAACGCGGGCGTTGGCCGCTTGCAGGCGAGGGCCGGAAAGAAACACGCGCGGTGCAGCGATGCTCCCGCCGTTGCTGCCCCCGCGATCCTCACTACGCCGGCTCGTCAGCGAACGGTACACGCGGCACCTGCCGACCGACGGGCATCGCGGTGGTCGGCTGGCGCTGCCGGCAACCCCGGCGGATGTTTCAGCGATGGCACATGCTCGATTCCCCAGTTGGTCTCCTCGCCGCTGGAGGCGTCGATCATCGGGATGCGCGCCGTCTGCAAGCCGCGATACACGTCGATCGGACCGCGCTTGAGCCGCAGCGCCCACGCGAGCAAGCGGGGAATCGTCAGCGCGAGCCCGACCTGTCCGATAACCTGAAAAAGGAGCCGCTTTCTCTGGAGCGGGCCTTTGCGCAGGTTCAGAAACGCCCGCAGAGTATTCCACGGATTGTAGAAGGCGGCGTATGCCTGCACGATGTGGATCTGCTGCTGCCACGGGCGGGCGTGCCGGGAAGCGACCACGTGATTGCCATCCTGAAAGGCCTGCGGGATGTCTTCGTGTCCGACCCGCTTGAAAATCGCCCCGGCCTTGGCCGCGGGCTCGAAATCACGCGTCCCGACGGCGGGACCGAGGTACGTGCACTGGTAGGAGACCGCCCCTTGATCGAAGACGTAGCGAGCCTGGTTGAGCAAGCCGGAAAGGCTTGTGGCGGCGGATCGCAGCGGCTGGGCGTCGCTGTGGATCATCATCGCCATCGGTTCGATATCCAGCCTGTGCAGCAGGGCGAATAGCTCGGCCGTCTTTCCGGCGGTCTGGCCCTTGTTCACCAGTTCGGCGGTAATGTCTTCGATACCGAACCAGATCGCGGCGAGGCCGCCCGCGCGGGCCAGCGGAAGCAGGTCGCGGTTTCTGTATACGTCGAACGCGGTGGCCTCCGTATAGAAACGGACCCGGGCGGAGAGCGGCTTTCCCGCAACGGTCGTACGGGCCAGTTCGGTCATGAGGTCGATTACGGTCTGACGGTCGTTGAAGAAGTTGTCGTCGGTGCTGAAGAAGTTGGTGATGCCGAAGTTCTCGTGGATGTGCGTGATCTCCGCGGCCAGCCGTCCGGGGCTCTTGTGGCGCCACGTGCGCTGGTTTGCCGCGGGGATGGAACAGTAGGGGCAGCGGAAGCGGCAGCCCTGGGTCGAGATCACCGAGGCGATGGTGGAGAGGCGGCCGACCCGCTCGGGGGCGCAGGGTTGTGCGGCGGTCGTTCGCCGGCGGTGCGGCGGCTCGATCATCCGGTAGCCGGCGTCGGGCATAGGCAGTTCGTCCAGGTCGCGCAGGAGCCGCTGCGCGCCGGTATTCACGGCCACGGGTCTTTGTGTGGACGCACGGGGCGAGAGGTAGACCAATCCCGGCACCTTCTCCAGCGCGCCGGACAACCGGGCCCTTTCGTAGGCGTCGCGGGGCGTCTCGTCCGAATGACGACCCGCGAGAATGGCGTGCAGCAGGTCCAGCAGCACGAACGCCTCGCCGGTCACGACGCAATCAGCGCCGATGGCCTCCTGCGGCCCAAGCTCAAAGAAATCGGTCGGCTCGTAGATCGCCTTCGGACCGCCGGCCAGAATGAGCGGCCGGGCGTTGCCCATGCGGTGCGCATCCCGGACGAGGCCGTACGCCCGCTCCGCATGCACCTGCATGGACGAGACCAGAAGGATGTCCAGCGGCCTGCTGTTCAGCCGCATCCGGCTGGGCAGGACCCGCGGCGACCACTGCTGCAGTACGATGCGGAAGTTGGTGAAGCCCGCCGCATGCAGCACGTCACCCAACAGACGGACCGAGCAGGGCGCCATGCGTTTGTCGGCGTACCAGAACGGCAGCATGTGCGTACGGGAATCGAATGCGTAGAAGATCCCGACGGCCAGGTCGCGCGTGTCCGCGAGCCGGCGAAGGGCATTGATCTTCCCCTGAAAGGTTCCATCCGGCAGGTATACATCGCCGGGGTTGCGGTGGGGTAATTCCATCGTGCCTCCCTGCACTCAGCGAAGTTTCAGTCGCTGTCCGGCGCCGGTATCCTGAACATCCAGCGTGGCGCGTGCCATCGCCTCCGACGCCGCCTCATCCAACAGCAGCAGGATCCGGCCGTCGTGCGCGATGGCCGTGTCATCTGGGCGCGCATGATCGATACAAAGCTTCCATCCGCCCGGCCTGCGGGCGACCCTCACAGCCTCGTTCTCGCCGGCCTTCTTGCGTGCCAGTCTCCGCGCCAACCGTTCGCACGTGGCCGGGGTTACGGTTACCATGCATGACCCTCCAGCAAGGCCTTTATCTGTGGGTTGCATCCTGCTCCCCAGGGAGCGCATTCCCCGCTGCCCAAGGGATTCCGCACTCCGTTTGCCGGGGACCGCTCGGCTTTCGGCGCCCGGTCACACGTCGGTCGGTCCGTCGCTCCAGGTTTGCGTCCAGGCCCGTCCGGCGAGCAGGAACACCTGAACGATGGTCCGGGCAATCGTCTGGATCTCTGCGGTCGCCTCGCACACCTTGACCCCCACGTTCCGCTCGATTTGCCGCCGCAGCGGTCCCGAGGCTC
>CAZMVY010000165.1:2975-3700 GCA_964569765.1 uncultured Planctomycetales bacterium
ATCCCCGTCGGGGAGATCGAGGGCGAGGTCTCTATGGAGCTCCTGGAGGTGAGCAGCGCGCTTCGGGGTCCCGGCCAGAGCCTTCACGGCGGGTGACAGGGCGCCGCGAAGCGTGATGACCAGCGTATCTTCGTTCAGGACGACGCTCACCGACAGGGGGGCGTGGCCCGTCCTCTGTTGCTCGAAGGCCCTCGCCGCCCGGGCGATCTGCTGCGCTGCGGTCGAATCAGGACTATCCATGAAGCTCGTTCTCTGGCAGCGACAACAGTACGGCATCGCCGCGGGCATAAAAAAGCCGACGCGGTAGAGCACCCTGAGGTGTTCGACCGCGTCGGCTTACTCTACAACGTGCCTTCCGGCATACGGCGTACTGCCCTTCATCCAGTCATCCGACGCCTGCGATTCAGGCCGCCGTCGGAACCGATACCGGACCGACGACATATTCATCCTACGGATCGGCACGCAGAACGCAAGCTCCGATCTTTCTGTTTTGTCCAAACGCCCGACGGCGCGCTCCACAGACGGCGAGGATCCTCGCGGCCTGTCCCTCGTTTCTGCGCGCGCTGTGCTCCGCGCGGACCGGCGAAAGCGAGCACGACGCGTCCGGGGTCGAAGGCAAGAACACCGGACGGCAGAATCGACACCCCCTGCGGTCCGGCCAATGCAGCGTAAAAAAGACCGAAAGCCGCGCGAGGCGGCTTCCGGCCCGAAGCAAAGGGGTGTGG
>CAZMVY010000165.1:3710-11442 GCA_964569765.1 uncultured Planctomycetales bacterium
CTGCAAACGTGTCAAGCCCCCGGCGAGCCGCTCTCACGTTTTTCTCGCATGGCACCGGAGACTCGAAGCCAACCGAGGCTAGTGTCCCGCCTCCGCCTTGGCGGCATCCGTCCGTATTCAGCATGGCTTGTAGTACGTCAGTGCAAATCTAGCGTCGTCTTCGGCGCGCCGGTTTCGCTCGGTTGAAGTACCGCACAGGCCGAGGTGAACGCACCAAGGCGCACGGCGACGACCTCGCGCCGCTACGGGCGATCGCGGCCGGAAAGACCATACCGGCGGAACTTGTTATAGAGCGTGCGTCGGGTAATACCCAGCCGCTCGGCAAGTTCGGCATGCGTTCCGGAGGCGGCATCCAGCGCCTCCCGGATGGCCATTCGCTCGAACTCCTCGAGCATCTGCTGCAGCGTCCATCGCCCGTCGCGAATCATCCACGACACCGCCGAGGCCAGCGCCGAGTACACGCGATCCGACGGACGACTCGCGGTCCGGCGACGTTCGAGCAGTTCCGGGGGCAGATCGCTCAGTTCCAGGCGGCGCCCGCCGGTCTTGAACGCCAGCATCCGGCGGACCGTATTCTCCAGCTCCCGCACGTTTCCTGAGCCTACCGACTGGGCCAGAACCTCGTACACGCGGGGATCAACATCCTCGATGCCCGGCGGGTAGTAGCTCGCATACTTGCGAAGGAAGAACTGCACGAGCAACGGCACATCCTCCGGACGGTCCCGCAGCGGCGGCACATACAGACTGATCACGTTGAGCCGCTGGTAGAGATCCAGCCGGAACGCGCCGCTTTCCACAAGCGCCGGCAGCGCCCGGTTCGACGCCGCGATCACGCGGGCCCGCACCTCCGCCGCGACGTCGGACCCGACGGGCAGCACCTTACCGACCTGGAGGACACGAAGCAGCTTCGGTTGCAGCGCCGGCTCCAGCTCGCTGATCTCATCCAAAAGCAACGTCCCAGCGCCGGCCGCGCGGAAGTACCCCTGCCGCGCCTCCGTAGCACCCGTATACGCACCGCGGACGTGCCCGAACAGCGCGCTCTCGGCCAGGGTGCCGTGAATTGCCGCACAATTCACCGACAAGAACGGCTGGCTCCTGCGCTTCGGATCCAGCCGGTGAATCGCCTCTGCGATCAACTGCTTGCCGGTGCCGCTCTCCCCGTGGATGAGCACCGGCGCGTCCGAAATCATGGCCGCGCGACGGGCCTGCAAGAGCAGGTCCGCCATCAGCCGGCTCTGACCGGCCAGACCCGTTTCGTCGAAGATCTGACCGCTCTGGAGTTCCGAGTGTACCTCCACGGCGGCGGCATATCGTTCCGCCCCCAGACGCGCACCGGCGCGCAGCGCCTCGGCCCCGTCCGCCTCGTTCCACTCCACGAAACCGCACACTCCGAGCGTGACGGCCTGGCAACAGACATCCAGACCCGTCCCCGGTCCCACCAAAGCCACGACACGGGAAACCGGCGAGAGGCGGCGAATCGTGCGGAGCAAACCGAGGCGATCGCTCCACACCGATTCGTCGCACTCGCCGTGCGGGCCGCCGCCGGTCCCTCCCGCGTCACAGAATGACGAGGAACTGTCCCCGTCGGCGTCGCAGGGGCGTAACCCTGAACCCGCTATGACAGACTGTGGGTTGCTACCAGGCTTGGAGGGTGACACAGCCGCTCGCGGACGCGCCCCGGCCGCAGCTCGCTCGTCCGCAAGATCGGCCAGGTCGACCACCACGACGGCATACGAACGGTTCCGCAGCGCAGAGAGGCACTCGTCCGGCGTGGTCGCGACGGCGATATCGAAACCACCCGCGTGCAGAGTCTCGGCAAGCCTCCCTGCAAACGCCGCTTCCGGATGAACCACCAGCGCGCTTCGCGAAACACAGTGACGGGATTGCACTCTTTCTCTCTCCCTTGCTCACAGGATCGGCCGTGCTCCCAAGCCGGACGACCCCTGCCTCCCACAACCAGAAAGGGCAACCTGACATCAACAGTATAACCGCCAGTGCCCCATCAGTTCAAGACCCAAACCCCACAAATCACGCATTTTTTGCCGGTTGCGTCCGACCTTGGGAATCCGTCCATGCGGTTCGCAAGTAACATGTTAAGAAATACCGCTTAGTCGGAAGCACTTCGCCAGCTTCCGTGCCAATACGGCGTTACGACCGGTGCCGACGAAGAGACACGGTTTACTCACAACCCACCTCACCCAGGTAGCCACACCGACTGTTCCCTTTCGCCACACGAGGGCTGCGCACTTTTCTTTCAGAATCTTCTTCCTCGCGAACCCGCTCTTGTGTCGGGAATACCCCGTCCGCAAACCGCGATCGCCGGCGGTGCCTCTTCGATGCCTTTGCGATACATGGGGCGTGAATCACTACAACATCATCGCCGTCCGGCAGTTAGGCTCCCAATCAGCCGGCATTGGACCGACCAGTAGGAGGCAAAACGTCATCGCGCCTGCACCGCCGCAACCGGCCGCGCAGGCCGCACAACCGCTAGAATCAGTAGCAGAATTGCGCGCGTTGGGCCGGCTGGGTCTCCGCGCGGGAATCCGGGGCGTTCTTATGGGCCGGATCGCGTATTGGATTGACCGTGCCCGGCGATGGCAGGCCGAACGGACCGTACGTTAGACCGGCCCGCCGTTTGCCAACGGTAGAGGGGGGCCCCACTCGGGGGAGGATGAAGCGAATATGCGACACATGCCAATGTGGCTGGCGATAGGCTTGAGCTTCGCAGCCGGCTGCTCTTCGGAACATCGCTGCCGGGTTCATCGTCACGAGCAGCCACCCTCTGCGTATTGCTGCGTGGAGCCGCCCACCCTGCCTTCCCCGCACCTGTTGTTCGACCGGGTCGCGCCCCCGCTCCAACCAGGCCGACAGCCGATCACCGCCGAGGCGTTCGCGTTTCGCAGCGACTGGCCGGCCACAGTCGGCTACTACTCCGCCGGGGAGTCCGTCTTCTTCCGGTCGTGGTACTACAGCGACCAGGGCAACAACTTCAACAACTTCGATTATGTGACGCGCCAGTTCCAGTCATACCGCTACGGGATGCTGTTCCGATAGGACGCGAGGATCCGCCGGCAAGGCGGAAAAGCGCGGAAACACACATCCTGCCGAACTGAGCGGGCCGGCCTGAGGAGGCGCCGGCCCGCGTCGTTGCGCGGCAGACGAACCGGGTCAGGTCGCGCGAAAGAAACGGGCATCCGTGCCGCCCGGACCGATGCGGATCGTCACCTCGCGGAGGCACTCCGGACAGCGGCCCACATAAGCCGTTCCCGCGCGATTCCGGTAGACGCGGGCATATACGCCGCAGCACTCAAACCGGATCCCAATCCAGCGGCGAACCGGCGCCGCCGGCGCTTCGGCGGCCTCCGCGCCGTCTGCCAGCCCGGGG
This sequence comes from uncultured Planctomycetales bacterium, assembly GCA_964569765.1. Lineage (GTDB taxonomy): Bacteria > Planctomycetota > Phycisphaerae > UBA1845 > PWPN01 > CAZMVY01. The sequence continues at coordinate 7,096 of CAZMVY010000165.1, forward strand.
ATATCGACGTGATAAGCGGGATCATCACTCATGACCCGGGTATTATCGGCTGGTTTGGCCTGCTTGCTTCTGCCACGTCGGGCCCGCCGCCCCCGCGAGGGTATCCGATGCGCGCCCGTATCCGGGCGCATCGCCAACGACCCCAACGGCTCATCCGCCAGCGGCATACGCCTCGACGGCGTCTCGGTGACCACGCACGCGGCCCAACATCCCATCAAGCTGCTCGCGGAGCCGACCGGCCTCGACCGCGTCCGAGAATTGCGCCAGGTTGGCCCGCACGTTGGCCGCCGCCGCATGCGCTGCCGCATCGCAGAGCAGCGCCCCGACCGCCAGGTCCGAAAGCAGATGACGGTTACATCGCTCCTTCATCTGATCCATCCGCCCCGCCACGGCGGCGGCCATCGCCACTACCTCCAGCGGCACGGCAGTCGCCGTCGCCAGGGCCCGGTCCCGCTCCGCACTCGTCGCCTCGCCGGATTTCATCGCCGCCGCGAGCCTCTGGTAGGCGCTTACGTCCTCGGCGAGAAGCTCACAGAACGCCTCGCGTGCGCGACCGAGTTCCGCAAGCCACGACCGGACGGCCGCCTCGTGTGCGGCGTACTTCGGATTGCCGATCGTGTACCGGGCGGTCATCTGCCCCATGGTGGTCGCCAGCGCCCCGACCAGGGCGGCCACGCTACCCCCGCCCGGCGTCGGCGAACGGGCGCCGGCCCGATCGAGAAACTCCGCAACGGAGAGGGAGAGGAAATCGATTCTCTCATCACTCATGACAGCGTTCCCTTGACCGGCGGCCTGCCCAGCCCGCGCCCCGTCGGAACCCCGCCCGCCGCGAAGCCGACGGCGGCTACCGGGATGCGTCGCGGGGGCTTGTCGCGGAGGGCTTCTCGTTCTCGTCGACGGCCGTCGGCGGCACGCCGATCTGCACCGCCTGCGGGTCGGGTGTCACGACAGCGATAACCGGCCTGGTAAGATACTGCCTCGCCACCCGGCGCACGTCGTCCGCCGTTACCGATTCGATGTACTTCGCATACTCCCGGCGATGATCGAAGCCCAGCCCGTACAGTTCGTCCGTCGCGGCCTCGGACGCCCGCTCGCTGTTCGTCCGCGACTGCATCAGGTCCGTCGCAATGATGATCCCCCTGGCCTGCTTCAGTTCCTCCTCGTCGAAGCGGCCCGAGCGTGCCTGATCGATCTTTTCCGCGATGATCCGGTAGACCTCGCCGACCTTCTCGGGCTGGCAGGCGGCGTAAATGCCGAAATACCCCGGCTCCACGCCGACGAAGTTCAGATCATGCACCTCGTACACGAGGTCGCGATCGCCGCCCCGCAGCGCTTCGTGGAGCCAGCCGCCCGGATACATGTAGCCGCCCATCACCGTCTCGAGCACGGCCATCGGATACCGGTCCCGCGTGTTGGCCACATCCATCCCGCGGAAGCCGACATAGATGCCCGCCACCTTGCGGTCCGGCGGCGCCTTCTTGATGAACAGCACCTCGCGCTCGATCGGCGGATCGCCCGGCACCAGCGGTCGCGGCGCGCCCGCCTTGGCGGGCACCCGGTCGAAGAGCCTGCGGGCGGTCTGCGCCGGTAGGGCCTCGTAGATGTAGCCAAAGACCGCAAGCACCATGTGCGGACCCCCCGCCAACCCCCGGCAATACGCCGACCGCGCCGCCGGATCGATCCGGCGGACCGCCTCCGCGGTACCGATCGAAAGCATCCGGTACGGGCTCTTCACGAAGAACCGGCTCCGGAAGTACGCCTCCAGTTCCGTGCGCCACGACTCGCCGATCCGCGAGATCGCATCAAGCACGCGCGGACGGATCCGCTCGAGTTCCTCCGCCGGGAACGTCGGGTGCTGCACCACGTCGGCAAACACCTCCATTGCCTCGTCGAAGTCCTCCTTGAGGACCTCGCACCGGACGTAGAAGGTGTTGTTCCCGCTGCCGGCATCGATTTGGGCGCCGCGGGAATCGAAGAAGCGGGCGATCTGCTCCGCCGACCGCTGCGGCGTGCCGCGAAGCAGAAGCTGTGCCATGAGGTTGCTGATCCCGTTGTTCGAGGGCTCCTCCGTGACCAGCCCACCCAGACAGTACATCTGCATCGCGACCAGCGGCGAGGAGCTGTCGCGCCGCAGGATGACCCGAAGCCCGTTGTCCAGCACGATCTTCCGGGCCGGCGATGTCGGCTCTGCCGCGCTCTGCGTCTCGGAAACCGCCTCGCCCCGGGGCAGAACCATCTGCGTGCCCGTGCGCTCCGGCCGGAAATACCGCCGGGCGGCGTCCCGCACCTGGTCTTCCGTGACCTCCTGAATCCTCGCCACGTAGCTGTCGCTGAAATGCGCGTCGCCCGCCGCCATGAAATCCTGGGCCATCGCCTCCGCGATCTGCTCCGCCGTCTGGTGCCCGAAAACGTGCTCCGCCGTCTTCTGACGCTTCGCCTGGAGCAACTCCTCCTCCGGGATCAGCTCCGCCTGGAGCCGCCGGATCTCCGTCCAGATCGCTCCCATCGCCGGCTCGACGTTCTTCGCGTCCAGTCTCGCCGTAATCGCGAACAGGCCCCGCGCCCACTCCGGCGTCCAACTGTAGCTGTCCACCGAGTATGCCAGTTGCTGCTCCCGCACCAGTGCGCGCACGAGCCGCGAACTCTCCCCCTCGGTCAGCACGAAGCTCAACACATCCAGCGCGTACAGGTCCGGGTCCGTCAGGCGGATCGAGGGCCATGCCATCGTCAGCAGCGCGGACTGCACGTTCATCCGCTTGATCGCCGTCCGCGGCGTGGTCATCTCCGGCTCCTCAGGCAGCGTGATCGTCTTCACCGGCCGCCGCTCGAACGAGGCGAAATCCCGGGAAACCACGGCCAGCGCCTCGCCCAAATCGATGTCGCCGGCGATCGACACGATCACGTTGTCCGGGACGTACATCCGGCGGTAGTAGGCGACAATGTCCTCTTTCGTCAGGCTCTGCAGCGCCTGCTTGTGGCCGATCACCGGGAAGCGCACCGGGTGCTGCAGGTACATCGTTTCCATCGTCAGCTCGTGCATCTGCCGGTTCGGCTCGTCCACATCCCGCTCGAGTTCCCGCTGCACCACCCCCCACTCCCGTCGGAATGCCCGCTCGGGGAACGTGGGCCGCGTGATCCAGTCGCTGAGCAGGTCCACCGCGACGGCAAGATTCTCCCGGCTCGTGTTGATGAAGTAACACGTGTTCGCATACGTCGTGTACGCGTTCGTGTTGGCGCCGATCTCGTCGAGGATCCGGCGCGATTCCTCTTCGGAGCGCGTCGTCGTCGCCCCGCCGTGCAGAAGATGCTCGAACAGGTGGCTCAGCCCCGCCCCGGCGAACTCCTGCTCGTAGATGCTTCCCGTCCGGCAATACATCCGCACGGCGACAACCGGCGCCGTCCGATGGGCTTTCAGAATCACCGTCAGGCCATTCGAGAGAACGGCGATGCGCTCGTCCGGGCGGTCCACAAGCAAGCGGGAAACGGACAACGGCGGCGCCGGCCGTGTAGCCGCTTCCGCACCGCACACGCCGCAGACCGGCACAAACAGGACCGCCGCCACGGCGACCGCCCGAACCACCCGCTTCCGCACTGCATTCATGAAGGCCACTCCTCTCGCCCCGCAGGACGCGACGATCGCCCCGGCCGCGAGACCGGAGGCCGCGCCCGCTCACTCTTCATCTGCCGCACCCGCAGCAGGTTGCGGACGCGGTTCGTCAGGTCGGCACGATTCACAGGCTTGCATACGAACTCATCCGCGCCGCACTCCCGGGCCCGCTCCTCGTCGCCCAGTTCATCGAGTGCCGTCACCATGATGATCGGGATGTCCCGCGTATGCGGATCGGCCTTGATATGCCGGCAGACCTCGAACCCCGACATCCTCGGCATCATGATGTCCAGCAGGATCAGGTCGGGGCGGTCCGACGCCACCTTCTCCAACGCCTCGATCCCGTTCGTCGCCGTGATCGGCCGCACCTCGGGAAGCTCGGCCATGTAGGCCTCCAGCAACTCCAGATTCTGCACGTTGTCGTCCACGATCAGGACCGTTGCCTTCGATTCGCTGCGTCCCGGATCGCTGAAGACCGTACCCATGCTCGTTATCTCCCTGAAACGGTGGATCACCCGCCGAACACTGCAAAGCCGCCGGCTGCGCGACTCGCCCGCCGAATGGCAACGGGTCGCCGCCGGAGGCATTCCCGCTCCGCCCGACCCGCACGATCCGCCCGGAATCCCACACGCGGACCGACCATCCGAAAGCGCCTCGTGCGGCCGATCCGCGTGACGGACAGGCGGAGCGCATTAAAGAAGCCAGATTCACCGTCCGCAAATCCCCCCCCTCGGGAGCAC
>CAZMVY010000166.1:0-6165 GCA_964569765.1 uncultured Planctomycetales bacterium
CGCACTCAATCAACCGTCTCCTACCTCGTCATCACTATGAAATGGCCAAACTCCACCCGCCCCTTCGGGGCGAATCGTCCCGGTGACCAGCAGCACCCGGGTCAGCCTTGGCTCGGCGGGCCTGGCGTCCGACGGAGCCGCTACCGGCACAAACACCCACGTACCCAACAGCAACGCCGCAATGTTCCTGGCCGACCTCGCATCCAAAGGGCACCGCGTCTGGTTCGCCGACACGCGCATGCCGGCGACGACATCCGGACAGGCATCATACCGGCCGGGGCTGCTTCTGGAAAACAGAAGACGGGTGAGACGCGACAGGGCGGACTTTCCGACGCAACTCATTTCCGCACAATACGTTACGTCTCATGCCAACCTTCAGACCCCCCGGGTGTCTATTGAATGAGACGGGATCGAGCTTTATGATTCCGCCTCCATGCGCCCGATGACCTCGGGATGAGGCTGGAGTTGCGAGGTGCGAAACATGATTCACAACAAGCGACAGGGCGGTTTGTGGCCGTGGGCTCTTCTGTGTGCGGCGCTGGCCGGCCCGGCCGTAGCCGCCGCTCAGCCGCCGCAGGACCGCGTGGACTATCTGATCGGCACGCTTCTCTATGCACACGACGACGACGACCGTGAAGACGCCGCCGAGGATCTGGGCAGGATCGGCGATCCGCGGGCGATCCCGGCGCTCGAGAAGGCTGCCGCATACGACAAGGACGGCGGCGTTCGGAAAGAGGCCTACAAGGCTCTCCGGTGGATTCGGGCCGCGCAGCCGGTGGTTGCCGCTGCCCCTGTGGCCTCGGCCCCGGCGACACAAGCGGCTGCGGCCGTCGTAGCGCCGTCGCCGCAGCCTGTGGCCGTGGCGGCCCCGGTCTATGTGGCGCCGCCGCCCGTCGTTGTGGCTCCACCCCCGCCGGTGTACGTCGCACCGGCACCGGTGGTGGTCCCGGCATACGTCTATCCGGCGCCAGTGGTGGTTGCCCGCCCGGTATGCCGACCGGCGTTCAGCTTCGGCTTCGGTTTCGCGTTCAGCCGTCATCATCACGGGTGTCATCGCTAGGAAATCGGGCGATTTAGCAGGGAATTCGCATCGCGCCCCCGGGCCCAGTGCCGGGGGCGCTTGCTTTGGTGGCCCGCCGTTCGTAGAGTGCCGACGCGGCGGAATGCCGCGGAGGACGCCCAATATGATCCAGGTCGGTCTGATCGGGGCCGGGTTCATCGGCCGTAACCATTTCGACCAGTACCAGAAGCTCGGCGACCGCGCCCGCGTGGCGGCGATCTGCGATGCGGACCCCAAACGCGCCCGCGGCGACTGGTCGGAAGGCGGGGGCAACATCGCGGACACGGCCGGCCGTGTCCAGGATCTCGGGGACATCCGGCCGTACGATCGGTGGCAGGACATCATCGCGGACCCGCACCTGGACATGGTGGATATCACGCTGCCCACGTTCCTGCACGCGGAGGTGACGATTGCGGCCCTCAAGGCGGGCAAGCACGTCCTCTGCGAGAAGCCGATGGCCCTCACCCCGAAAGACTGCGACCGGATGATCGACGCGGCCCGGAAAGCAGGGCGCCTGCTCATGATCGCTCAGTGCATCCGTTTCTGGCCGGAGTACGTCTGGCTCAAGCAGGCCGTGGACGAGAAGCGTTACGGCAGGCTCCGCGCGCTGTCGCTCCGCCGGCAGGCCAACACGCCGAACTGGACCTGGCAGAACTGGTCGGCGAATGCGAAACGCTCCGGCGGCGCGATTCTCGATCTGCATGTTCACGACGTGGACTATGCTCTGTATCTGCTGGGCAAGCCGAGGTCGGTGCACGCGCAGGGATGCGGGCGCGGCCCGCTGATCGACCGTGTGCAGGCGCTCTGGCAGTACGGCAGGGACAGGGTGGTGTATCTCGAGGGATTCTGGGATATGCCGCCCGGTTTCCGCTTCAACATGGGGTTTACGGCCATCTTTGAGAGGGCGGCCGTGGTGTGGGACATGAGCAGTGGCAACCCGCTGACCGTCTTCCACGCCGCGGGTAATACGGAGACGCCGGCGATGCCGCCGAACGACGGCTACTACGGCGAGATCGAGTACTTTCTCACGTGCATCGAGCAGGGCCGCAAGCCTCGCGCGAGCACGCCGAAGGACAGCCGTGACGCGGTTGCGATCGCGCTGGCCGAGGCGAGAAGCATTCGTACGGGCAAGCCGGTGGCGACAAGGTGATCGGGTTTGTTCGTGGTCCCTGCCCCGTCGTCGGTTGTGGGTGAGCGGTCCGCTGCTCCGTGCTTGGCGCCAAGCACCTGTGGATCGCCAAGGTCCTCAACCGGCCATAGGATCGACCACTGACAACGGACCACAAGACACACGTGACTACGAGATTTGGAGGCAGGTATGATCAAGAGCATCAGTATCTGGGCGTTTCCGGGGGGCATGGAAGGGACGCTCGATCCCGCCGAGGCCATGGACAAGGCCAAGGCCCTCGGGTTTGAGGCGATCGAGCTTGCCGTCAGCGAGACCGGTCACCTCACGCCGGACAGTGACCAGGCCACCTGCCGCAAGTTCCGCGACGCGGCCAAGGCCAGGGGTGTCAGGATCGCGTCGGTCGCATGCGGGCTGGGCTGGACGAAGAGCCTCTCCGCCCCGGACACTGCCAAACGCAAGGCGGCCATCGACCTGCACGCCAAGACGCTGCAGGTCGCTAGGTGGCTTGGTACCGATGCCATCCTCGTCGTGCCGGGCTACGTGTGGATCCCCTGGGAACCCAAGACGACACCGGTGCCGTACGAAACGGCCTACAAACTCTCCGTGCAGTCGGTCCGTAAGCTCGCCAGGACCGCCGAGAAACTCCGTGTGCACGCCTGCTGCGAGATGGTCTGGAACTGCATGATGTATTCGCCGCTGGAGTTCAAGCGCTATCTCGCCGAGGTCAAGAGCAAGTACGTCAACATGTACTTCGACTGCGGCAACATGATGGCCTTCGGCTTCCCGGAGCACTGGATCGAGATCCTCGGCCCGCGGATCAAGCGGGTGCACTTCAAGGATTTCAAGCGCGATCCCGGCGGCATCACCGGCTTCTGCGACCTGTTGCAGGGCGACGTGAACTACCCCGCCGTCATGGCCGGCCTGCGAAAGGCGAAGTACAAGGGCCCCGTCACGCTGGAGACGTTCAACCGCACCGACGACGATCTCAAGAAAGAGTCGGCGGCGATGGACAGGATCCTCGCGATGTGAGGCGACGGGTGGCCCACCCATCCGCGCGAGCGGATGGATGGGGTCACGATGATTGAGCGCGCCCGGGCATTCGGACCATCATCGCAACCCCACCCTTGCTGGCGCGAAGATGGGCCACCCGGCCCGATCCATGCGATGTGAGGCGTTGACCGCCGGTCGGTCGCGACGTATTTAATACGGCCATGTTCTTCCGGCGCGGCCATTTCCCGGCGCTGTGTATCACGTGCTTGGGCCTCCTCCTGACGGCGTGCGATTCCGAGCAGCGGAGGCCCAGGGGGCCCAACCCGTATCGTCGGGACGTTCGCGTCACCCGTTCGAGTCCCGCCGGTACTGCGGGCACGGACCTCGCCGCCGGCCAACTGGACCGGCTGGCTTCCGCGGAGGCGGGCCGGGCGACCCGTCCGGCGGCCGCCGCGACGAGCGCGCCCGCCGAATCACCCTGGTTGCCGCGCAACACGATCGGGGCGCCCGTCATGTTCGTCAACAAGGACGTGATCACGGTCGAGGATGTGCTGCTGCCGATCCGGCCCGACCTGGAGCGCGCGGCGGCGGCGCTGCCTCCCCGGCCGTATCTGGCGAAGGCCGCCCAGCTCATCCGGAAGGAACTCGACAAACAGATCTTCTTCACCGTCGTTTACCAGGAGGCAAAGAAGGGGATCGCGGAGGAGGAGGAAAAGCAGTACCTCAAGGCTGCCGACGCGGAGATTCAGCAGATCGTCAACCTTCAGTTCGGCGGCCTGCACGCGAAGTTCGAGAAGCACCTCGCCGAGCGCGGTATGACGGTCGCGGACCTCCGCCAGAAAACGAAGCGCCGCTTCGTGGTTCTGAAGTTCCTCTCCGATCGGTTCAAGCCCCTTGCCGAACACCCAAAGCGCGACGAGTTGCGGAGATACTACGACGAGCACCGGGCCGAATTCACCACCCCCGCCCGCGCGAAGATGTCGCTCATTGAGGCAAGCTTCGGCACCACGGCCGCCGGGTCTCGCTCCCCGGGCACGCCGGCCGATCCGGCGGCGGCTCGCGAGGCGGCGCGGAAGAAGATCGATCGCGCCCGGCAGGAACTCGACAGCGGCGTGCCGTTTGCGGCAGTCGCCAGAAAGTATTCCGACGGGATCCACAACAGCGAGGGTGGCGCCTGGGACGAAATCGGCAGGGACAGCCTTCGCGCCCGGTACAAGGCCGTATCGGATGTGCTCTTCCGCATGTCCCCCGGGCAGGTCAGCGATGTGATCGAGGGGCCGGATGCCTTTTTCATTGTCCGGTGCGACGCGATACGGCCCGAGGTCTGCCGGAGCTTCGAGGATGCTCAGCCGGAGATCGCCGAGCGGATTCTCGAAGAGAAGTACGGCCAGATGCAGGATCGCTATGTGCGGGATCTGCTGGCCAAGGCCGTTTTTCAGAACGAGGCGGAGTTCTTTCAGGCCGTGCTGGCCGCGGTGCCGCCGGCTACGGACGGCTTCGGCCTGAATGCGTCGTCCCCATCGATGACGCCGCAGCAATAGGCGCGGCCGTTCGGAAGACCGCCCGGCCCGGATATCGGCTCGCAGGGCACGCCAAGACGCGCCGGTACGTCTCTTATGAAGGCGACGGATGAGAAAGCGGCCTGCCGGGGGCCAGGTACTTCCCTCTGATCAGCTCGCCGGTCCGAAGCGGTCCCCCAATGGCGCAACGCACACTACGGGCGGCCGGCACCGTCGCGTGGGCTGCTCTCGATCGCCCCCAACATTGCCCCCGTCGAAATCCGTACGAACCGCAAGTATTCCGAAGGCGGGCGAGCCGAGCACCCCCCATCTTGGGCTGCGACCAGAGGCTGCGCTGCGGGGCGGGAAACGAACGAGACGCTTGAAGCGAAAGCGGCGCTACTGCCCGGGTGTGACTTCGCTTCGCTCGGCGTCGTGCGGAGCGGCGACGCCGGCCGTCTCATGCGGCTCCCGGGGCAGGGCGCGATCCGTCGCGCTTCGGTTGACCGACTCCTCCACGTCGTCCTCGATGCCGCGAAGTCCCTTCTTGAACTCCACGATGCCCTTGCCGAGGGACTTGCCCACCTCGGGCAGCCGCTTGCCAAACAGCAACAACCCGATGAAGGCGATGATAACCATCTCGCCCCAGCCGGGCATACTGATGAAGGCGAGCGTCGGACTGACAAGACTCATGATCAGCTCCTAAACTTGCGGCTCGCGACAGCCCCCGAGCCGCACGTGCGTATTATAAACTCCGTCGCGGCGTACCGCAACGAAGCGAAAAGGGCAGACCGTCGCCGCGTGCCCGCCGCAGCGTTCGTGTGTTTTCGCCGCAGTGAGCGGGGTGAGCCATCGCGCCCGCGCGCGTCGGAAAGAAACGCCGCTTGCTCCACACTGCCGCCGCCCGGCCGGTGTCGCCGTCAAGGGTTGTCGAGGACCGGATACGCCCACCGCACCGGCGAACCGAAGAAGAAATGAAACCGGGGCGAGTCCACCGATTCGCGGAACCGGAACCTCAGGCGGCGGATGCCGTCCGTGTCGGCCTCCAGAATCTCCACGACGAAGAGCGATGTACTCAGGCAGTCGCCCGTCCGGAACGCATCGGTGAATCCCATGACGGCCAACAGCGTACGGCCAGCCACGCCCCCGAAGTACTCCGCGCCCGGCGGCGCCGTCAGCTCGATCGTACGATCATCCAACCGCTTCAGGGCCGCGGGCTTTTCCATGCGCAACAGCCACGGCGAGACGGTCAGAACGTGGCCGTGCAGATCGTGCCGCCCCGTCGCGTTTTCAATCGCCGGAATCGCATAATACGCGAGCATGGGCAGGTTGATGAAGAACAGGTGGTCGCCGTCGCGCAGCGGGCGGCCGTTTTCGATTACGTCTCGCACCACCATATCCTCGACGCGCGTCGCCCCGGTATACGTCCGCCCGAACCCCCACGTGAAGCCGGCGAGAACGGCCACGTACACCCCGGCGAGGACCCC
>CAZMVY010000166.1:6175-11277 GCA_964569765.1 uncultured Planctomycetales bacterium
CTTGTCCTCAATGTCGGGCAGGCGCGACGACACGTGGCCGCCGGTGCCGTCGTGCAAGGGGCGCAGGAGGGGGTCGGCGGAGATCTGGAGAAGGTCCGGCCCCGTGGCCGTGTCCGCGGCCACGTTCACCCCGGCGAGGACCCATGCCACGACGCGGCGAGGGCCGCCCGACGGACCCGCCAGCACCGCCAGGCCTGCCGCCAGCAGACAGACCGCCCCGACGCCCGGCAGATAGAGGTGATGCATCGACGCGAACACCGGCAACAGCGGCACGAAAAAGACCGCCGTCCATGCAAGAAGAAACAGCAGCGGCCGGCGCGTATGCGCCCCGGAGAGGATCAGCAGGAGGGTGACGGCTACCCCGGCAAACGTGCCGTAAAACGCCCCGGGATGGCTTCGGAAGTAGTCCGTGCCCGCGATCGGCAGGACCGGCACGTACGCAAACACCCCGATCATGTAGTAGACGAGCTTGTCCACGATGTAGCGGGCGAAGCCCGGATCGCCGGGCCGCATGAGATACGGCCGGCCGGGCAGCGGAAAGCCGTGCAAGGCCTGCTGGCGGGCGAGGAGATAGACGACGGCCAGGAGCGCGGCCAGTGCGTACGCCCGCAGGCGCCGGCGCCGCTCCGCGCCGAACGCCGCATCGCCCGTGACAATGACCGCCGGCCACATGATGGCATGCTCGCGGCAACCCATCGCCAGGGCGTAAAACGCCAGTGCCAGCGTTAACCACGCGCCATTGCGTCCGGCAGCGGCCCCGGCGGAGGCGGCTTGCGATCCGTCGGGCGGCGATATCTCGCCCGCCGCCGCTTCGTCCGCCTGCGGCGCTGCAAGAACGCGCTGGCCGCGAGCCCGCCACCAGCCCGCGTAGCGCGCGTAGCTGAGCGTGGCGAGGAGGATGAACGCGGTAGCCATCAACTCCGTCTGGCACGCGATCCAGTAGACCGTGACCACATGCCCGGGATGGACCGCCATGAGGCACGCCGCGACGCCCGCCCAGGTCCATCGCCCGATCAGGTGCCAGGCCAGCATGCCCACCAGCATCGCGCAGAGCCAGTGCCACGCGAGCGAGAAGCCGTGCATGACGGCCGGGTTCCAGCGGCCTGCCGTGTACTCGGCCCGCATGATCCAGAACGCGATGGGACGGTAAAACCGCAGACCGGTTTCCTGCCGCGACCAGAGGTCCATCACGTCGCCGACGATGCCGAGCCTCGCCGCCGCCACCGCCGAGCGATACGACCAGTCGCCCTCGCGGAGCTGGCGGTAGTGCGCATGGTCGTCGAGGAACAGCCCGGAGGGGATCGACCACGCATGGCCCGCCGCCACCAGAGCCGCCGCAACGAACGCCATGATCAACACAGGACGCCTGCGCATCAGGGGCGACACGATACGCCACGCCTGCGCCTTCGACAAGCAACGGCGCTGCGGCGGAGCATATCGCGGGGCCGGCCGTTCGGTGCACCGGGCGTCGGCGGGACGTGTGATGCGAAGGTCGGGCCTGGAGCGCACGGTTGGCCCCCGCGGGCGAGGACGAAAGCAAGAGGCGACCGGCAACGCCTGGCCGCTGCAACGTACGAACCTGTTCCATTCCCGCGTCCGGATGTATACTGCGACGGCGGTACGGCTGCACGCGCCTGGCATTCTGCGGTCTTGGGGGTGCGACGATGAGCGACGGACCGGACAACGCGTCTGCGGAGCAATATGAACGCCGCGCTCCCGGCTGGGTCATTCGATGCAAGCGGTGCGGCTTCACCGAGCCGTGGGGCAAGTACGGCGTCCGCATCGGCGCGGCGTCCTGGGGCAAGTGTACCCTCGGCCGGTGCGCCCGCTGCGGGCGGATCTGCTGCCATGCTATCGAGAAACGCAAGGCGGAGAAGTGAATTCGCAGGACATTGCCAATGGCGCGGTCGCCGGTGACGGCGTCCGGTTGTATCGCGGGCCGTGAGGGGAACGGACGCTCGCTCAATCCAGGGGGATACCCATGCATCCGGTCTTTTGCGTGTTCGTATCGGTCATTGTGATCGGTCTGGCGATGGCTCCGGTCAGGGTCGCCGCCGCAGAGCCGCCCGGCGTTTCGGCGGCGCGGCAGTTCATCGCCGAGTATGAGGCCGCCGTGCGGCCGCTCGAGATCGCCGCCTCCAAGGCCGACTGGCACGCCCAGGCCTCCGCAAGGAGCGATGCCTACAAGGCTACCGAAGACGCCCAGAACCGCCTGGACGCCGCGCTGGCCGACCCGGCGGCCTTCGGGCGGCTCAAGCAGATCCGGCAGGATCTCGGCAAGCTCGAACCCAGCCCTGATCCCCTGCTTGCGCGGCAGATCGAGCTGCTCTACCTGCAGTATTCGGGTAAGCAACTTGACCCGGAGCTTCTCCGGCAGATCACGGCCAAGGCCACGGCCATCACCCAGGCGTTCAACGTGTACCGGGCAAGGGTCGATGGCCGCGAACTGCCCGAAAGCGAGGTCCGCAAGGTGCTTCGCGAATCACGCGACAGCGTCTACCGCCGGGCGGTCTGGGAGGCCGCCAAAGACGTCGGGCGGGTTGTCGAGAAGGACCTCAAGGAGCTGGTGAAGCTCCGGAACGAGGCTGCCCGCAGGCTCGGCTACCGCGACTTCTACGAGATGCAGCTTCAGCTTTCCGAGATGACCAAGGAACAGATCCTGAAGCTGTTCGACGAGCTGTACGATCTCATGCAGGAGCCGTTCCGCGACGCGAAGGCCCGGATCGACGCGAAGCTCGCGGCCGGGTACGGCATCGGCGTCGCCGGGCTGCGGCCGTGGCACTACAGCGACCCGTTCTTTCAGGAGCCGCCGGCGATGTACACCGGGCTGCTGGATCCGATCTACGCCCGGGCCGACGTGGTCAGGCTGGCGGCGGCCTTTTACGCGGGGATCGGCCTTCCCATCGACGACGTGATCGCCCGCAGCGATCTGTACGAGCGGCCCGGCAAGTATCCCCACGCAATGTGCAACGACATGGACCGCGAGGGCGACATCCGCGTGATGGCGAACGTCGTCGCCAACTATCAGTGGATGTCCACGATGCTCCACGAACTCGGCCACGCGGTGTACGACAAGTATATCCCACGTTCGCTGCCCTACGTTCTCCGCACGCCCGCCGCGACCTTTACCACGGAAGCGATCGCGATGATGTTCGAGCGGCTTGCGGGTCAGCCTGGGTGGATGGAGGCGATGGGTCTGACGGTCCCGGATCCGAAGGCCGTTGCGGAGGCCAGTGCCCGGATGCGCCGGGACCACGTTCTGATCTTCGCCGCGTGGACGCAGGTGATGGTCCGCTTCGAGTCCGCCATGTACGCCAACCCCGATCAGGATCTCAACCGGCTCTGGTGGGACCTGGTCGAGAAGTACCAGCTCGTCCATCGCCCCGATGGTCGCAATGCCCCCGATTATGCGAGCAAGATCCACCTTATCAGCTCGCCGGTGTACTACCACAGCTATATGATGGGCGAGATGTTTGCGTCGCAACTGCACCGCGTGATCGTCCGCGACGTGCTGAAGGCCGCCGGGCGGACGACCGGGCCGGCGACCGGCGGCCAGAGCGGGTTGGCGGAACCCTGCTACCATGGCCGGAAGGAGATCGGCGAGTTCCTGAAGGATCGAGTCTTCGGCTCCGGTGCAAGCCTCCGCTGGGACGAGCTGGTCCGCCGCGCGACCGGCGAGGATCTCGGTCCCCGGGCCATGATGGCGGAGATCGCCGAGGCCGATCGCGCCTGGCCGGAAGGCGAATGAGCCGGCGCCCCCACTGCGGAGCGGTCGGTGCACGGGTCGAGATGTCGGATGGGATTGCCCGGACCTGTTCTCGCGTTCGTTCTGCTGACGGTGCCCGCGGCGGCCGCGGCCGGGCCGGCGACGAGCCGGATCGCGACGACGGGTGCATCGTTTCGCATCGATGCGGCGTTCCCCGGCGGAAACATCCTCGTGGATCGCATCGACGGGGACCGCGTGTTCCTTCGGCCGGACCGGCGGGACACGCCGCGGTTCTGGTTCTACTGGTACTTCCGCGTGCAGGGGGCGGCCGGGCGGACGATCACGTTCACATTCACGGACGGCGTGCCGATCGGCGTCCGCGGCCCGGCGGTCAGCACGGACGGCGGGCGAACGTGGCGATGGCTCGGCGCGGAGGCCGTCGAGAACGCTTCCTTTGCTTATGCCTTTGCGCGGGACGTGGACGAGGTTCGGTTTTGCTTCACGATCCCGTATCTGGAGGCGGATTGGCGGGCGTTCCTCGATCGGCGTCGGGCGGACCGGTATCTTAAGCCCGCCACGCTCTGTCGCACGCGCAAGGGCCGCGACGTGGAATGTCTGCACGTGGGGCAGCTCGGCGGCTCACCGGCGCATCGCGTGCTTCTGACCGCCCGGCATCACGCCTGTGAGACGATCGCCGGTTTCGTGCTGGAAGGCCTCGTGCAGAGCGTCCTTGCCGACGACGAGCAGGCCTGGCTCCGCGAGAATGTCGAGTTCCTGATCGTTCCCTTCGTAGACAAGGACGGTGTCGAGGATGGCGACCAGGGAAAGCTTCGCGCCCCGCGCGATCCGAATCGCGACTACGCGGGCGAGAGCATCTACACTGCCACGCGGGCGATACGAGAGCTTGTTCCGCGGTGGGCGGACGGTCGGCTGCGCGTGGCGATTGATCTGCACTGTCCGTACATCCGCGGAGGCCGGAACGAGACGGTGTTCTTCGTCGGCGTGCCGGACGAGGCGATCTGGCGGAACGTAAGCCGGTTGTCGGCTGTTCTCGAGTCTCTGCCGGACAAAAGCCTTCCGTACCGCGCGGCCGACAACCTGCCGTTCGGGCAGGAATGGAATAACCGCGAGAAGATGGGCGAGGGCAAGTCGTTCGCCGAATGGGCCGCCGGATTACCCGGCGTCGAGGTGGCGGCGACCCTGGAGGTCGCGTACGCCAACGTACACGGTGCCACAGTTACGCCGCAGACCGCGCGGGCCTTCGGTCACGATCTTGCCCGAGCCATCCGCCTCTTCTTGCAGCCGGGAGAGGCCGGGCGGCCGGCGCGGGGCGCGGCCGGTGCCGGGTGCGTGACAATTCCCGCGGCGTTGGGTGCCATGCCCAAGTCCCCGGTTT
>CAZMVY010000167.1:0-10988 GCA_964569765.1 uncultured Planctomycetales bacterium
GAGGGCGTCAATGTAGCGGCGGACGTTGTCTTGCACCTGCTGCGGCGTGCCCTGCGCAAGGATGTGCTGCGTGTCGCAACCGCCGCCCCAGAACGTGATGTCCCTGCCGAACTCGCGCTTGAGCTTCTCCGGCTCCATGTCCGCCGCGGAGATCTGCACCGGGTTGATCACGTCGAAGCCCGCCTCGATCAAATCGGGCAGCAGCTTGTAGAGCGAGCCGCACGAGTGCAGGAAGACCTTGAGATTCGGAGCCTTCTTCTTGATGTGGCTCACGATGGCCGTATGACGCGGCTTGAAGAATCGCCGGTACATCTCCGGCGAGAAGAACGGGCCGCCCTCCGTCCCGAGGTCGTCGCCGAGCTGGATGATGTCCACGTTGTCGCCGAGGGCCGGCAGCAGGCGGTCCAGCCCCGCCAGGTGCGTCTCCACGAGCCGGTCCAGCAGCCGCTCGGCCTTCGCCGGCTCCGCCGCCAGATCGAGAAGGAAGTTGTCCATCCGCCGCAGGAACGTGCCCCACTCGAACAGGTTCGCCCCGAAGGCAATCATGATCGCGCGGTCGCTTCGCCGGCGAAGCTCCACCAGGTGCGCGCCGATCCGCCGGAGGTTCGCATCACTGAGGCCGTCGGCGTAGATCGGCTCGGCCATCGCCGCCCAGCACACCTTGCCCATCTGCCGCGGCAGGTCGGCAAGCTTCGGTTCCCAGTCGTCCTCGCTCATCGGGAAGCATGCCTGCGTGAACTCGGGCGCCCCCTGGATCATCCGGCCGACGGCCGTGCCCTCCGCGTTGTAGACGAGCCACTCGCCTCCCTCGCGTCGCAGGTCGCAGTACGCCGGCACCTCACACGGCGATCCGTCGGGCAGGGTCCACGCCTTCCATCCTGCCGGGTCGAACTCGCGCCCCGCGTTGATCGCGTCGATGCGGAAGCGGTCGAGGTACCACGCTTCGGGCTCGGCAAGCTGCTGAACCATGTCAAAGATGCGCGTGTGACCCTCGCGCACCCCGAGGTACGCCTTCAATCGGTTGTAGGCGATCGCCTGGATTCCGGTGGACCGCATGGCCCCGCAGTCGATGGGCACGCGGTCGGGTTCGCTGTGGGCAATCGCCGAAAGCACGCGTTCGCGTGAAGTCATGTGGATGCTCCTGGAGGTTTGTGGTAGTGTATACGGTATGGGGACGTGCGGGAAGCGGGCTGCCGGTTCGCGGGCAGCCGTGAACCCGGGGCGCACGGCGCGACCCACCCCGCCGGAACAGAGCACACCGGACCGATGGCGGTAATCGTTTTCAACGGCGAGCGGATCGAGGCGCAGGTTGGCGAGACGCTTTTTGCCATAGCGGATCGCTCCGCGTGCGGCTCCCGCGAGATCGCCAGCTCCTGCCATCGCACCGGCCAGTGCCGCGAGTGCATCGTGCAGGTTCGCCGAGGGAATGAGCATCTGTCGCCGTGGTCTGAGGCGGAAGCGTTTCTGCGTCACCAGAGCGATGCGGACGAGCAGATCTACCGTCTCGCCTGCCAGGCCCGCCTCATCCGGTCCGACGCGATTGTCGAGGTGGAGACGTTCAAGCGCCGCCTCGAAATCGCGGCCGAGGGCCGCGCCGTATCCGATCCGCTCGATCCCTGGGTTCGGCGCGAGGGCGAATACGTCTGCTGCGACGGCCACCGCCTGGCCCGATATGAGGGGACCGTTCACGGCGTTGCCGTTGACGTGGGCACCACCACGGTCGTGCTGCATGCCGTCGATCTCGAGACGGGGCGGACCGTCGGCGTCCGGGCCTTCGAGAACCTCCAGAAGTACGGCGGCAGCGATGTGCTGCACCGCATCTCCTACGACGCGGCGCACCCGGGCCAGCTTCACCGC
Source organism: uncultured Planctomycetales bacterium (assembly GCA_964569765.1). Classification (GTDB taxonomy): domain Bacteria; phylum Planctomycetota; class Phycisphaerae; order UBA1845; family PWPN01; genus CAZMVY01. The sequence continues at coordinate 1,858 of CAZMVY010000167.1, forward strand.
ACGATCATCGCGCAGGTCAATGACGCCCTGCGCGACCTGCCCATCCGCCGCCACGGCATCTTCGCCGTCACCGTCGCCGGCAACCCGACGATGCGCGACCTGTTCTTCGGTCTCGATGTGCAGTCCCTCGGTCAGCGTCCGTTCATGTCCCGGACGCAGATCGACGCGCTTGCGGGTCGGCGCGAAAGCACGTCGCTTCAGGCGGACGGAAAATCGCTCGGCCTTGCCGTGCATCCGCAGGCGCGGGTGTATGGGCTTCCGGTCGTCTCGCACCACGTCGGTGCGGACGCGGCCGCCGTGCTGGCGACGATTCCGAGCGAACAGCACACCGCGCCGTTCATGGTCATTGATATCGGCACAAACACCGAAGTGGCGATCGGCGACCGGGGCCGGCTGATCTGCGCCTCTTGCCCGGCGGGGCCGGCGTTCGAGGGCGGGCGTGTGAGCTGCGGCGCCGCCGCGACCGACGGCGCGATTACCGGCATCCGGCGACTCGACGGGCGGTGGGAAGTTGCTTCCATCGGCGACGGGCCCCTGCGGGGCTTCTGCGGTTCGGGCCTGGTGGATCTGCTCGCCGAGCTACGCCGCTCCGGCGAGATGGACGAGTTGGGGCGGTTCCGCGACGGCTGCGCGGCGGTCGTGCTCTGGCCGGATTCTCCCCTTGTCTTCACGCGGGCCGATGCCAGCGAGCTGGCGCAGGCCAAGGCTGCCAACGCCGTCGGACAATATGTGCTTCTTCGCCGGTTCGGCGCCACCGTCGATCAGATCGGCACATATTATCTTGCCGGCGCCTTCGCCAACGGGATGAACCTGGATAACGCCCGCCGCATCGGGCTGCTGCTGCCCATCCCTGACGACCGCATCGTGCGGATCGGCAACGCGAGCATCGAAGGGGCCAAGGGTGCGTTGGTGAGCCGCGCGTGTCGGAACCGCATCGAGGCCCTCGTTCGCCGTGTCGAGCATGTCGAACTCGAACAGGAACCCGATTTCTTTGATCTCTTCGCCGAAATGACGCGCGTTGCCCCAATCCCGTGCGAGGCGCGGTCCGTATAACCAGCTTTTCCGCTGGAGCGTCTACTGCCAATTTACGATATCCCGCCACAATGAACCACAACCGGTTCACCGGGATTGCCCTGCGTGAACGGGATGAAACTAGTCACGGCGGGCCGTCGGGGCGCCGATGCAAACGGTGGCGGCTTGGCGCAGCCGCGCCCGTTTATCGGGCCCTGGGGGTAGGCACACGTGTCAACGCCTGATTTCGGCAGAATCCTTCTCATCGACGACGACCGCAAACTGCAGTTCGTCCTGAGCGCCAACCTGCGCGCGGAAGGCTACGAAGTCGTCACGGCCTCCAATGGACGGGAGGGACTCGCCGAGGCCCGCCGTCTCCATCCCGACCTTATCATCATGGACGTGTCCATGCCCGTGATGAACGGCGTAGAGGCGACGCGCGAGCTGAAGGCCGATTCTGCGACCAGCGAGATTCCCGTCATCATGCTGACGGGCCGGGCGCGCGTCGAGGACCTGGTGGGCGGTCTGGAGGGCGGGGCGGAAGAGTACCTGACCAAGCCGTTTGCGATGGCCGAACTCATGGCCCGGATTCGGTCCGTTCGGCGCCTGGCCCTGGCCCGCCGGGAGCTATCGGAGGCCAACGAGCGGCTGACGCGGGAGGTCTCGGAGAAGACCCGCCGGCTCGGTGTGCTCTATCGGTTCGCCCGCCATCTCAACGAGGTGGAGTCGCAGCAGGAGATTCTGGACCGGACGGTTGAGGCGGTTCAGGAGGCGACCGGGGCGAAACGGATCAGCATCATGCTGCCGGACCCCGACGGGAGGCATCTGCGCTGCGTCAAGTCCGTCGGTTTAGATCCCGGAATTGCCGGTCAGCTTCGCGTCAAGACCGACGAGGGTATCGCTGGCAACGTGTACTCTACCGGCAAGACGATCGTCGCGAACGTTTATCCCGAGGCGGAATGGCCCGGTGCGCGGTATTCCAGCGAGGCTTTCGTAAGCGCCCCGCTCGTCTCGGCCACCCTCCGCACGCAGGATGCGGTGATCGGCGTCCTCAACGTGACCGAGAAACCGGACGGCTCGCCTTTCGACGCCGAAGAGGCGGAATGCATACGTTCCATCGCCGACGTGGCCGCCGTCGCTCTGCACAATCAGATCCGGCGGCAGCGCCTCGATGAGTTCGTGCAGGCGCTGCTGCTGACCGTCGGCCGGCTGGCTGAATACCGCGACGAGGAGACGTCCGGCCACCTGGAACGCGTACAGCGGTATGCCGGCCTTCTGGCGCGCAGGCTCCAGCGCAACCCGAAGTACCGGGAAACCCTTACAGACGAGTTCATCCGCGATCTTGTCCGCTGCACGCCGCTGCACGACATCGGGAAGGTGGGCATCCCCGACGAGATCCTTCTGAAGTCCGGCTCGCTCGCGCCGGAGGAATTCGAGACGATGAAGGGCCACGTGGAAATCGGCCGCAAGACCATCGAGTTCGCCGCGAGCAAGACGGGGCCGATGCCGCTGCTGAGCATGTGCATCGACATCGTCCACGCTCACCACGAGAAATACGACGGTACCGGCTATCCGCTCGGGCGCCGGGGCGAGGAGATTCCGCTCGCTGCCCGCATTGTCGCGCTCGCAGACGCATACGACGCGATCACCAGCCATCGGCCGTACAAGAACCCCTTGTCCCACGAACATGCCGTGCGGACGATCCGCTCAAACGCCGGCCGCCACTTCGACCCGGACGTGGTCGAGGCTTTTCTCGCCGTCGCCGACGAGTTCGACCGGATCCGGGCGGCTTCCCTTGCCGAAACGAATGCTCCCGAGCCGGCGGCCTGCGGGTGATTCGTCAGCGCCTTCCGTTGCGAAAACCCGATCTGCGGGGCCGGCTCAGTTCCGCCTCGGCGCCGCCGATCAGATCTCGAAGACCCAGGAGCCAAAGTCGTCCGTCTCACCCGTCTGACCGCGCGGACGCATCCGAAGGCTCGGCGGACTGAGGCTTACGTAGCAGTCCGGCGGGATGCTCCGCGTGAGGAACACCGATCCTCCCACGACGCTGTTGCGGCCCAGCCGCGTTGCGCCCCCGAGCACGGTGGCGTTGGCGTACACCGTCACGCCATCCTCTACTGTCGGATGCCGTTTGTGGCCCCGGATGAGGCGGCCCCGCTCGTCCTTCGGAAACGAGAGCGCGCCGAGCGTTACGCCCTGGTAGAGCTTCACGTTGTCGCCGATCTCCGTCGTCTCGCCGATGACGACCCCCGTCGCATGGTCGATGAAGAAGTTGCGGCCGATCTTCGCTCCCGGATGAATGTCCACGCCCGTCATCGAGTGCGCCCACTCCGTCATGATCCGCGGCATCAGCGGTACCTCCATTTCGTGCAGCACGTGGGCGAACCGGTAGACGGTCACCGCCAGCACCCCCGGATACGCCAGGATGACCTCGTCGGGGTGCACCGCGGCGGGGTCTCCATCATAAGCCGCCTGCACATCCCCGGAGATGATCTCGCGCAGCTCGGGGATCTTTTCCAGGTACTGCACGGTCAGTTCGCGTGCCCGCGCGTCGCACGCCTTCGGACCGCCCCGGCCGTTACCCGCGAGTTCCTCGCCGTAGCAGAGGCAGTGGTAGACCTGACGGAACAGCTTCTGCCCGATCCGGGGCAGAAGTTCTCCCACATGAAACGACACGTTGTGCAGCGTGAGGTTCTGGCGGCCGTAGTAGCCGGGATCGGCGAGTGCGAGCAGCAGCGCGATGATGGCCGTGAGCTCACGCCGGCTCGGCAGGTACGCGCGGTCGATGTGGCGCGTCCGCGCAGCTGCCTTGTAGCTCTCCACGATGCGCTCCACCAGGGGCGGAAGCCTGTCGCCCATCTGAAACTGTTCAATCATCACTCCGTACTCCTGTCGCGATCCCATCGCGTCAGATCAGGCAGAATCCGGTCAGGAAACGTCGAGAGGGGCGGTTTTCCGGCGGCAGACGCGCCGGATTTCACGTTACGCGGGGCCTTGTCGCCGCCGTGAGGCGCGCGCCGGCCCCGCACATACAGCCGCATCGCGTGCTCTCGTACGCCATGCGACCTGTCGTTTTCGCTTGCGGCTGCTGGCGGTTCATGGGAGTTATTGTAGCCTCCTTGCCGCGCGCAGCCAATTCCGGGGCTGCCGGGATGTGGAAGCCGGGCGGATCGCACGGCGGTGGCGGACTTCCGCCGGCGAAGAGACGCCATGCGATCATCGTTGCTCGTTTCCGCCGGCCCGATAAAGAAGGCGGCGTTCACCTGCGGGTCTGTTTACGGAAGGCGTCGAGCAGGGGATCCTTCGTGGACTCCATCACGCGGAGCATGGCGGCCCGCAATCGTTCCAGGTCCTGGTTGTACTTCGGGTCGTCGATGACGTTCTTCTGTTCGCACGGGTCCGACGCGGTGTCGTAGAGTTCTTCGGGCACACGGTAGTTCAGCATTCTCACGCGGGCGGCGATTGCCGCGTTCGTTCCGGCGGCGGCCTGCATCGCCTTGAATGTCGGGGTGCCCGTGGACTCGCTCACAAAGACGGTGTTGCCGTCAGACCAGGCGTTGAAGATGTAGTGGTAGCGCCGGTCCTGCATGGATCGCATGGGGAAGTCGCGTTTCCCCGAGGTCTGGTGGAAGACGGTGTAGAGTTCATCGCGGCCTTCCTGCGGGTTGCCGGCGAGCAGCGGGAGGAACGAACGACCATCTACTCCGGGAACCGGCGGGAGACCCGCGGCCTCGAGGACCGTCGGCATGAAGTCGATGCCGGAGATGAAGTGCCGGTCATCCACGCTACCGGGCCTGACCTTTCCCGGCCAGCGGACGATCCACGGCGTGCGCGTGCTGAAGCGGTAGCAGTTCGTCTTGGCGAAGACGAAGGGCATTCCATTGTCGCTGATGAACATGACCAGTGTGTTCTCCTGCAGGCCGCTTTCCTGTAGCGCCCGCAGGATCTGGCCGACGGTCTCGTCGCATCGGTGGACGGAGGCGAAGTATTGTGCGAGTTCCTTGCGGATCTCGGGGAGGTCGGGCAGGAAGCACGGCACCGGAACCTCGTCGGGCCTGTACGTGCGGCTGACTTCGACGACGGCGGTTCGCTCCGTACGCTTCTGACGCCGCGGCCGCGCCTGTCTGCGGTCAGCCGAGGGCGGCTCGGCCCCGGCGAAGGGCCGGTGCGGGTCCTGCGAGTTGGCCATGAGGAAGAACGGTTTACCAGCCGCCCGGGCCTTCTCAAAGAACTCCTTGGCATGCCGGTAGTAGAGGGTCGGATCACGCCCGTTGCCGAGGTCTTCCGCCGGCACGATGGTGTCCCAGCAGAACTTGCCGGCCGGGGCCAGGTGTGAGGTCTTGGCGAAGATGCCGTTCAGGTAGCCCGCCGCACGCAGCGACTCCTGCAGCGTCGGCACGTCCGGCCGGATCGGCTCGAAGCCCATCGCCCCGTTGCGGTACGGGTAGCGGCCCGTCATCAGCACCGAACGCGACGGCTGACACACGGCGACGGTGACGTGGGCGTGCGTGAACCGCATACCCTCCGATGCCAGCCTATCCAGATTCGGCGTGATGCCGGGTATGGTGCAGCCCGTGACACCGAGGGAACCGTAGTCCATGTCGTCGGCGGTGATGAGCAGGATGTTCGGCGGGGCCGCTTTCTTCGCCGGCCTTGCGAGGTCTGCGGTCGTTGCGTCTTTGCCGTCCGGCCCCGCCGCAAGCGGCGAGGCAAGCCCGGCGATTGCCCAGAGACATGCCGCCCCGATGAGCGTCTTCCTGCTCATGCTTCGCGATCCTCCGCGGTCATTTCCCGCCCGCGCCGCCGACACATGCCGGGTCGGACCCGCCCGGGGCGGTACAGATGTTCACCGCCCGCAGCATTTCTTGAATTTCTTGCCGCTGCCGCAAGGGCACGGATCGTTTCGGCCAACCCTCGGCTCCGTTCGCCGGACGGGTTCCGTTACATCGACGTAATCCGGCGGATCGGGGGGATCCTCCGCTTCGTCCGGCTCCGGTGGCATGCGACGGAGGAGCGACGCGTTGTACACGGCCTGAAACGTCCGCATGCCTTCCTCGGTCGTCATGTCGAAACCGGCAGCAGTGCCCTGCATAAAGAGCGACTTTGCCATCCCCCAGTTTGCGGGGTCGGCCGCCAGTCTGGGCAGTTTCTTGCGGGCCTCGTCCGCCAGGGTCAGGAACGGCTCCGGGTCCGGAAGGCGCCCGGTGGCATGCAGGAAACGAAAGTACGCGCCCAAAGCCAGGGGCAGCTTCTCGAAGTACTCGGGCTCGGCGGAGACCTTCCGCGGCGTCCAGTCGTACAGGGTCTCCCTTACGGCTTCCAGATCCGCTCGTGAGGGATTCATTCCCTCATAGTCCCACGCGTGCTCGAGAAAGCTTTCGACCAACGACGCGGACTCGCCTGCGGTCATATCCCCGAGGGACCGGGCGAACGCCGATTTCTCGAATTCATCGGCCAGCTCCTCCGCAAGGGCGTGCGCGTCGTTCTCGGTGATTGCCTCGTCTTCGCCGTCTTCGTCATCCCACTCGACGGCATTCGCCCACTCCTTGCATTGCTCAAGCCAGTCGATCCGCCAATCGAAATCGCAGACGGGTTGCTCCCCGGATTGCAGCTCCTCCAGCAGGTCCTTCCAGTCCTCCCGTTCCTCTCGGCTCCGCGCCGATCGAACGCAGTCTTCCAGGATCGGACGCAGGCGCGGATCGCCCATCTCCAGCAGCGTGTTGCACACGGCCATGGCGGGGTTCCAACCGTCGGACGGCCATTCCTCGGTCGTCTCGACGGCCGCGCGGGCCAGACAGAAGTCCCGGGTCCGCGCCGCCACGTCGGGGCCGCAGTCCACGGCAGCGCGAAGGATCTCATACGCCAGCACGCGCTGACTCGGCTGTGTCGCCGACTCGATAAACGCCATGACCGCCGTCATCGCCGACGGTCCCATGCGCTGCAGGGCATAGGCGGCGGCGTGCTGCAATGTCGTCTCTCTCTCGTGCGTTGCGGCTTGCAGCAGGACGGGAATCGCCGTTTCCGCTCCGGCCTCACTGAGCACCACGCACATTGCAACGCCTGCGAAGGTCACCTTGCCGGCGGTCAATTCGTCGCGCAGGCGCTGGATGAGTTGGGCCGCCTTGTCCGGGTCGCGAGCCTGCTCGATGGCATGGCGCATGGCATCTTCGGAAAAGGCAGAAAGCGATTCGCGCAACTGGCTCAGCTCGGATTCGTTAAGGGCGGGCATGGGCGACTCCGTTCTTCCATTCGGGTTTGCCTGATGAGTGTACACGTGTGGCGCGTCAAATCAAGGTCGTTGCCTTGTGCGGCATGGTCGGCAGGGCGTTCAGGGCCATGGTGCGGCCGAGTGCCGCAGGCGTGGCGGGTTGGGGCTCACTGCGCCTTTCGCGAGGTGGCTTCTTTGGGGCGATCCAGTTCCACGCGGATCATCCAGTCGCCCTGAGCGAGGCGTTGGCCGGGGCTGCCGGGCGTGCCGGTGAAGGAGTTGCCCTTGGTGCTCGTGTCAAAGGCTACGAAGACGCCCTGACTGGCGGTAGGGCGGAAGCTGAGGCATACGTAAAAGTCCTTGGGGACGAGCGTCGGCGGGACCTGGATCCGCGTCCAAACGAAGCTACCGGCCTTGAACCGGGAGTAGGGGTTCTTCCAGACGGCGATGGGCTTGAGGTCCGCGTCGCAGAGCGCCGTATCGAAGGTGGGGCGCGTTGCGGTGCCGTACCGGGCTCCGTAGACCCAGACGGCCCGGATGTACCAGTCACCCGGCTCCGGGGTAGTGAATTTGCGGGCGTGGCCGCCGCCGGCGATGGATTTCTTTCCATCCGGCGTTCCGTCGTCGAACGCGAGCTTGACCGGTTTGCCGGTCAGGCGGGCAGGGGCGATGGTCGCGGCATCGTGACCGCTCGCTTCGAGCGCCTTCGTGAAGAGCGGTGCGGCCGTCTTCCACCAGTCGGTCAGGGCATCTTTCTTGTCGGGGAAGAGCTTGACCGCCGCCGCCAGCAGGGCCTCCGCCGGCTTGGCGGGATCGACCGAGGCCGCCTGCCATGCGGCGAAGAGCTTCGCGAAGCCCTTCTGGCCGATGATCGTGCCGAGCTTCTGCCACTGACCGGCCGCTCGCGTGCCGTCATCGGGCGATTGGGCGGCGAGTTGCCGGTTGAGCCGGGCCGTGCCGTCCGCGCGATAATCGTACGGGTCCGGCCAGAGCGACTCGCCCTTTCCGGCGAACACGAGATCCGTAACCACGGAGCCGGCGTAATGGGCCCAGCCCTCCGCCGCGTCGGCGGTCATCCAGTCTCGATCCTTCAAGACGCGGTACATGGCCATATGGCCGAGTTCGTGGCACATGCCGTAGAGGTTGAATACACCCGATTGGGACGGCTTGGCGAGCTTGTCCTCGGAAGGCACCGAGAGGAACAGGCGGGCGTCGCCGTCCGTGTACAGGCGGGTGGGCTCGCCGGCCTTGCAGGTCAGCCGGCCGACGATTGTTTCCGGCATATCTGCGGCGAACTCGTCCACATAGACCGCGCGTGCGGCGGAGATCGTCTCGGCGATGGCCCTGGCCCACCTGGCGTCCATGCCGTCATAGGTGACTTGGGCATGGGGAACCGTTATGGCGGCTCCTGACGCGGTGGCGGCAGCCGCGAGCAGGGCTCCGAGGCTCGGGCGCAGGCGTGAATGCATGAAGGCGCCTCCGTGGGCCTTAGCAGGACCGTGTGCCACTCTTATCACTCTTATTGACGCGTTGGGGCGCGAAATGTTTCCGCGGTTCTCGTTTTTTTGGTGAGGCGCGGCGGAAGCGGGGGGAGGGTGGCAGGGCCGTCATCGCCGGGCGTCGACGGCCCGCCGGATCTCGCCGCGCCTGCCGGCCAGATCCGCGAGGTCCTGGTCGCGCCTGGCGTATTGCCCCTCGCGGTGGCCGAAGCCTAGCACGCCCCCGTCCGCGTAGAGCACGTTTACCTTGACGGCCTTATGATTTGTGCGGCGAAACGAGGGGTCCACCGTGATGAGCGAGTTGACGTCCATGGCCAGGGCCGTGGCCCTTCCGCCGGCGGTGTTGCGGCCGAGGCTCTCGATCTTGCCGCGGCCGTCGGTCTCGTGGAGCTGGCGGTAGAGATAGGAGCTGT
>CAZMVY010000168.1:0-4727 GCA_964569765.1 uncultured Planctomycetales bacterium
GTCCACGCCGAGCGCGAGGATCGTCACGATGAGGACGATGCCCCAGATCCACGCGAGCGTCTCGGTGTGCAGCCAGTTGTGCGTCGCAACCGGGTACAGGATGAAGCCGCTAACGATCAGCAGCCACGTGAACACGAACAGCGGGTACTGGTGAAACGCGTACTGCGTCTCCCAGGACTGAACGCGGCGTCTGTGCCACCGGCCGACGAGTCGGAACGGCCAGGCGAGGAGCTTCAGCGGGAATTGGAGCACCCGTGTTACGGTTGCCATTGCGGTCGGCCTCTATACTCTACATGATGTCCGGCTTTTTCGTCGCCGGTGTGCCTCTGCCCGGCGGCAGCGCGGCGAGCAGCCGGTCGTTTACTCGTTTCTTGAGCACGTCCCACCAGCTTTGCGGCGCCGGCTCGACCATGTACCGCCCCTGGATCAGGTCTTGCAGCAGGTTGTTCAGGCCCGCGGTCACCGGCGACTTATGGCCGGTGAGCTGTTCATACGCGTACACCGCGCTCTCCGCGGCAAAGCGGTACTCGACGAGCACGCTATTGACGTATTCGTCGTTCGCGTCGGATATGGCCTACGAGTACGTCCGGAACACGCGGAGCAGCCGCCGCATCATGATCCGCCACCGCGCGAACGAGCCGATCAGGGCCACGGCCAGGGCGGTCGCGATCGAGGCGGACTGCTCCTGCAGGCCCGTCGTCTGCGCGGAGATCCGCGGCAGGGCGAAGATCGCGCGGACCAGGGCGTAGCTGAACCCGCCGAGCACGAGCAGCCGGAACCCCCCCTTGAGCAGGCCCCACCACCGCTCGCTTTCGGAGAGCCGCGCGATCATGTTCGTCTTCTCCTGCTCCGCCGCCGCGACCCGCTCCGCGTGCGTGTTCTTCCGCCGGGCGATCCCGCGGGCGAGCGAGTTCGCCGCCCCGCGGACGCGCGAGCAGTACCACCACTCCTTCGTGCCCTGCTCGAACTGCTCCGTGAACCGGTTGTAGACCTCGACGACCTCCTGGGCCGACTGGCGCAGCAGCGGCTTCTCGCACCACTCGGCGAGGAACATGTTGTAGCCCCACGCGATCACGTCGTCAGGCATCAGGTCGGAGGCGGCAATCGGCGTCATAGGCGAGTTTCTCCGCGAGATTGCACCGACATCTTACCCCGGCCTGCGTCGGCGCGTCCAACAACCGGCTGGGGCATGGCGAAGCCGGAGGAGATATGGCGCAGCGCGAATCGAAGATCAAAGATCAAGGATGAAAGGTCACGGCGACGGTCGCGTGGTTGCGCCCCGGCGTCCGAACGGGCGATCGCCCGGGGCGCGGTTGCCCGCCGGCCGGGTAAAGGCCCGACGCCGCGGTTGCGGCGGTTCCTTGAACACGTGCGGCGGGGCGTAATCGGCGCGGACCTCTCGCACGCCGTTCAGGAACTGCTCCAGCGCATCGGCGATGGCCGTGGCCTGATCGCGCTGATACGTCGGCTCCAGCAGCTTCGCCTCGAACCCCCGGATCGACATGAACGCCTGCTCGATCAGGATCGCCGGCATCCGCGTGTTCTGCAGCGGGTAATAGGAGAAGTTGCCGACCACGCCGAACTCGCCCCAGCCCAGGCCGAGCAGCTTGCGATAAACGAGGTCCGCAAGCAGGCGGCAGTGCTTGTCCTTGTAGTACGTGCTCGTTCCCGAGACGGCCAGATAGCCGCGGGCATTACCCGCCGCGTTCGCGTGGATCGACACGAACAGGTCGGCCTCGGCGGCATTCGCCTTGTCCACGCGGGCCTGCAGCGTTGGCGAGGAATCGCCGGGGCGCAGGAGCACGGTGTGAGCGCCGCGTTGCTCGAGGACCCGCCGCAGCGCCGTCACGGCCGCAAGGTTGATCGTCTTTTCGTTGGTGCCGAGGTGGCCGCGGGCGCCGGCGCCCGAGCCGCCGTGGCCGGCCTCCAGTGCGATCAGCAGCCCCTTCAGCGGCGAGGCCGGTGTCTCCGCGAGCTTCGGGGGCCGGCGGATGAAGAGCGTCAGTCGTTTGCCGTCCGTCTCGGTCCAGTAGCCCCAGATCTGCCTGGTGTTCAGCGGTATGGTCAGGCGATACCAGTCGTCCTCCATCTGTTCGCCCGTCACGGCGCCGATCATCCTGGCGCCGGTCTTGTGACTTCCCCATGTCATCGCATCGTGCGTGTTGAAGAAGTCCACATACAGCCGGTTGGTCGGCTCGGTCTCGGATTCGACGGCCACGACGACCTTGTCCTGCAGGCCGATCGAGAGCTTGTCGCACTTCTCGTCGCCGGTCACCTCGAAGGAGGTGAAGTAGTTGTGCGGCACGGGCGTGCCCGCGGGCAGCCGCGTGACTTGACGCTCGGAGACCCACCCGGATCGGGACTTCGACAGCCGTATCTTCAATTGACGGCCCTGTTTCCCGATGATCTCGAAGCGTGTGCCTCGCGGCACGCGTGCGACGAACGGTCCGCCGAGCCGCACCTCGTGCAGGCCCGTTGTGATGCCCACGTGGTCGTCGTTGGTCTCGCCGACCTGAATGATTGCCGGATCGAGGATCTGCACGGTGCCCTTCGCCGTCGCGTCGAACGAAAGCTTGTCGCCTCTTCGGCTGATGTGCACCTTGACGGGCGTTGGCTGTGACGGTGCTGAGGGGGCGCGGACGGCGGCGGTGTATGTGCCGGTCGGCCGGCCCTGGTCATCTCTTGCCTCGGCGAGCGGGAGCTTCGTTTTTCCGCCGAAGCACGTGGCATAGCCCTCGCAGCCGCTTGGGCCGACGGCCTTGATCGTGACGGCATCACCCGGCATGACGGCGAGGTCGCCGTCGGGCTCGATGATCCGGAGGTCCGTCAGCGTCGCCTCGGGTCGCGGGGCCTTCCGCACGACGGTCAGCGTGGCGGTCGTCGTCTGACCAGCCGCGTCGGTCGCGACGACCTTGATCGTGTTCGGGCCCATCGTCAGCGGGATGGCGTCCTGGGCGAACGCGCCGTTCGAAAAGACGCTGGCCGCCTTGCCGCCGACCTTTACCGAGCAGCCCGGCGTAACGCGCCCGAGCACGTGGACAACCTCGTCCGCGCTCTCGAATGCGTCGCGGGGCCGGAGGATCTGGAGGAACGGTTTCGCGCGGGCAATCTCGCCATCTTGGACGACCATCTCCACGCGGGTGATCTCGCCCGCCTTGATCTGCACGCGCTGCGACTCGGCGGACGTCGCGCCCGGGTACCGCACCGTGACCTTCACGGGCACCGGCGGCACGTTCAGGAAGGCGAAGCGGCCGTCCTCGCTGCTCGTCCATGTCTGCGAGAAGACGTCGGCCTTGGGTGCGTTCGCGTCAACCGGCGCGATGGAGACCCACGCGTCGACGAGCGGCTTGCCCGCCTCGGTGTTCACGGCGCCCAGGATGCCGCCGGTCTGCGGGTTCTTCACGCGTTCGATCGCCGGGACGGCCACCTTTTCCTTATAGAGCGTTTCCTTCAGGCTGGCCATGACGCCGCGGCGCTCCGCCGAGCCGAGGCTGAAGAGGATGGTGCCCAGGCCGCCCGCCTCGCGCGTCGCCCTGATCTCCGCCGCGTTTTCCTCCGGCGAGAAGACACTCTGGCCGCCGACGAAATGGCTGCCGCCGACGCCCTGCACGAAGTCCTGCATGAGTTCGTCGTAGTTCGGCTTGGGCTCGGGGATGTCCCAGTAGATCATCGGCATGAGGATGTCCATCGCCCCGAGGCGGACCCAGTTCCACGTGTCCTGGTAGTAGTCGTGATAGCCGCTGCTGAAGTCCTCGTAGCCGGGGAGGCGGTAGCGGTCGTAGATCCCCCAAGCCGAGCACGAGAAGACGAGGTTGGGCTTGGCCGCCCACATCTCGGCGGCGAGGTCGTTGATGAACTTGTCGAGCTGCTCGCGCTGCCAGTCGGGGCGGTCGCGCAGGTTCGGATTGCCGCGGCCGACGAATCGCTGCTCGCTGATCGGATCGTGGATGAACTCGGGCCCCGGGTAGCGGATGCGGTCGAGGTGCACGCCGTCAATGTCGTACCGACGCACCACATCCATGATGACCCGGCGGACGTAGGCCTGCACGCCCGGCACGCCGGCGGACATGTAGTAATAATCCTCGCGCGCGGGCCGGCCGTCGCGGTCCATGCAGACCCACGGCTCGGCCGATTCCGGCCCGTGCGTGTACCAGATGTGGTTCTTGTCGGCCGGCGGCTGCGACCAGCGGGTCGAGCGCATCGGCATCGCGTTAATGTAGGCATGGAACTGGACGCCGTGCTTGCGGGCCTGCTCGATGGCGAAGGCGGCCGGGTCGAAGCCCGGGTCCTTCGCGCCGAGCAGCGGGGACCAGGGCTCGATCGTACTCGGGTAGAGGGCTTCCGCGTCGCCGCGGATCTGAAAGACGGCGGCGTTGAAGTTGTTCGCGGCGATCGCCTCGAACGCGTGGGTGATGCGGCTCCTGATTTCGGCCGGGTCCTCCGAGCCCCACTCGAAACGGGTGACCCAGACGGCGCGAAACTCGGGCCGATCGGTCTGGGCATACCCAGCGCTTGCGAGCAGGAGCGAACCGACAACGGAGATAAGGGATCTGTCCATGATGGGTTCCTTTCCACAACCGCGGAACAGCCGAACCGCAAACGAGGGGGATCGTACGCAATCGCGTGCGAAATCGCCACTGGCAGAATGGCGGTGGCACGAGGGGGGCATGGGGGGGGTGGCCGGGTCTGGCCTCGGACGGGGAGACCGGGCGTGGGGCGTTCCCCCG
>CAZMVY010000168.1:4737-10960 GCA_964569765.1 uncultured Planctomycetales bacterium
CCTGCCGTACCACCCTGCCGCACTCCACATTTACCACTTGTCCGTTCGGACGGGTGGCACGGTCTGGCTTCGTATGCGAAGACAGGCCGTGGGATGTCCACGCGACGGCTACCGTGGGGGCGGCGCCGCATCCATCGGCAGGACGACGTCGTCGAGGCCGGCGTACCATCGCGCACTCGACCACGCCCAATCGGTCGGGCACGACGCCAAGCCCCGGCGCACGGGATTGTTGTGTATGTATTCGACCACGTGCCAAGCCGTTGCGGCGTAATTGATGTTTCGATCGTATCCGCCGCCCGGCTCCCAGAAATGCGGCGAGCCCTCGGGCCTGCTGCGCAGGCGATCGAGCCATCCGGGATTGTGTTCCTTGAGGTAGTTGATCGCACGGCGCATCACGGGTTGCTTGATCGCTTGGAGTATCGTGCGGATGCGGTATTCCGGGTCCCGCGGAAAGAAGAGCACGTGAACGTGCTCAGGCATGATGACATACGCCCATAGTTCGAGATCGTGCTGACGCCGAGCCTGATCGAGCGATTCGAGAAACCACCTTCTTGTGCGGTCGCGACTCAGAAGTGGGAGTCGGCGGTAGCAGGAGAAGGTTAACTCGTGTGCGCAGCCGGGGTCCTCGGAACTGCGGCGGAACTTGCGCACGCGGCCATTGGGGAGGCGCATGATGCGTCATGGTAGTGAAGCGACGGACTGGTGCAATACTTGTCCGGGCGACGCCACGGCCTGTCGTTGAGTACAACGCCAGACCATGCCACCCCACCCGGGTATCGCCACGGCCTGGATATGAGTACGAAGCCGGACCGTGCCATGCGGCCGCGCGGTCTCGGAGAGACCGCACTCCACAATCACCACTTGTCCGTCCGGAACGGCGAGGCCGGCAGGCCCTCCTTGTTCATCAGGTTCGGCTCGGCGGCGCGGTTCCAGCCGAAGCGCACCGCGACCGGCGCCGTCACCTTCGGGCTGCTGACAACAACGCTGTCACCGTCGATCGTCGCTTCGGCCTTGACGAACTTCCTGTCGTCGCCGGCGATCTCGAACCAGTTCAGCGGCCTGCCGTCGCGCGAGGCCAGCCCGCCGCCGACGTAATCGAACCGGACGCGGATCTTGTCGTCCTCGACGGCCATCGATTTGTAGAGCGGCCCGGAGCAGACGAGGTTATCGCGGCCATACGTCTTGGCGAGGGCCCACAGGGCCAGCCGCTTGCCGACGTCCTGCTTGTTCTTCGGATGGATGTCCTTCAGGTCGCCGATATCGGTAGTGACCACCATCCCCGTGTTCGGAATCGTCAGCGCGGCGAGTTGGGCCTCCCAGAGCCTCGGCAGCCTGTCGTTTTCGTACAGTGCGTCGAGCGGCGCGATCTGCACGTAGTAGAACGGGAAGTCGCCCTCGTTCCAGACCTGCCGCCAGCCGCCGATCAGGGCCTTCATCTTCTCGAAGTACAGCATTCCGTCGGGGTTGTTCGACTCGCCCTGGTACCAGATCGCCCCGCGGATCGCGAAGGGAACAAGGGCGTGGATCATGCCGTTGTAGATACTGCTCGGCTGGCCGTTGTCCTCCAGCAGGTGCTTCGGCCAGGCCGGCGGGGCGGGCACGGGCCTCTTCGCTTCCAGCGCTGCCTTGGCCTTCGGCAGCCACGCCTCATACTCCGCGACGGCCCGGGCCACGGCTTTGTTGAAGTTCGGCGTGGCCTCATCGATTGCCTTCACGAAGTCCCGGACCGCCGGCACCTGCTCAAATCCCGCCCGAGGCGTCCACGGCTCGATCTTTGTGCCGCCCCAGGCGA
The DNA here is from genome assembly GCA_964569765.1 of uncultured Planctomycetales bacterium. Lineage (GTDB taxonomy): Bacteria > Planctomycetota > Phycisphaerae > UBA1845 > PWPN01 > CAZMVY01. The sequence goes on from CAZMVY010000168.1 coordinate 6,530, forward strand.
CGTGAATAAGCCCGATCGGCACGTTCAGTTCCTTGTGCAGGTCTCGTCCGAAGAAATAGGCAACGCCGGAGAAGCCCCCGTTGAAAAAGCCTCGCGTGGCGACGTTCTCCGGCGAACACGGGAGCCAGCTCACATCCGCGTCGTCGAGCGGGTCGGGCGATGTCCGGTAGGGTACCCACAGCAGGCGGATCTGCGGGTACTTCGCGTTGGCGATCTCACGGTCGGCATCCCGGACCGACTTGATGCCCATGTCCATGTTCGACTGGCCGGAGCAGATCCAGACCTCGCCGACGAGGATGTCCTTCAACTCGAGCTTGTTCGTGCCCGCGACCGTCATCGTGTGCGGTCCGCCGGCGGCCATCGCCGGCAGCCGGACCTGCCACTTGCCGTCCGCGCCGGCCTTGGTGGTCGCTTCGTGCTCGCCGAGCGTTACGGTTACCTCTTCGCCTGACTCCGCCCAGCCCCAGATCGGGATGGGCATGTCGCGCTGCAGCACCATGTGGCTTGCAATCACGTGCGGCAGGCGGACGTCGGCGGAAGCCGACGACGTGGCAAGGAGAATGGCTGCCGCCGCTACACTCCGGCAGATCGCGATCATCGAACCTCGGGATCGATTCATGCTTGTTCCTTTCACTGCGAGAAACTCCAATCGTTACTCGAACCGTCCGATCCGGCCACAGGGCCGGTGCGATGCAATGGCCGATGTCGAAAGCCCGCGCGGCGGTCAGTATGTCACACGCAGATCTACCGGCCGTGCCAGCCTGGGCAACTCGACGTCTTCGCCCTTAAACGTCATCAGCACCTGCGGTTTGCACTCGACGCCCTTGATCTCCAGGCCGCTCGGGTGGCGCAGGCGGAGCTTGACGACGCCCTTGATGCCCTGCGACGGCGGGTCGATGTGCACGTCGATCGTCCCGGCGGCCGCCTTAGACTCGATGACGAACGATGCGGGGCCGAACGTCGTCGGGGCTTGTTTCACGGCCACGCGCTTGCCGTCCGCCAGCCATGCCCGCGGGATCGCCTGGCCGATCCGCAGATCGTCGCCGTCCTCGCGCACGAGCATGTTCCGTAGCAGCCGCAATTGGACGGTGTTCGAGTACGTGTGCGGAAGCGTGAACCAGTTTTCGCCGGTACGGATGCGGTGGCACTCGACGGCCGCATACGTGTCGCGCGTCATGCCGTACGCCAGCGAACCGTACAGGCCGAGGATCACGCGCCTGACCTCGTCGCGCTGCAGACATGTCATCCAGTAGCCGTACGCGTACGCGTGGTCGATCATGCCCTGGAACTGGCACACGCCGGCGAGCAGCCCGCCCTTCTTGCGGAGCATGTCCACAAGCAGGTCCGCGCGTGGATCGTTGTACGCCGGCGTTCCCGTCTCCAGCAGGCATGAGGCCAGGAGGCCGTAGTAGCCATTGGCGGTGTAGCCCGTCTCTTTCAGCAGCGCCTGCGTGTCCGGCATGATCGGCAGCATCCGCATCCCGTCGTGCGTAATGACAGCCGCGTCCATCGAGATGAGGATGTCCTTGAGGAACGCGTCAGCCTCCTTGCCCAGGCGCGCGGCCTCGTCCTCCATGCCGATCTCGCCGAGCACCTCCGACGCGGCCCTCATACCCTTCTGGAGATAGGCGTTGGCGAAGTAGTCATACGCCGGCAGGATGTAGTCGCAATACGGCCGGAACCAGACGAGTCCGTGCACGAGCGCCCGGCCGCCATGTACGGTGCACATCGACAGCTTGCGGTGCTCGATGATCCAGTTGCACATTGCGATCATCCTGGGTGCCATCTTGCGCAGCCATTCGGCATCGCGCGTGAGCCGGTAGTGCTCGCTCATGACGTAGAGCAGCGTCCCGGTGTCCGTGACGCCGAAGTTGATGTAGAAGAGCCCGTTGGGCTGCTGGAACGTCAGCAGGGAGTCGATGTACGTGCGGGCCTGCTCGTGCTGCCCGTACAGGTCGAGCATGTGGCAGTACAGGGCGGCGCTGTACCCGTAGACCTGCATATAGAAACCCGAGCCGTCGCAGATGTGATACACGCCGTCGCGCTTGTGGACGTTCATGAAGTTGTACGCGAGCCAGGCGCGATAGGCGTTCTGCACGCGCGGCTCGGGGATATCGAACACCGAGCAGGGGGCGATCCGCTTCTCCCAGTACGCAGTCGCTTCGGCGAGCTTCTGGTCGAACTCGGCCGCGGGCACGTCCGTCACGGGCGTCTCGGCGAAGGCAAAGGGCACGCGGATCTCGACGGTTCGGCGCTCGCCCGCAGGGATGTCGAGCAACCAGTCCTTCGGCGGGCACTTGTCGGCGGCGGGCTGCACGCGGAAGCGGAGCGCGAGCTTCGTTGCCTCGCCGGTGCCGTTGGCGATTGCCAGCCGCACATACGCGAAGAGCGGCTCGTCGGCCGAGAAGCCCTTCGTGTAGCCGAAGGCGGTCTGCTCGAGTTCCAGACCGTCGTGTGCGTCCTTGAGGACGACGATCGGCATGTAGCCGTTCCACAACTGCCGCGCGCACGGCTCCTTGCCGCTGCCGAGCCGATATGCCGGCTCGCCGATTTCGAAGAATGCGATCGGCTGCTTCGGATCGTGGCACACGTCGTTGAGCTGTAGCGCGCCGTGGGTGTCCACGCCGATAGCGTGCGGGTGGTCCTTCACGCCGATGATCTCGCGCGGAAGCTTCATCGCCGGGAAGTAGTTGCAGAGGGAGTCGAACGACGGGTCGTCCTTGCGGGCCAGTTCCTTCTCGCCGGGCAGATCAAGGCCTTCGGCTTCCCACGCCGCTCGTTCCTTCGCGGTGGCGCGCAGGTCCGCCCAGGCGAGCGGCGTAACGGCGACGTCCCGGATGGCGGATGTGCCGGTGGGCCCCGGGTCCGTGTAGTCGTTGTTCAGGTCCGGCGCAGGGTATTCCGGCGGTCCGCTGTGGCCCTTGCCGAGAATCAGCAGCGCCGGGACCGCCGAGAACGTCTCCGGGCGACGGTGCACCGCCTCGGTGCGGTACTGTCTCCCGTCTTCACTCGTAAGGTAGCGGATGCAGTCGGAGCCCAGCTCGATGGCGACAGGATGCCATTTGTCGAACGCGCAGGGCCCCAGCTCGTACTCGTGCGGCTTCTGATCGATCATCTCCACCGCGTAGTAGCGACCCCCGTCGCGGGAGATGATGCCCAGTTGGCACCAGTTGCCCGCGTTCCAGTAAAGGAAGAGGGACGTGCACCACGTGATCGCCGGCGCGGGCCGGATGGCGCACGACGCGCGGAGAAAGTCGGCCTCGAGCGGCCGCTCGACATGCGCGTAGGTATTCTGCCGCGCATGGAGGATGAGCGCGCCGTCCCGGACTTCGACCGTATTGCCCTTCGAGGCATCGACTTTCCACGCGGGGCTGAGGTCCGGCCGGTCAAAACGTTCCGCGAACGGCACCGGCAGCGATTCTGTCTCCCCCGCCCGGGTCGGAGCAAGGGCCGCCGACGCGCACCACATACTCATCAGATACCCGAGGTACCTTCGTGACAGCATGGCAGTCTCCTCCACGTGTTTCCGCGGGCGGGCCGGTCCCTCGCAGGCGCCCCTTCCACGGAACCGTCAATCCGCGAATGCCTCTTGCACGACCTCCGACGCCCGTTCCGAAAGCTGTTCCAGACCGCCCGCCTTCGGCCGGAAGTTGCAGTAGAACAGGTGCGCGATCTCGACCTCGTACCCGCCCTCCTCATACGCCGCTCGCGTCGGGATGTAGCCCATGTCCCCGTTCGCGTAGCCGACGACATAGAGCCTCCGTCCCGTACGTTCCCGCACGTGGTCGGCGAACGGCGAAAACACCTCCGCGTTCAGCCCGAGCAGCGCGATCTCACCGAGCCGGATGGCGAACAGCTCCGCCTCGCGGGTGGTTCCGGCCGTACCGCTTCGCACGGCCTCGATCATCGTGCGGCGCCAGTTTTCCACGGCGCGCCGGAACTTTTCGCCCCATTCGGCGTTCGAGGCGGGGTCGTTCACGATCCGGGCGGCGTAGGCCTCGATCTGCTCGACGGACAAGGCGTCTACCGGCAGCGGCACGACGCGGGAGACCGTGCGGAATACCGGCCGTTCGAGCGGCGCCGTGCCGGCGAACAGGGGAAGGACCGCGTCTGCCACCCGCCCGCCCCACTCGTCGAGCTGGGCGGGCGAGACGTTTTCAAACGGCGGATTCAGGTTACCGCAGGCGCCGTTGGTGACCAGCGCGACCGGTCCGCCCGGCAATCGGCGAGAAAGTTGCGCGGCCGTCCGCCCCGGCATGTCGGCGCTGATCATCCGGTTGGCCGGTCCGAGGGCTACGGCGTGCATGGGATAGTTTGTGATCACCGCCTTGTACTCGCCGTTTGAGCGGCGAAAGCCCAGGCCCGCGACGCGCGGGTCGATATGCGGCGCGGCTTTGTTGCGGCGGTCGATAGCGCGCTCGCAGCGGCCCG
>CAZMVY010000169.1:0-8473 GCA_964569765.1 uncultured Planctomycetales bacterium
GGGAGCTTCCGCCGCGATCGGGTCGCCCGGCGCGTGCCGCTCACCGCGCGGGTCCACGCCTGCGTCGGGTAGCCGCTAGAAATCCGGCTTGTCGATAATGCGGGCCACGAAGCTTGCGCGACCTCTGACCGGCCGCTCGATGCGGCGCGCAAGCATCCGCTGACGATCGCGATGCTGCGTGAGCAACTGGGGCGTTTGGGCGGTACGCCGTTTGTGCTGGAGTCGGTGGAGTGGCAGGGGCCAGGGGGTGCCGCCGCGCCGGTCATGGTGCCGAAAAGCGTGCTGAACGATCTCCGTCGCCGGGCGGTGCAGGCGCTGCGGGAGTGCCGATCCCGGGAGGCTCGGCACGCCGTTCTCCATCCGGGTATCGTCGATGCGATACGCCGCGAAATCGGGAGCGTCGATTCTGCCACCGAACGTGCGGATGTGGCGGCCGGGGCGGAGAGACTTCGTCACGTTTCCACAGATCCCGGGCAGGGGGATTTCGCCCGCTTGTACGTTCTCGTTCGCGACGGGGAGCGGCTGCACACGGTGCTTCAATGGGCTGCTGCCGCCCGGCGTCCGCCGGCTATGATCTAGTGTGTCTTTGCGGACCTCAAGGATTATGCGGAGGCGGTCGCCCGCGTACGTTCCGCAGGGCTGGCGGTCGGGCTCGCGACGCCGCGGATTCTCAAGCCCGGCGAGGAGGCCCTGGTCCGGCGCCTCGCGGAACACGGCCCCGACGCGATGCTGGTCCGCAATCTCGGCGCCCTGGACCTTCTTCGATCCTGCGCGGCCACGCTGCCGCTGATCGGCGACTTCTCATTCAACGTGGCCAACGAGATCGCGGCGTTCATGCTGCGGGAGCTGAAGGTTCGGCGGATCGTGCCGGGGTATGACCTCGATTGGCGGCAGGTGAAAGCCATGCTCGCGCATGCGCCCGCCGGGTGGTTCGAGATCGTGATCCATCAACACATGCCCATGTTTCACATGGAGCACTGTCTTTTCGCCGCTCGCCTGTCTCGCGGAGGCGACTGCACCGACTGCGGACGTCCGTGCAAACGCCACCGGTTGGCTCTTCGCGACCGCGTCGGGGCCATGCATCCCGTGCTCACGGACGCCGGCGGCCGCAATACCATCTTCAACGGAAGCCCGCAGTCCGTGCTGGGACGTGTGGCGGCCATGCGTAGGGCGGGGCTGCGCCACTTTCGCGTGGAGTTGCTCACCGAGTCGCCCGAGGAGGTGTGTGCGCTGCTGGACTCCTGCGCGGAGAGCCTGCAAGGCGGGTGATCGTCCCGGCGCGTTGCCGCCGCGGCACGGAAACCGGAAGCGGCCTCTTTCCGGGTCGCATACGGCGCGGCCGGAAAAACCGGAAACGAATTCCGGGGGCGTCAACAAGCCGCCGATGACCTGCGGCCTCGGGTCTTGCCGCCGGCGCGTTTTCGGCGCAGCCTGCCGGAACCTCGTTTTCGCCTCCGGGTAGGCGGCTACTGGCGGTTCCGCGTCGTTGTTGTATGCGTGTACGGGGCTGGACAGCCGCGGCCGCCGCACGGTATCTTCTCATCGTGTAAGTGTGAAGAGCCCTTCGAACGGACGGAATGGACATGGCAGCCGGATTGCCCAATCCCGACAATTCCCCTTCGCCGTCCGGTCCCGTGCCCCCGCGGGGAACGATCGCCCCCGAGGAGCTGCGCAAGGCCCTCAAGGCCTTCAAGAAGCGTCTCAAGCTCGCGCGACTCGACGACGAGTCGCGGTTGGGCCACGCGGCTACCACCAGAGGCGAGAGTTCCGGCATTCGCGCGATCCAGCCGCCCAACCAGTTTCCGCAGGCCGTTTGGGACGAACTGGTTAGAGAGGGGCGGCTTCGTTATGTCGGCCGCGGGCTGTACGAGCTCACCAAGTCCGGCCCGGGCGAGTCGATCGACTGAGGCGCCCGACGCGCAAAGGAGACCGGCACAATGGCGGACGAGCAGGGCATGACGGCGGCCACGTGCCGGACCTGCGGCCGCCGGCTGACGATCGAGGAGTTTCGGGCCTGCACCGGCGTGGGCCACTACTGCGCCGCCCACTTGCCGCCGCCGTCGGCTTCGAAGACGCGTTCGGGTCCGATTCGGCGGGCCGGCACGGCACCGTCTGTCGGCAACCGGCGCGGTCGGCGCGTCTCCGAGTCGGGCGTGATCGAGTATGCGTGCAGGGGGCAGTTCGCCCGCAACGGCGTGACGCGGCCCGGCCGCCTGACGACGGATCACCCTTCGAGCATCGCCGGCGGCGCGGTCTTTGTCTGCAACAACGTGGGCTACGGCCCGGCCGAGATTGCTACCCTCTTTATCAAGGACCCGGAAGGCCGTGCCCTCGCCGAGCGACACGGTTTTCATTGCCAGGGCTGACGGTCCGTGGGCGCGCACGACCGAGGCGTGCATCCGATCACATCACTCAAGCGGATACCCCACCGGCAGCACGTATAGCACGCGATATCCCTTCGGAAGCTGAAGGGTCTCGGCCACCTGATCGTCGTCGATGCCGCCGATCGGCACGCCGCCGAGGCGCAGCGCAGTGGCCTGAAGCAGGATATTCTGCGCGATGTGCCCAGCCTCCATAAAGCAGTAGCGTTCCGCGCGATCGCGGTACTTGCCCGCCGATCGCTCGATCTCTGCTGCGATGACGAACGTGGCCGGGGCCGTCTGCACGACTTCCTGCACGCGGCCGTGTTCGTGAAGGGTCCGGCGATGGTCGCCGGCCAGGTGCCGCTCGAGGTAGTGGTCTTTCGGCCGGTAGTGCTCGACGCCCTCCGGCGTGACGACATAAAGCTCCATCGGGTAGAGTGCCCCGGCCGACGGCGCCGCGCGGAATCCTCGCCGCGGATCCGTGATGCCCTGGCCGGCCCAGCACATCTGTCCGATCTGCGCGATGGTCAACGGCTTGTTGGCGAATTGGCGGACCGATCGTCGGAGCCGGATTTCCTCTTCCAGCGACATCCTGCCGGCCGGCACGGGCGGCGGCAGCGGCCGGACCTTGTCCGCGGGGGCGACGGCGTCCGCCGCGGCAAGGGCCGCCGCCATCGCCACAACCCAGACGGGCGCAAACTTGCAGTGCGTGCTCATGTGGTACGCTCCTCGACGAGCTTCCGAGTCAGCCTCTCGCGATCATCGCGAATCGGGAGATGCCAGGTCGCACTTCGCCGGTGCACACGGCGCTCTTCTCCGGTCCGTTCACCCGCGAGAACGCCCTCGGGCGCGATGGTACGGGCGGCTGTTTGTCGTTAGTATACGAACCCTGTCGATGCGCGCGAAGCGCAGGATCCAGGACGGAGGCTCATGCGGGTTCTTTTCATCTATCCGAACCTCAACGCGGAGGAGGGCTTCAACCACGGCGTGGCGGACTTGAGCGGCGCGCTGAAGGCCCGCGGCCATGTCACGGGCCTGCTCAACATCAATGAAGCCCTCTACGCCATCCCGAGCGATGAACGGATCGTCGAGCGAGTGCGGGCGTGGCGGCCGGACTTTGTGGCGTTCTCCGTCATGACGCAGCAGTACGGCTACGCCCTTCGTCTGGCCCGTGCGATCAAGGCGGCTTTGCCCGCCGTGCCGATCGCCATCGGGGGCGTCCACGCGCTCATGTGCACCGAGGAGGTCAAGAACGACGCCTTTTGGGACTTCATCGGCATCGGCGAGTGCGACGAGGCGCTGCCGGAACTGATCGGCCGGCTCGAGGCGGCCCGGCGGAACGGGGCAGGGCACGGCGACGACGATCCTGCGGGTGGGGCCTCGCAGGCGTACCACGCACCGCCGTCCGCGTTCGACGTCCGCAACTTCTGCATCCGGCGCCCGGACGGCACGTATCAGCAGAATCCGCTCGGCCCCTATCCTGATCTCAACGCGCTGCCCCCGAAGGATTACGAGTGTTACGACCTCGCGCACATGCTTCGCCGCAAGAACGGCTGGCAGAGCATCCTGACCAGCCGCGGCTGTCCGTACCGCTGCTCGTACTGCTTCAACCACGAGGTGACGGACCGCTACCTGGAGGACGGCGGGCAGCCTCGCCGCCGCTACCTCCGCCGCTACGAAGCCGCGCGGATCATCCGTGAGATCAAGGAGCTCAAGGGGCGCCACCCGTACATCGAGACGATCATTTTCGACGATGATCTGTTCACGCTGAACCGGGAGCATGTGATCGACTTCTGCAAGGCGTACGTGGAGGAGGAGGTCGGCATCCCGTTCGTCGTGAACGCGCACGTGCAGGCTTTCTCCGAGCCGGTCGCCCGAGCGCTGAGCGAGGCCCCGTGCATGATCGTGAAGTTCGGCGTCGAATCGGGCAGCGACGAGCTTCGCCGGAAGGTCCTAGACCGCACGATGAGCAACCAGGCGATCGTCGACGCGTTCGATCTCTGCCACCAATACGGCCTGCACACCTCCGCGTTCCTGATGTTCGGCCTGCCGTACGAGACGCGGGCGATGATGGAGGAGACGATCGATCTGATGGCCCGCATCAAACCCGGCCGGATGCGCTGGGCGATCTTCTTTCCGTTTCCCGGCACGAAGAGCTACACAATCTGCCAGCTTGGCGACCTCATCGACCGCGCCAGGATGGCCGCGATGGACAACTACTTCTGCGCATCCTGCCTGAAGTTCGACGGGCCGACCGACCTCTTCATCCGGAAGCTGCAACGGGTCTTTCACTGGCACGTGAACGCCCGCGCGGGTCTGCCGACTTCCGCGACGTACGCGAAGCTCGTTGACGAGGTCGAGCGGATGAGTGCGAGACAATGGCACGAAGCCAGCGAGGCCATTCTTCAGCAGGACCGCCAGATCAGTAACGATCTGCTGGCCGAAGTCAACGCCGACCCGGGAATCTCTGCGTCCTCTGCGCCTCTGCGTGAGGCCGGCCGCGATCCCGCGTCGATCCGGCACTATTCGATCCGCTACACCGAGGTGATGGCCGTTTCGAGCGACTTCATCCTCGCGGAGAAGGGCCACTACAAGGACCTCGCCGCGAGACGCTGGAAGGCATTTCGCGAGACGATCGACGAGTCGCGCGCGGCGGCCGCGGCGGCCGTTTCGCCCCCCCCTGACAAGGGGGGAACGGGGGGGGTGGAAGTTGCGGACGGCCTGCCGGAACTGCGCATTGTCGAAGGACGAGCGCCGCAGCCCTCGACGGGGGGCGGGGACTGAAACCAGGCGAAACAGATGCCGGCCTTTACCGCTTCCGTGGCCCGCTCTACACTCCGGCCATGACCCGACTGATCGAGACGGAATCGCAACTCGAAGACGCCCTCTCCGAACCCACGCCGGAGGTGTGCGAGGCCCTCGCGGAGCTCGACGGGGACCTCATGTTCCTCGGCGTCGGTGGGAAGATGGGGCCGACGATGGCGAAGATGGCCCGGCGGGCGATCGACCAGGCCGGCCTGAAGAAGCGCGTGATCGGCGTTGCCCGCTTCTCCGCGCCGGGTCTTGAAGAGGATCTGAACCGTGCCGGCGTCGAAACGATCGCGTGCGACCTGCTGGACGACCCTGCGCTGGAGTTGCTCCCCTGCGTGCCCAACATCTTCTATCTGGTCGGCATGAAGTTCGGCACAACCGGCGCCGAGGCCCTCACCTGGGCGATGAATGTCTACCTGCCCGCGCTGGTCGCCCGCCGGTTCCGCAGCTCCCGAATCGTCGCGCTTTCGACCGGAAATGTCTACCCGCTCACGCCGGTCGCTTCCGGCGGGCCGACCGAGGAGCACCCGACCGGGCCGGTCGGCGAGTACGCCCAGTCGTGCCTCGGCCGCGAACGGATGTTCCAGTACTTCTCCTCGCGGTTCGGCACGAAGGTGACGCTGGTCCGGTTGAACTACGCGATCGACTTGCGCTACGGCGTCCTGCTTGACGTGGCGCAGAAGGTTTACGCCGGGCGGCCGGTCGACCTGAGCATGGGCTACGCGAACGTGATCTGGCAGGGGGATGCAAACGGGGCGGTGCTGCGGTCGTTCGCGTTGTGCGACAGCCCGCCGGCCATCGTCAACGTGACCGGTCCGGAGACGGTTTCGATCCGTGCGGTTGCCGCGCGCTTTGCCGCGATCTTCGGCACGGAGGCGCGGTGGGAGGGCGCCGAAGGCGAGACGGCCCTCCTGAGCAATGCCTCGAAGTATCGCCGGCTGTTCGGCCCCCCCGGCGTTTCGGTCGATCAGATGATCGAGTGGGTCGCGCACTGGGTGAAGATCGGCGGCCGGACGCTCGGCAAGCCGACGCACTTCGAGCAGCGCGAGGGGAAGTTTTGACGATTGCGGAATGCGGATTTCGGATTGCCGGGGCGATCTCCCGTCCGGAATCCGAAATGTGCACCGGCTTATGGAAGGCGGACCAGTAGATAAATGACTCCAATGCCACCAACCGACGTTATTGGCGCCCTTCGGCGCGGGCTGGTCATTCCCGCGCACCCGCTCGCGCTGACCGCCGAACGCAAGCTCGACGAGCGGCGGCAGCGGGCGCTCACGCGGTACTACCTCGCCGCCGGCGCGGGCGGCCTCGCGATCGGCGTACACACGACCCAGTTCTCCATCCGCGACCCGAAGATCGGCCTCCATCGTCCCGTGCTCGAACTCGGCATCGAGACCATTCGCGAATACGGCACCGGCTCCGCCGTCGTTGCCGTCGCCGGGATCTGTGGCGATACGAAGCAGGCGGTTGCCGAGGCAGAGCTGGCCGCCGGGCTTGGATATCATGCGGGCCTGCTGAGTCTCGGCGCAATGAAGTCGGCGAGCGTCGATGAGCTGATCGCGCACTGCAGGGCCGTCGCCGGCGTCATCCCGTTGTTCGGTTTCTACCTCCAGCCGTCGGTCGGCGGGCGGGTGCTCGGCTTCGACTTCTGGCGCCGCTTCGCCGAGATCGAGAACGTCGTCGCGATCAAGATCGCGCCGTTCAACCGTTACCAGACGATCGACGTGCTCCGCGCCGTGGCTGCGGCCGGCCGCGCCGGCGAGATCGCCTTGTACACCGGCAACGATGACAACATCGTGTGCGACCAGCTGACGCCGGATCAGTTAGGAGCGGAGGGGCGCGTGGTCCGGATCGTCGGCGGCCTGCTCGGCCACTGGGCGGTTTGGACTCGAAGGGCGGTGGAGTTGCTCGACGAGATTCATCGCGTGGTCGAGTCGGGCGGTGCCGTCCCGCCCGGGCTGTTGACGCGCGCAGCCGAGATGACCGACGCCAACGCCGCCCTCTTCGACGCGGCCAACGGTTTCGCCGGTTGCATTCCCGGCATTCACGAGATCCTTCGCCGCCAGGGTCTGCTCGCCGGCCGGTGGTGCCTCGACCCCAAAGAGGACCTCTCGCCCGGGCAGATGGCGGAGATCGATCGCGTTTCCCGGGCCTACCCGCACCTGCGGGACGACGAATTCGTCGCCGCACACCTGGATGAGTGGCTACGATGACCCGGTGCCGCCCGTGTGAGCGGGCTCCCACCAGGCCGCGGCACGCGCGGGGGTACTCTTACTCGTTGTGGAGCACGCCGAGGCCGCGCATCCATTCAACGCACAGGGAGGGCCAGACCGCGACCGCGTTGCCTTTCTTGCCGAGGCCGAAGCCGTGCTCACCCTTGGCGAAGATGTGCATCTCCGCCGGCACCTTGGCCTTTCGCAGGGCGAGGTAGAAGGCAACGCTGTTCTCGGCGGGCACGCCCGTGTCGCCGCTGGTGTGGATAAGGAACGTCGGCGGCGTCTCGGGCATTACCTGCTTCTCGTTCGAGAGGCTCTCGACGAGCTTGGGGTCGGGGTCCTCACCGAGTAGGTTCTTCAGCGAGCCCTTGTGCGCGTACCACTCCGTGAAGGAGATCACCGGATAGACCAGCACCATGAAGTCCGGCCGGCAGCTTACGCGATCGATCGGGTCCTTCGCGTCCGGGTCCCCTTTGTCGAAGTGCGTGCCGGCGGTCGAGGCGAGGTGGCCGCCGGCCGAGAAACCAAGGATGCCGATGCGATCGGGCTTGACGCCCCATTCCGTCGCGCGGGCGCGGACGGTTCGGATCGCCCGCTGCGCATCGAGCAGGGGGGCGGGGTGGCCGTACCCCATCCTGCGATGGCGGTACTTGAGGATGAACCCGGCGACGCCGAACGAGTTAAGCCACTGTGCGACCTGATGCCCCTCGTGGTCCATCGCGAGTCCGCCGTATCCCCCGCCGGGGCAGATGACGACGGCCGCGCCGGTGGCTTTGTCCTTCGGCGGCAGGTAGATCGTCAGCGTCGGTTTGTCGGCATCGGCGTCGCCCCTGGCGAGCGGCGCGCCGTCGGGCCAGAGAAGCTGCGGCTTTGGTGCTTCCGCGGCGGCGAGGGTCCAGAGAAGACACGGAATCGTTACCCACAGGGCCAATTGGATCTTCGGCATAGTTCTCTCCGCGGTCGTCAGTTCATTGCGGCGTCGTTGACAGGGGCATTTTGACTGTGCGCCCGCCGGGCCGCAAGGCGCCCGCTCGAATGGGCAGCGGGGGGCGCTTGCTTGCGCTGCGCGTTCTGGTGGGCGTC
>CAZMVY010000169.1:8483-10121 GCA_964569765.1 uncultured Planctomycetales bacterium
CCGGAGGGGCCCCGCACAAGACGAGCGGGAACATGGGCAGGCCGGCTCGATAGACAAACCTGATCGCGGGCTGGGTCTACATGCCGAACTCCTCTCGATTGCACTCGCAGGGCGTGAGTGTATCATGCCCGCCGGCGTTCGTGCCAGTGAAGGGGACAAGCCTGTGTGCCAAGGAGAGCAGCCTCCATGTTGCCTTTCGCGGGACTTGTGGCGTGTCTGGTTGTAGCGGGCGCGGCCGCCGTGGGTGTCTACGTCGTCACGCGGCAGAGCCTTCGCAGCCTGATGGACGGCGTGGTGCGCCGGTCGGCCGCCACCGAGTTCTACCTGCGTGCGTTCCTGATCTGCCTCTTGTTCGCGGCGTTGTCGGCGGCCTTGGAGACCCAATGGGATCCCTCCGTCGGGGCGCCGATGGAGAAGGTCTGGAGAGCGGCGAGCACGCTTTCCTCCGTCCTTCTCGCCATGCTGCTCGTCCTGTTCGGCTTCGTGATCATGGTCGGCATCCTGGTGGCGGCGTTGGGGCGTCGCGCCGCCGAGACGCCCGTGTGCCTCAAGTGCGGGTACAGCCTCAAGGGGCTCGTGGACGACATTCGCTGCCCCGAGTGCGGCGAACGGTTCGTCGGCGCGGAACGCATGTAGCAGTCCGGGGCCACGGCCGTGAGCAACGAGCGGTTCCTCGTGATTTCGTACTTCGTCGTGCTGCTCGCGAGCCTGGGCATCGGGCTGGCGGCGTACTTGGCGCTCCGCCGGCCGTTCCGGGCCGTCTGTGATACCTCCGGTTCGGCGATGGTCCGGCTGATCCGGCGGTTCTTCCTCGTTGGGATCGTCGGCCCCGCGTTTCTCGGCTTCTGTTCGGTCAGCTACTTCTCCTGCAACGTGACGACGTACGAAAAGGTCATCGAGAGCCGTTCATACCTCATCGGCATCAACCAGGATCAACTGCAAGCGGCCCTGATCTATACGATTCTGGGGGTTGTGGTATGGTGCGGGCTGGTGTTCGTGATCTTGCTGACGAGTCGGAAGCGGGATTGATCGCCCGGCGGCACGCGTGTCTTCCCTCACGTCTTCGCCCGGTGCTGCTCGTACCACTCGACCGTCTTCCTGAGCCCTTCCTCGAAGGGCGTGCGGGCGACGAAGCCGAAGCGCTCGCGGGCGCGGGTGGTGTCGAGGCAGCGGCGCGGCTGGCCGTTGGGCTGAGTCGTGTCCCACTCGATTCGGCCGGTGAAGTGCGTCAGGCGGGCGATCATCCCGGCGAGGTCGCGGATGGAGATTTCGCGTCCCGCGCCCAGGTTCACCGGGTCCGCGCCGTCGTATCGTTCGACCGCCAGCGCGATGCCCTCCGCGGCATCTTCCACATAGAGGACCTCCCGCGTGGGTGCGCCGTCGCCCCCGCAGCCGCTCCTGTCCGCGCCGGCCTCGGGGGGGTGCCTGCCGAGCCCCACATCGACCAGGCCGCCCATGAGGGTGCGGACCATGGACCGCAGGAACCCGTCGGCCGCGATGCTCAGCTCGATGAGGTCCCCGGCCTCCCTTCCGTAGATCTCGGCTAAAATCGTTTTAACCGCCAGGTACTGGGCCTTGTCCGAAAACGATATCTGCTTTCCTATCGAACAGTTGGAGGTGTCGACGCCGTCCAGATAC
>CAZMVY010000169.1:10131-10947 GCA_964569765.1 uncultured Planctomycetales bacterium
AGCACGGGGGACGATCGCGGGTCAAAGTTGTCGCGCGGGCCGTACAGGTTGACGGGCAGCAGGTAGATCGCGTTCAGCCCATACTGCTGCCGGTACGCCTGGCACATGACGAGCAGCGCCTTTTTCGCGATGCCGTACGGGGCGTTGGTCTCCTCCGGGTAGCCGTTCCAGAGGTCGTCCTCGCGGAAGGGCACGGGGGTGAACTTCGGATAGGCACAGATGGTGCCGATCTGCACCAGTTTTCGGACGCCGCGCCGCCGGGCGTGTTCGATCACATGCAGCCCCATCGCCAGGTTGGCGTAGAAGAATCGCCCCGGATTGGCGCGGTTCGCGCCGATGCCGCCGACCTCCGCGGCAAGGTGGATGACGACGTCCGGCCGGCCCGTTTCGTAGGCCGCCTCGACGGCGCTCTCCCGCGTCAGGTCGTACTCGTCTATCCGCGGGATGAAGAGGTTGGCGTCCGGCAGGCCGCGTCGACGCAATTGCTCGCAGAGAAACGAGCCGAGAAAGCCCGCCCCGCCGGTCACCATGACGCGTGTTCTTGCCCAGTCCATAGTGCGAAGGATTATACCGTGCGCAGCCGGCCTTGGAGAGGCGGCGGGTCGGCGGCTACGTGTCCGCTCGTGCGGACGATGGGTGGCGCTGCCCAACCGGACGCGGCTGAGGGCCAGGGTCGAAGGTCAGGATCGCTACGGGCATGCGGCTCTGGGCGGCGTATTCGGCCCGCTGAAACAGGACTGGAATACCGCGAAGTCCGTCAGGTCAATGTCGTTGTCGCCGTCCGCGTCCGCTGCCGCACAATCGGGATTCTCCGGC
>CAZMVY010000170.1:0-10932 GCA_964569765.1 uncultured Planctomycetales bacterium
GCGTTCGGCCTGTGCTACTGGCAGAAGCGAGTCACGCTGGCCATGTTCCCCGAGATCTCGCTGATGCCGGGCGGCGAGTATTGGCGGCGCATCCTCCGCAGGGCGGAACGTAACGGATCGACGTTTGCGTGGTCGGTCGCCATAACGGTGCTCTTGGCCCTGGTGTTTTTCGTGGCGCCTCGGGAATTGTCGCGGTGGTGGCCCGCGCTGGGGCAGTGGCGATTCGCCGACCTGGTGTTTCCGTTTGTCATCCTGAGCCTGCTCACGTTGCCGCTTCCGGACTTCCTGACACGGCGGCAGATTCGCTATCGGCCGCGCCGTGAGCTGCTTGCCAAGGGTGTGCCGGTGTGCTAGAATTGCGGGTGTCGCCTTCCGGGTCGGGCGGCGGCCCGATGTCCCCGATGCGGTATGAGCGTCGAGCCGGGCATGCCCGCCTGGCCGGCGGCTGGCGGAGCCTGAACATGTCCCTCGGCAGATTCATCTGGTTGCTGGGTTTCGGCGTCGGCCTGTGCATCCTGTCTGCGATGGTGACGCGGCTGGTTCGGCGGGCCTGGTTGGTGTTATTCCCGGAACTGCTGCTGCTCGAGCAGCCCGAGGATCGGCGGAAGACCTTTTGGCGGACGGCGAACAACGCATCCACGAACCGCTGGCAGATCTTCCTGGGTATCGCAATGTTCGCCGTGATTGTCCTCGGTCCTGCCGCGATAGCGCGAGCCTGCCCGCAGCTCACAGCCGATGAGCGGTGGTGGGCATGGTTCAGTCTCAGCATGGTCGCGATCGCAGTCTGCTTCCTGGCGCCGCCGTGGATCACGCGGCGCGTGATTCGCCAGTCGTTGCGCCGGGTGTTGCTTGACCGCGGAATCGCGGTGTGCCCGCATTGCGGGTGCGACATGCGCGGGCGGGCCGAGTCTGCGTGCCCCCGATGCGGCTCCCCGAGCGAGGGTGCCTCACCGGCGGCAACCCCGATATCGAAGTAAGGGAGGCGGCTCCCGAATGGCGAAGTCCCTGGAGTGCATCCGCTGACGGCGGGCCCCTTCCTTGCGCCCGAAGCCGCCGATCGGCGCGGACGGATCGTCTCTCAGGTATCCTTGCCTGTTTCTACTGCGTGCCGGAAGCGCTGCGCGAGGCGGGACGCCGGGCGTCCAGCCAGAGCGGCGTCGCCCCCGCCGCACTCCAAGACCGAATCGAACCCGGGACGCAACCAGCGCATGCACGCTCCGTGCGCGCATATCACGTCGTGAGAATCAAGCGCGTGGCGCGCGGCCTTCGGCCGCGACCGGGACACCCGCGCAGCATGCCGCGCATGGTGCGCTGTACGAATGTGTTTCCACGCCATGTGCTCGGCGGCTTCCGTGGGGAAGAATCCGGATGGGGCGAGCTGGACCTACTCCGTGGAGACCGGCGCGGGCCGGTTCTCGATCGCGGCTTCGAGTGTGTGCCACGCGAGCGTCGCGCATTTCACGCGGGCGGGGTACTGACAGACGCCCGAGAACACCTCCAGCTTGCCCAGGCCGGGGCCCGAACTGGTCTCGACCGGATCGCCGGTGACCAGGTGATGGAACTTGCGGAACAGTTCCTTGGCCTCGCTCAACGTCTTGCCCTTGAGGCTCTCGGTCATCATCGAGGCCGACGCGGTCGAGATCGCGCAGCCGGTGCCCTCGAACGTCGCTTCCTTCACGATGTCGCCGTCGAGCTTCAGGAAGATCGTCACGTGGTCGCCGCAGAGCGGATTGTAGCCCTCCGCGCGGCGGTCCGCATCGTCCATGCGCCGCCGGTTCCGCGGACGCCGGCTGTGATCGAGGATCAGCTCCTGGTACAGATCACGCAGCTCCGACACGGTTGCGATACCTCCCGCATGGTCCTTTGGCATCCCGAAGTCCGTCACGAAGCGCCCGGCGTTCAGCGGAATACCTCGATCGCCTTGCGGATTCCTTCCACCAGGGCGTCGATCTCCTCTTTCGTGTTATACAACGCCAGCGACGCCCGGCATGTCGCCGGCACGCCGAACCGCTGCATCAGCGGCTGGGCGCAATGGTGCCCCGTGCGGATCGCGATGCCCTCATGGTCGAGCACGGTGCCCGCGTCGTGCGGATGGACGCCCTCGATTACGAACGACAGCACGCCGATCCTGTCGCGGGTAGCGCCGAGGATCCTCACCTGCGGTATCGCCTCCAGGCGCTGCGTCGCATAGAGCGTCAGCTCCCGCTCGTACGCGGCGATGTTTTCGATGCCGATCCCACTGACATAGTCGATGGCGGCGCCGAGCCCGATGGCCCCGGCGATGTTCGGCGTGCCCGCCTCGAATCTGTACGGTACGTCGTTGTAGATCGTCTCCGTAAAGGTCACCGACCGGATCATGTCGCCGCCGCCCTGGTACGGGGGCATCTCCTCGAGCCGGTTCGCCTTGCCGTAGAGCACGCCGATCCCCGTCGGGCCGTACAGCTTGTGCCCGGAGAAGACGTAGAAGTCGCAGTCGAGGTCCTGCACGTTGACCCTCACATGCGGCGCCGCCTGCGCCCCGTCGACGAGCACGGGCACTCCGTGCCGGTGTGCGATCGACACGATCTCCCGAATCGGGTTGACCGTGCCAAGGACGTTCGAGGCGTGCGTCACCGCGACCAGCCGCGTCCGCGGCGTAAAGATCGCGGCGTACTCGTCCATCCGGAGCGCGCCGGTGTCGCGGATCGGCACGATCCGCAGGATGGCCTTCCGTTCCTTGCAGAGCATCTGCCACGGGACGATGTTCGAGTGGTGCTCCATCGCGGAGATGACCACCTCATCGCCTGCGTGCACGTGGATGCGGCCGTACGTCTGGGCGACAAGGTTGATCGCCTCCGTGGCGCCGCGGACAAAAACGATCTCCTGCGGCAATGTCGCGCCGAGGAAACGCTGCACCCGCTCCCGCGCCGCCTCGTAGGCGTCGGTGGCCCGGCTTGCCAGTTCGTGCACGCCCCGATGAATGTTCGCATTGCACTCCTCGTAGAACCGCGTCATCGCGTCGAGAACCGGGCGGGGCTTCTGCGTGGTCGCGGCGTTGTCGAGGTACACCAGCGGCTTTCCGTGCATCCGCGTGTTCAGGATCGGGAAGTCCGTGCGGATCCGCCCGACGTCGAACGGGGACGGCCCCGCCGGCCGCGTCGCATCAGCGCCGGGCGTGCCGGTTGTGCGGGTCTTCGCCGGTGAATCGGCGGCGGCGAGCGCGCTCATGCGAGTTCCTCCAGCAGATGCCCGTACGGCAGCCTCGCGAGCAACAATGCCCGGAGCCGCTCGCGGAGCGCCGCAATTTTCACATGACGGATCGCCTCCGCGGCGAAGGCATACACGAGCAGGCTCCGCGCCGCCTCGACACCGACCCCGCGGGAACGGAGATAGAAGATCGCGTCTTCATCCACCTGCCCGACCGTCGCGCCGTGCGTGCACTTCACGTCGTCCGCGAAGATCTCCAGTTGCGGCCGCGAGTCGATCTGAGCGGCGTCCGAAAGCAGCAGGTTCATGTTCGTCTGCTTCGCGTCGGTCTTTGACGCGCCCTTGTGCACTACGATCCGCCCGGTGAAGACGCCCCTGGACCGACCGTCCAGAATGCCCCGGTACGCCTCGCGGCTGTTGCCGTGCGGCCGTGCGTGCTCGACCCGCAGATGGTTGTCCGTGTGCTGGTCGCCGCGAAGCACGAACAGACCGTGGAGCAGGCAGTCGCACCCCTCGCCGTCGAGCACGGCGTGCACCTCGCTGCGGACAAGCCCGCCGCCCAGGTTCAACGCGTGCGAGGCCAGATTGCTGCCCCGGTGTTGATGAAGGCGCGTCATGCCGATATGAAACGCCTGCTCGCTCTCCTGCTGCACGCGGTAATGGTCCACCACGCTTCCCTCGCCCGCCACGAGTTCGGTTACGGCGTTCGTGAAGTACACGCCGTCTCCGAGGCCCGCGTACGTCTCGACGAACGTCGCCCGGCTGCCGGGTTCGGCCACAATCAGCACCCGCGGGTGCGAAACGGTCGGCTCCGCGCCGGGCACGGAGAAAAACAGCAGGTGGATCGGCTCTTCGACGACCTGGCCCGCCGGTATGCGAACGAACGCCCCGTCCTTCAAGAACGCGGTGTTCAGTGCCGTGAAGGCGTTCCGGCGATAGTCGGCGTAGCGCGTCAGATGCGCCGCGAGCGCGTCGGGCGCCTCGCCGAGGAGGCGCCGAAGGCTCATCAGATCGACCCCGTCCGGTTCCCACGCGGCGAGCGACAATGCCGGGGCGAAATGCCCGTTGACGAAGACGAGCCGGTTGCGCGCCGTCGCCCCGAGGAGGAACGGCCGAATGTCCTCCAGACCGGACGCTGCGGGGTCGGCCCGGCGGAAGACCGCGCCTGCGATCGGCGCCACGTTCGTGAATCGCCATTCCTCATCGCGCGTCGTCGGAAAGCCCATCTCCGCGAAGCGCGAGATCGCAGCCTTGCGGATCGGCGCGATCCACGCCGGATTGCCGCCCTCGCGTTTCTCAAGGCGAGCAAAGTCCTCGAGGTATTCGTTCGTCCCGGTTGCCAGTGCAGTCATAGTAGCCTTTCTCCTACACGCCGACCGCCGGGGCCCCGGCCGGTTGCCCTTCGACCCCGGCGTAGCCCCTCTCCTCCAGCTCGTGCGCCAGCTCTTTGCCGCCCGACCGCACGATCCGCCCGTCCACGAGGACATGTACGCGATCAGGCACGATGTAGTTGAGCAGCCGCTGGTAGTGCGTGACCACGAGGATCGCGCGGTCGGGACTCCGCATCCGGTTCACGCCGTCGGCGACGATCCGCAGGGCGTCGATGTCCAGTCCCGAGTCGGTTTCATCCAGGATGGCCAGCTTCGGCTCGAGCACGGCCATCTGGAAGATCTCATTCCTTTTCTTCTCGCCGCCGGAGAAGCCTTCATTGACCGCGCGGCTCAGGAGCCGCTCGTCCATGTCCACCAGCTTCATGCGGTCCTTGACCTTCGCGAGAAACTCCACGGCGTCGAGCGGCTCGAGCCCGCGGTACCGGCGGACCGCGTTGAGCGCCGTCTTGAGGAAGTAGCTGGTGCTTACGCCGGCGATCTCCACCGGGTACTGAAACGCCAGGAATACCCCCTCGCAGGCGCGCTCCTCCGGCTTCATCGCGAGCAGGTCTTTGCCCTGGTACCGCACCTCGCCGGCGGTAACCTGATACGTCTCGCGGCCGGCGAGCACCTGGGCCAGCGTGCTCTTTCCGGAGCCGTTCGGGCCCATGATCGAGTGGACCTCACCGGCGCGTACGGTCAGGTCGATCCCCTTGAGGATCTCGTGCCCGTCCACGCCGGCGTGCAGATTCCTGATTTCCAGAATCGGTGCGGTCATCCGACACTTCCTTCCAGTTGAATCGCCAGCAGTTTCTGCGCCTCGACGGCGAACTCCATCGGCAGCTCCCGGAGCACCTGCCGGCAGAAGCCGTTTACGATCATCGACACCGCGTCCTCGGTGCCGATCCCGCGTTGCCTGCAGTAGAAGAGCTGGTCTTCGCCGATCTTTGACGTCGAGGCCTCGTGTTCCATCCGGGCCGTGCGGTTCCTCACCTCGATGTACGGGAATGTGTGCGCCCCGCACTTCTCGCCGATCAGCAGCGAGTCGCACTGTGTGAAGTTCCGCGCCTGGTCGGCCCCGGGCAGGATCTTCACCATTCCGCGGTACGTGTTCTGCCCGAAGCCGCCGGAGATCCCCTTCGAGACGATCGTACTGCGCGTGTGCCGGCCGATGTGGATCATCTTCGTCCCCGTGTCGGCCTGCTGATGATTCATCGTCGTCGCCACGGAGTAGAACTCGCCCACCGAGTGATCGCCGATCAGGATGCAGCTCGGGTACTTCCACGTGATCGCCGAGCCCGTCTCCACCTGCGTCCACGAGATGTGCGAGCGGCGGCCCTGGCACTTGCCGCGCTTCGTGACGAAGTTGTAGATTCCGCCCTTGCCGTCCCGGTCGCCGGGATACCAGTTCTGGATCGTCGAGTACTTGATCGTCGCGTCGTCGTGGGCAATCAACTCGACGACGGCCGCATGGAGCTGGTGCTCGTCCCGCATCGGGGCCGTGCAGCCTTCGAGGTAACTCACATACGCGCCTTTATCCGCGATGATGAGTGTCCGCTCGAACTGCCCCGTGGCGGCGGCATTGATGCGGAAGTACGTGGACAGCTCCATCGGGCAGCGGACGCCCGGCGGGACGTACACGAACGAGCCGTCGGAGAAGACCGCCGAGTTCAGGGTGGCGAAGAAGTTGTCCGAGTACGGCACGACGGAGCCGAGGTATTCGCGTACGAGGTCAGGGTGGTTCTGCACGGCCTCCGAGAGCGAACAGAAAATGATCCCCAGCTCGCGAAGCTTCTCCTTGAACGTCGTCGCCACGGAAACGCTGTCAAAGACCGCGTCGACCGCGACGCCGGCCAGAAGCTCCTGCTCCCTCAGAGGGATGCCCAGCTTGGTATACGTTTCCAGAAGTTTCGGATCGACCTGTTCCAGGCTCCCGGGCCGGCCCCTCTGCTTCGGCGCGGAGTAGTACACGATTGCCTGGTAGTCGATCGGCGGATAGTGGACATTCGGCCACGTGGGCTCGGCCATCGTCCGCCAGTGCCGATACGCCTTCAGCCGGAACTCCAGCAGCCAGCCGGGCTCGTTCTTCTTTGCCGAGATCTGGCGGATCACATCCTCGTCTAGGCCCGGGCGTAGCCGCTCTTCTTCGATTTCCGTCACGAACCCGTACTTGTATTCCCGGTTCGCCAGCTCCGCAATCGCGTTTGGGGTCTGACTCATTGACAACCTTCCTTTGCCGGCGCGCTCGCCATCAGCCTGAACCTGCCATCACAGGCATCCGGGTCGGCGAGATCCCCTGCCCATTCTCGCCCACTTCCGCCGTCGCAGCCGTCGCCTCCGCCGATTCGGCCTCGGCGGCCATCTCCGCGAGGGTGATCCGGCTCAGAAACTCGCGGAGACGACGATGTACGCTGCGGGCGGGCTCCCGGGCGAGACAAGAGGCCTCCAGGCGACATCGCGGCTCGAAATTGCCGCGCGTCGCAGATCCGCACACCGTGAAGCCGACGGGACCCTCGATCGCCTCAATTATGTCCGCCAGCGTGACGTCTTCCGCGCGGCGGGCAAGCCGGTAACCCCCTCGGGATCCTCGCACGGACCTCACCAGCCCGCAGCGGGCCAGTGCGTTCAGGATGTTCATCAGTACCGGTAGCGGGAGGTGCGACCGCTGCGCAATCTCCCTGGCGCACACGAGTGCCTCGGCTCGACGCGCCAGGTGAACCATTGCCACCAGTGCGTAATCCGTTTTGCGTGTCAGCAGCATCACGATCGCACCTGCATTCAGGAGTTCGCGGCGATCGCCTCCCGCTACCACTGCGTGAGGCACTCCCCGCTACGTATATAGCACTTAGCTGGTGCTATTTCCAGGCTTTTGGCACTGATTTGGTGCGATTTTGTGTATTCGCATGAGCTAACCGAAGCGAAAGCATGTAAAAGCATTTAAATGAAGATGTTACGTATCACGATGCGCGCAGATCGTACGGCCATCAACTGCGAAGTGCACCACAGCGCAGGAGGGCCAAGGTGCGCTTTGGACCAGCGATCCACGATTTCGACCGGACCCACCGTGCGTCCGACCGGTTCACATTACGGTTTTGTCGAGAATCGCTGCCCGAGGTCTGGCCGCAGCGGTTCTTGTCCGGGTTATGCTGGCACTGGCGCCGCAGCGCCGAGCGCCTCGAGATGTCGCCGGTGGCGATCCGCGATGCGAGTGATGAGTTCACGAGCCGCAGGATCCTCGATGCGTTGAGCGGCAGACTCGCATGCGTGGAGGATGCGGCGCTCATCCTGCATGATTCGCGCCAGGAGATAGCGCAAGTCTACGTAGTGGACGCTGGCCGTTCGCGGATCGGGAATCGCCGAAACGGGCGAGCCCTCGCGCTCGACAACGGCCTCGACGAGCCAATCCGCGTGCTCGGCCTCCTCGGCGATGATGTGGCGCAGGGTGTCGGCCAAGGCCGCATCTGGGGGCGAAACGAACGGCGACGTTTCCATCACGCGGAGCAGCAGGCTTCGTTTGTGGGCGGCGAGCAGTTCGTTCAGCGCGTTGATAGTGGACGGGTTGTCGGCCATGACTCCTTCTCGCTCAACATGCGTTCCGCCGGTTTGCGCCGGTCGTACGGTCATGGGCCGGCTGCACCGGTCTGCATACCGCCGGCCACGGACGAGGGGTGTACCCCGGCCAGCCCCTGGGCCGCGTCGGCACCGGGCGGCAGACCGTCCGAAGCGGCGAGCGGGCTGTTCGTCGCAATGCCGACCGCCATGTGCGGCGCGGCGTCCAGCGGCGTTGCCGCCCGTGCGGCCGCCGGGACCGATGCGCGAAACAGATCGGAGGCGTAATGGTCGGCCAGCGTCTTGACCGGCCGCACGCCGATCGTGCCGAGAACCAGGAGCAGAACGGCGCAGACATTGACCATGACCACCCCGCCGAGCGGGGCCGAGAACAGGGGCTCCCCAGCCGATCGGACGCCGCCGGGGAGGAACATCGCGACAACGACGCGGATGTAGTAGTACAAGCTGAAGAGTGTGTTCAGCACGAGGACGATGACAAGGCCCCAGAGCCACGGCTGGCGTCCGGCTCCTTCGCCGAGTGCGTAGAGAAGCCACCACTTGGCGACGAAACCGCCCAGCGGCGGCAGGCCGACCAGCGAAAAGAGGCAGACGGCCATCGGCACGGCTACCCACGGGGCGCGCCGGCCGAGATCGGCAAACGCCGAGAGCGATTCCGAGCCTGTCTGCCACGAGACAATCGCGGTCGCGCCGAATGCGCCCAGGTTCATGAAGAGGTAGGTGAATACGTAGACGACCAGGGCGCTGATCGCCGGGTTCGGTTGCCCCGGGGCCGATTCGGCCGCGGGCAGGAGGATCGCGCCGGCCATCAGCATGTAGCCGGCATGTGCGATGGAAGAGTATGCGAGGAGCCGCTTGACGTTGTCCTGGCGGTAGGCGGCCAAGTTGCCGATCGTGCACGTCAGCGAAGCGAAAATGCCGATCGCGACGGCCATCGGCCCCCAGATTGCCGCGATCTGATCCGGTGCGACCGGCGACGTGAGAGCCGAGACGAGCCGGAGGAAGAGGCCGAGGCCGGCGGCCTTGCTCGAGACGCTCAGCCACGTGGTCACTTCGATCGGGGCGCCCTCGAAGACGTCCGGGCACCAGAAGTGGAACGGGACGGCGGCAATCTTGAAGCCGATCCCGACGCAGAGGCCGAAGACGCCGACGCCGAGGACGGCCCGGCCCGCCGCGGACTCGCCGGCGCGATCGGCGAACTGCGCAGCGATCGCTGGAACATCCAGCGTGCCGTAGTACCCGTACAGGAGCGAGACGCCGTACAGCATGATCGCGGCCGTGACCGCTCCGAAGACAACGTACTTGAGCGAGGCCTCGGCGCTGCGGCGGTCGTGCTTGTTGAAGCCGGCGATGGCGTAGCTCGGCAGCGAGGCGAGTTCGATCGCGAGGATGATCATCAGCAGGTTGAGCGTGCTGACCATCAGGATCATGCCCAGGGCGCTGCCGAGCAGGAGCGTGAAGAACTCCGTGGCGTTCGGCGCGGATTGCCGTGCGCTGGATCGCCGTGCGCTCTGGAGTGCGGTCTCTCCGAGACCGCCGGCGCCTCCGGAGAAGCCGAACTCCATACGGCGTGCGGCCTGCCAGCGGACGCCGGCGCCGATTACCCAGAGTCCGGTGACCAGCGCGAGGAAGAGTAGGAGGAAGAGCTTGAAGAAGACAGCGAAGTTGTCCGCGATGAGCATCGGTGGCGCGGCCGCGGGGGCCAGACCGGCCCGCGGACGCGAGAAGACGTCCGCGCCGACCGCGCCCGCCAGCAGGAGTGCGGCCAGCACGCCGAGCAGGGTGACCGCCGCGGTCGTGTAGGGGTTGCGTCCGGCGAAGATGGCGACGAGCAGCAGCGCGGCGATCGTGCCGACCACGGCCAGCTCCGGCGAGATTCGCCAGAGCTGATCGAGCGGCGGCGTCCAGAATTGGCCAAGCACGTTGATCATTTGAGAATGTGCGTCACGAGGTTGTTCAACGTCCCGTTCATGAAGTTAAAGAGCGATTGCGTCGGCAGGACGCCCAGGATGACCGTCAGCGCGGCCAAGGGCGTCAGGATGAACACCTCCCGGCCGTTCGCATCGGGCAGGTCCGCGAGTTCTTTCCGCTGCGGCCCCAGGTAGACGCGCTGGATCATCCAGAGGATGTAGCCGGCCGTCAGGATGATGCCGAAGGCGGCGATGACGGCCATCGGTTTCGCCCAGGTCATCCAGGGGTGCACGGCGGCGGCGTTGAAGGTGCCGAGGAAGACCCACACCTCGCCGATGAACCCGCACAGGCCGGGCAGACCAAGCGAGGCGAAGAAGCCGAGCGTGGCGAGCGAGCCGTAGACGGGCATCGTCAGCCAGAGGCCGCCGAGCCTGTCGATCTGCCGCGTGTGGGCACGGTCGTAGATCACGCCGACCAGGAAGAAGCACATGGGGCTGGAGATGCCGTGGGCGATCATCTGGAACATCGCGCCCTGCACACCGGCGTCCGTCATGACGGCGATGCCCAGCAGGACATAGCCCATGTGGCTGACGGAGCTGTAGGCGACGAGCTTTTTGAAGTCCCGCTGCGCCATCGCGCAGAGGGCGCCGTAAAGGATGCTGATGACTCCCAACGTGGCGAGCACGAAGGCGATGGTGTGGTTGCTGGCCGCGGAGGGCAGGATCGGATAGCTGATGCGGAGGATGCCGTAGCCGCCCATCTTCAGGAGGATGCCGGCCAGGATCATGCTGATGGGCGTGGGCGCCTCGACGTGGGCGTCGGGCAACCACGTGTGGAACGGCACGATGGGCACGATGATTGCGAAGGCGATGAAGAGGAAGCCGACCCTGACGTTCGG
>CAZMVY010000171.1:0-10888 GCA_964569765.1 uncultured Planctomycetales bacterium
CTGGGCGATTCCATGGGCCAGGAAGCCACCTGGCGCTATGCCATCGGAATCAAGCAGCAGACAAGGGGAAACCGCAAGCCCATCCTCGTCTATGAACGAGTGTGGCGCGGGCGTGAGCAGATACTCAGTCGGCCCGATTCGGGTGACCGGCGAGACGAAGAGCGCCTTACTCAAACGCACATGGAGCAGATCAGCGCAAACGTCGGATTCCGCCCCATCGCGAGATTCCTCGAGTCCGTCCTGTATCTCCATGTCGTCCCGCAGTTGGTTCGCTATCCGAAGGCGTTCTCGGGCCCCGGAATGCCCGACGACCCGTTTGGACGGAATCTCTTGGAGCGAATCGGCAAGGCACCCGATAGGACGAGGAAGGCCCGGCTGGGCAAGATCGAGAAGGCCCTGCGTCACGCCGTGCCTCAACTGAAGGAACTCACGTACACAGTAGACAGCGACGAGGGAGGTATCCCCCATCTGGAAGCCGTGTACGAGCATTGGCGCCCCCACGGCGCGCGACAAAGGGAGACCGACTTCTCCGACGGCACGTTGCGCCTCATCGGCCTGCTTTGGTCTCTCCTGGAAGGCGAGTCGCCCCTGCTCTTGGAAGAGCCCGAGCTTTCCTTGAACGCCGGCATCGTCAGGAAGCTTCCGGGCTTGATTCATCGAATGACGGCGAAGAACAAGAGGCAAGTCATTACGAGTACACACAGCACGGAGTTGCTTTCGGACAAGGGCATCGGAGGCGAGGAGGTACTGCTACTGACGCCCAGTGCGGAAGGAACCGAAGTCAAACTGGCGTCGAGCATTCGCGAGATACGCGATCTGCTGGAGAGTGGCATGAGCGTGGGCGAGGCCGCTGTGCCCCGTACCGAACCCGCGGGCGTTCGCCAACTGCTTCTTTTTGAATGACACAGACCATCCCGATCAACCTGGTCGTCGAAGATGATCTCAGCGAAGCCGTAGCGCGCAGACTGCTTGCCGGCTCTCGTCGTCGCTACTCCATCGGACACACCTACGGGAGAACCGGGGCCGGGTATCTGAAGACGAGGATTCGAGGCTTCAACAACGCGGCCAAGGGCACTCCGTACCTCATGCTTACGGACCTCGACCGCGCTGAATGCCCGCCCATGCTGTTGTCCGAATGGTTCCGGGAAGCACCGAGACATCCCAACCTGCTATTCCGCATAGCCGTCAGAGAGGTTGAGAGTTGGCTCCTCGCCCATCGCAGCGCGTTCGCGCATTTCATGCGCATCTCCGAATCGCTGATACGGAGCGATGTCGAAGCAGTCGACGACCCCAAGGAATACCTTATCAACCTCGCAACGAAGTCGCGTCGTCGCGCGATCCGCGAAGATGTGGTCCCCCTCCCGAGAAGCACGAGTCGGCAGGGACCGAATTACAACGGACGGTTGATCGAGTACGTCGAAACCGCGTGGGACCCCCGCGTTGCCATGATGCTCTCTGCAAGCCTGGCCCGAGCAGTGGAGGCCCTGGACACATTCTCACCCACGTGGTCGGCGGACGCCGATTGACCCGCCGCCTGCCGAGTGCCCCACCCCTCAGGGGTGGGAACCGAATCAGATCGGCCGTAGTCTCGTTCGAAGCCAAAGCGGCTTCGCCGGCGGCCAACGCATGGGCGGACCGCTCACTTTGAGCGCGCCGGGGTCGAGACCGTGCCGATCCGTGCGCCGCCTTGCTCAATCGCCTTGGCCACCGCCGCACGAAACGCGTCGACTTCCTTCGGGTCCCGCGTGTACTCCCGCACGTCCCGCACGACCGCATCCGGCACCGCCAGCAGCGCGTCGGTTTGCTTCAGATACGCCTGCCGCTCCGGTGTGACCGGCAGCTTCCGCACGGCCGCCACGCGTTCGGCGAGCAGCCACAGATACTCGTAGTCCTCCAGCCCGTCGCGGATGTTCTCGAAGCGGATCGTTGAGAGCGGACCATCGGGGCCGGGGCAGATGAGGCGGCCGGCGCCGTTGGCCGTCTTGCCGTTCTTCTCGTTGAAGAAGCTACCGGGTTTCCAGTGGGTGTACGGGCCGGAGGCGATCGGTTTGCGATTCGGCCGCCAGAGCGTGATGAGGTAATAGAGAACACCGTCTGCCTTGTACTTCCAGGTCATCGGGCCCATCAGCAGACGCGCCTCGATCGCGGCCGACTCGACGAACCAGTTCGCGTACGGCGGGCGCGGCACGACGCAGATGTACCACCACATCGCCTTGCCCTCCTTGCGAAGTTTCTCCGCCTCGGGCAGGCTGTAGCTCGGTGTCAGCGGCACCCAGATGTCCACGACCTCGCGAAGCCCCGTGTTCCTGCCGAACGACGTATCCTGCGCCGTCGTCATCGTCCGCAGGCCGGGGTAGCGACGGTGAACCTCGCCGAACGTGTCGCGCATCGCCTTAAACAACTCGCCCTTGACCTCGTCGAAGCCGTAGACATATGCCTTGTCGAGCAGGCCGGCGGCCTTCAGCTTCGGCACCCACTCATCGAGCGTCGCCTCGCGCTGGCCCTTCAGGCCGCCGTGGCCGAGGTTGATTACGTTGAACGCGTTCATGCCCTTCGCGACGCCGTACTTGATGACCTCCCAATCCGGCGGGCCGCCACGGTAGAGATGATCGATGTTCAGCCGGTGGTCGAGGATCAGGTCGTAGTACTTGTACGCCAGTTCGCGGGTCCACCTGTCGCCGTAGATCCTCTTCACACCGTTTTCGTCGTATGTGAACGCGTTGCGAAGATGCGTGCCCTTGGGCAGTTCGAAGTTCCACACGCGGACGTTCAGGCGGAGCGCCAACGGCGCACAGTCGGCGGCGGTGACCGTAATCGTGCCCTCGTAGTCCCCCGCCGGGGTTTGCGGGCTCGTGCTGACATCGACCCAGAAGGCGACATGCTCGCCGGCGCGGACGTCGGCCTTCTGTTGGAAACTCAGCAGCGGGTCGGGCCACCAGCCGGTGTAACTCACCTCGTACGGCGTGTTACCCTCCGTCTTCACGTGGCCGACGAGCGAGACCGTGACCTGGCCGCCGGCGAAGTCGCGGCCGTCGCCCTTGCCCCGCAAGGCTGAGACGCTCACGCTCGCATTCCGCAGATCGCGTTCGTACGGCATCACGACGACCTGCACGGCCTCGTGCTCGTTCCGCGCGAGCGACAGGTCATAGTGATCCTCCACGACGCCCTCGAACGGGAAGTCGCGGATCATCACCTTCTGCATCGGGCTCGCGAGGCCGACGGCGAAAGCGGCCTTCGGGGCCGTCGCGAGCGTCCGCGCGTAGGACCACGGCCCGTCCAGTTTCCGCTCCAGGTCGGCGACCGTCTGCTTGAGCCGCTCCCAGTTTGCCGCCGTGTGCCGCGCCGGATCCTTGATGGTCTGGACGGCGTCTTCGAGTCGGGGTTCGAGTTCCTTGAGCAGCGACTCGACCTTCGCGCGTGCCGTCGATGGGAACCGCGGCAGGCCGTCGGCCGTCTCGGCGAATCGCTTCTCCAGCGGCGCGGCGCGGCCCGCCACCTGCGGCGAGGTCATCGGCAGGCGACACTCGGCGAGCGCCGGCCCCGTCCCCTCGCGGAAGGCTACAGCGACTTCACGTACTTCGTCCGAATCAACCACAAAGCAGCACCGGCCCGCCTCGTCCGCAGCCCCCTGGAACAGCTCGGACCCCCGCTGGCTCGCGTTGAATCCGACGATCGCAAACCGAAGACCGGGGGAGGGATCAACCTTGATTTCGTTCGCTCCGATGACCACGGGGCCGACGGCATTGATGCGGATCGGCCGGGTTTTCTCATCTCCGAAGACGATCTGTCCGAATCGATCGGGTTCGACAAACGCCTCATACACAGGGGCCCAGGTACTCCGCTCGGGCCGGGAACTGCTGTGGCAGAAGTTGGCTCTCCACACGTCGCCGGGGCGGACTTCCTTCACTCCGAGGTCGGCGAACGGCACGCGCAGCACGACGGTCCAGCCCTTCTCGTCCGCGGCCGTCGCAGCGCCGACGTTCGCGTTCCATTCCTTCTTCCCCGAATGCGCGTCGTACACGACACCGGCGGAATTGGCCACAATCTGATAGTACTCGTCGGTCGAGCCTCGCGGGCACAGGAGCAGGTCGGCACTGTCATCCCGCCACACGTAGCCGTCGCGGTCCTTGATCTCCGTCTTGAGCTGCGAGCGCCCGCGCCCCTCGAACCGATACGCCGCCCAGAGCGACGAAGGATCGTAGAAGAGGTAGACCGAGGCCGGTTCACTCGCCGGCGTCTTGCCGCCGACCGCGAGGAAGCCCGTCACGCGCGCGGCCTGCGTCCACGGTGCACCATTCAGATCCGTCTCCAGCTTCGCCGGCGCGTTCAGGCGGGGAACCACAATCATGTTGCCGGCCTCGCCCGACGAGACCTCGCCCCGGGCCGGAGCCACATCGAGACACGATGCCGTAAGTACCGCCAGCATCGCCGCCATCATCGTGGCAACTCCGTGCCGAATTGTCCGATCATCGCGCATGAGCATCACCCATGAAGAACGTATCACGCCTTCCCCCGCAATCTGCGTCCGACCTCGCGCAACGTCTTCACATCGTCCGGATGAATCGACCCGTCGGGCAACGGCCCGGTGTTCAGCAGTAGGTTCGCGTGCCGCTCATGGGCGACGGCGAGCATCTTCATCACCGCGTCCGCGTCCTTGTGCTTGCCTTCGTCGCGCATGTCATAGCCCCACGAGTGCGGCTGCAGTGTGTCGCAGATCTCCACGGGCTTGCCCCGGTTCTTCTCCTGCGCCCTGCGCGCGACGTCGGTCCTGCCGACCTTCGCGTCGGCCTTCCGCTCGGGGGCGGCGAAGTCCTCGTCGCCGTTGGCCCCCTGCTTGAACGAGATCAGACACGACGGCTGGATCGATCGGATCAGGGCGTACGTTTCCTCGATCGGGAACAGGTCGGGCCGGGCGTAGTAGCCCATCAGCGGATCGAGCCAGAGGCCGGCGAGCGGGCCGTACTGCGTGAGCAACTCGCGAATCTGAGCATGAACGAACGCAATGTAGTGTTTGAAGTCTTCGTCCTTGCGGAAAAGGTACGTCGGCTCGGGCTCGTCGTAGGCCGGGCGGGCGTTCTTGAAGCTCTCGGTGCGGGCGAAGAAGTACGGATGTCGCCAGTCGAGCGCGTAGGAGTAATACAGGAACAGCCCGAGCTGCTTCCGCCGGCACGCCTCGGCCAGTTCGCCGACGAGGTCGCGCTTCGCCGGCGAGTTCACGCTGTTGAAGTCCGTCTGGTTCGTGCGAAACAGGCAGAAGCTGTCGTGGTGTCGCGATGTGATGTTCACGTACTTCATACCCGCCGCCAGGGCCAGGTCCGTGATCGCGTCCGCGTCGAACCCATCGGCCGTGAAACGGTCCTTGAGCTTCCCGTACTCCGCGACGGGTATCTTCTCCTGGAGCATCACCCACTCGCCGCGCCCGAGCAGGCTATAGACGCCGTAATGCATGAACAGGCCGAAGTGGGCCTTCCGGAACCACGCAATCGCGGCCTGGCGCGGGTTCTCCCGGGCGAGCGGCTCGTATTCCTTCAGCAGCGGCGGCACGGCAACCCGAGCCCTCTGCTCGCGGCACGCCAGCGACGCCAGCATCGCGGCCCCGCCCGCGGCCTTCAGGAAACCCCGCCGATTCATCCGGTTACCCCCGCCCTGATCACCCCACCGACTCACCATCTGATCGTCCTCCGACGGAGCACGTTGTCTGGGCCGTTTCTACCGTGCCGGAACGCAATCTGCAAAGGCGGTAGTCGCAGGCCGACGCCTCTGCTCGCGCTCGCCCCCATGAGGACGGACCGGCCAGATGCCCCCCGCGCCGGCGGCGCCGTCCCCATTCGCAGCCCGCGCCGTCGCTGCGTATACTCCCGCCCGAGTCGCATTACCTCGCCGCGCGGGCGACCAGGCTGCCGCGCGTGCGGAGGTCCCACACTATCCTGCACACGGGAGACGGACCATGAGACCCGAAGAACACCGCGAAGATACCGAGAAGCGAGTGAGCCGGCGCGCATTCGTCGGCGGTGGCGGCGCCGCCATCCCCGCCGCCGCGCGCGGCGCGCCGCCCCGGACTCAGGCCGCCGGGAAGCCACCGGAGCCCGGCCCCCGGCCCGCCGATGCCGAGTCCTCCGCGCGGCTCTTCTGCACCAGCGGCGTCATCAACGGGTTGGCCGTCCAAGCCGACGTCATTCCGGTGCGGAGCGAGTGCGGCATCGGCGCCCTGATGCCCTGGGCCGACCGGCTCTGGATGGTCACGTACGTAGCCCACAACGAGAATACCGGGGCCGGCACGGGCCTCTATGAGATCGACGCCGACCTGTCGCTCCGCAAGCGCCCGGAGAGCGTCGTCGGCACGTACGCCAACCGGTTGATCCACTCGAAGTCGAACCAGCTCATCATCGGGCCGCATGTCATCGACGCAGCCGGGAACGTGAGAACGATCGAGTCGATCCAGGGCCACCGGCTGACGGCCACAATGGAGCATCTCGAGGATCGCGCGAACAAGGTGTATTTCCTCACGATGGAAGGGCTGCTCTTCGAGGCGGACGTACACACGCTGCAGACGCGGCTGCTCTTTGATCTGATCCGGGAGCTTTCGATCCCCAGGGAGGCCAGGCCGCATTTCAAGGGCGGCTACACGGCCGGCGGGCGCGTCGTTGTGGCCAACAACACCTACGACGAGCCGGAATACGACGGCACGCGGTCGTCCGGTCGTCTCGCCGAGTGGGACGGCCGGAAGTGGACGATCCTGGAGACGAACCCGTTCAACGAGGTTACCGGCCGCAAGAGCTTCGGCAACGCGATCTACGCGACGGGCTGGGACAAGGCCTCGGCGATCCTTTGCGTGTACACGCATGGGAAGTGGCTGACGTACCGCCTGCCGAAGGCCACACACGCGATGGACCAGTACTGGCTCACGGAGTGGCCGCGGATCCGCGAGGTGGAAAGCGAGCGCATGCTGATGGACTGCCACGGGATGTTCTACGAACTCTCGCCGTTGGCCTACGACGGGCGGATCTGGGGCGTACGGCCGATCTCGACGCACCTGCGGATCATTCCCGACTTCTGCTCCTACCGCGGGTACCTCGTCCTCGCGGGGGATCACGTCGCGCCGATCTTCGAGGGCAACCACGTCGCCGGACAGCCGCAGAGCGGCCTGTGGTTCGGCAAGACCGACGACCTCTGGCAGTTCGGCAAACCGAAAGGCTGGGGCGGGCCGTGGTGGGACAAACGCGTGCAGGCCGACGAGCCGTCGGATCCGTACCTGATGACGGGCTTCGACCAGAAGGTCCTTCACCTCTACCACGACGCGGATGCCCCCGTCGAGTTCCGGATCGAGGTGGACTTCCTCGGTAACGGGACGTGGAAGACGTACGACACGCTTCGCGTTCCCGCGAAGGGGTACGTGCACCATGAGTTCCCGGCGGGTTTCAGCGCGCACTGGGTCCGCGTGATCCCCGGCGCAACATGCACGGCGACGGCCTGGTTCGTCTACACGTGAGCAAGCGCGCGACAGCCGCGGTATTACCGGACCCTGGGCAAGAGCCCGACCGGGAATTGGACCGGGGCAGGAGGGAAATCATATGATTTCTAATGGAGCGCCGCTATTGCGGAAGCGATTCCCATCGCTGGCCGTCAGGGCGGCCTCGCGTGGCGGAAGCAATCGACGACGACAGGGGATGCGAAGGTGGTTCCTCACAGACGATACCGGATGCTGCGACTCGTGCGCCGGTGGGCCTGCGCCATACCCGTCGCGATCATCGCGATCTGGCTGATCCTGCTGAACCATTTCGCTCCGCCGCCTCGCCCGATGGACGGCGCGCAGCCGTCCGCGAACGACCGAGCGCGGATCCTCAACACCGATGACCGGCTCCCCGTCGCCGATCCGACCGTGATGCCGTGGCGGTCGATCGGACAGATTCGCGCATGGTGGGGTTCGCAGGGCCTGACCGGAACGGGCGTCCTGGTCGGCCCGGACCAGGTGCTCACGGCGGCGCACTGTGTCTGCCGTGCCGAGTTCGGCGGATGGGCCAGCGAGGCGACGTTCACGCCTGCCCGCTCGGGCGACAGCACGCCGTACGGTACCGCCCGCGCCGTGCGCTACGCCGTGCCGGCGGAATACACGCAGCAGTTCGGCGAGGCACACGACATCGTTCTGATCGCGCTCGACCGGCCGATCGGCAATGACGCCGGGTGGCTGCCCGTCCTGCCCCGGGCGCAGGCAGGGCCGGGGCTGATGAATGCCCTGCTGCGCTCAGCCGGCTATCCCGCGGATAACCCGGGCCGCATGCTGTCCGTCACCGGTTCGATCACCGCCTTGCCCGAGTCGCCGGACGCCGCGTGGGAAATCAATCTCGACGCAACCTTCGGGCAGAGCGGCAGCCCGATCTGGATCGACGCGTCGCCCGACGGGCAGCCCTCCGTAGTGGCCGTGCTCGTCGCGGAACTGGACAACGGCCGGGCAAACCTCGCGACGCCGGTCAGCGCGGAACTCGTCGATCAGCTCCGCGCCGGCAGCGTCGAAGGCCCACAGATCGCCGCGGCTACCGCCGGCGCCGTCGGCGCCGCCGGCGTGCTGGTCGCGGAACCGGGCAGCACGGCGTCGCCGCTCGTCGCCCCCCCCATCGCGGGTTGCGGAGCGGGCATCGTGCCGATGATGGTCATGTCGTTCGCCGGGCTGGTCATCGTACGATCGGGCTTCCGGCGACACTGAATGCCGGCGAAGGCCGGAGGAGACCGCGGGGATACTCCCCGTGGCTCACTCTCCCGGCGCGTCCGAACAAGCACCCCTCAGATGCCGCTCTGGCTCGCCTCTTCCGCCTCGGCGCAGATGCGGTCGATCTCATCCAGTTCTTCCCGCGTGAACTCGATGTTCTGCAACGCCGCCACATCCTCGTCGATCTGCTCGGGTCGGCTTGCCCCGATCACGACGGACGTGACCTCCGGGCGGCGGAGAATCCATGCGATCGCCATCTGGGCGAGCGACTGTCCGCGACGCTTCGCGATCTCGTTCAGCGCCCGGATGGGCTTGAGCTTCTTCGGGTCCGCCAGGCGCAGCGCACATTCGTCCTTGCTGCGGACCAGGCGTGAATCAGGCGGCGGCGTTTCCGTGAGGTACTTACCGCTCAAATCGCCTTGCGCCAGCGGGCAGAACGCGATCATCCCCATGCCCAGTTCCGCGCACGTCGGCAGGACCGTTCGCTCGACGCCCCGCCGGAGGAGATTGTACGCGTTCTGATTGATGAGGATCGGGGCAGTATCGTGCCGGACGGTGTATTGGTGCTTTGCGCGGATCTCCGCGCCGCCGTGGTTGCTCAGGCCGATGTACAGTGTCTTGCCCTGGCGCACGAGGAGGTCGAGCGCGGCCATCACCTCCTCCGTCGGCGTGTCCGGGTCGGGCCGATGGGCGTAGAAGAGATCCACGTAGTCCAGCCCGAGCCGCCCGAGCGACTGATCGCAGCTTGCCACGATGTACTTCTTCGACAGCCACTCGCCATACGGCCCCGGCCACATGTCGTAGCCCGCCTTGGTCGAAATGATCAGCTCATCGCGCGGCATGTCCCGGAGGATTCGTCCGACGACGACCTCGCAGTTGCCGTTCGGTTCGCCGTAGTTGTTTGCCAGATCGAAGTGCGTGATGCCGAGGTCGAATGCGCGATAGAGGCACCGCCTGCTCGTTTCGTCGTCCACGTAGCCGCCGTACGTCTGCCAGCCGCCGAGCGACACGGCGGGAAGCTTGAGGCCCCACCGCCCGCACTTTCGATAGAGCATCCGATCGTAACGGTCCGCCGCGAATTGTGTCATCCCGTCACCTGCTGTTGCGCCGAAAGAGTTCGCATGGTCCGGACGGCTTATTACGCGGAAGCGAGAGAAGGGTCAACCTTCGACCGCGCCGGAGAGCAGCGCGCCCGGCGCCTCACCCGTACAGCGCCGCCTGCCGCTTGAAGTGATCTTCCAGGACCAGGGCCGCCATGGCCTCGACGACCGGCACGGCCCGCGGGCACAGGCACGGGTCATGCCGGCCCTTCGTTCGGATCTCGACCGCTTCGCCCTTGACGTTGATCGTGCGCTGCGGGGCGGGGATCGACGACGTCGGCTTGATCGCCACGCGGAAGACGATGTCCTGGCCCGTCGAGATTCCCCCGAGAATCCCGCCCGCGTTGTTCGTGACGAATCCTTCCGGCGTGATCGCGTCGTTGTGCCGGCTGCCGGTCATGTCGGCGGCGGCGAAGCCCGCGCCGAACTCGATGCCCTTCACCGCGGGAATCGAGAGCATCGCCTTGCCGAGGTCCGCGCTGAGCTTGTCGAACACCGGCTCGCCCAGCCCGACCGGCACGCCCGTAATGCGGCACTCGATCACGCCGCCGATGCTGTCGCCCTTCGATCGCGCCTCCTCGACCCGCTTGACCATCTCGGCCGCGGCGGCCGCATCGCACGCCCGCATCGGGTTGTTCTCGATCTCGGCGAGGTCGACGGTCCTGCACGCGACGCCCCCGGCGCGAACCGTGTACGCGACGATCGACACACCCCGGCGGGCGAGCAACTGCCGCGCCACCGCGCCCGCCGCGACGCGCGCGGCCGTCTCGCGTGCCGAGGCCCGCCCCCCGCCGCGCCAGTCGCGCACGCCGTACTTCTTGAGATACGTGTAGTCGGCGTGACCGGGACGGAAGAAATCCCGGATCGACTCGTAGTCGCCGGGCCTGGCGTCTCTGTTGCGGATCAGCATCAGGATTGGTGCGCCCGTCGTCCTTCCCTCGAACAGACCGGAAAGCACCTCTACCTCATCCGACTCCTTGCGCTGCGTTGTCACGCGCGACTGCCCGGGGCGGCGCCGATCGAGTTCGTGCTGGATCGCCGCGAGATCGAGCTCCACGCCGGGAGTCACGCCGTCGATGACCAC
>CAZMVY010000172.1:0-10882 GCA_964569765.1 uncultured Planctomycetales bacterium
CCTGCGCAAGGGCCGGGAGCACCTGGGTCTGGGTTACGATGCCGAGCATGCCGCTCGGTGGCGCGGGGCGGCCGGCGGGGAAGATGGCGAGCAGGGGAAGGCTGGCCCCGGGGGCGAGCTTCTGAATGAATCGCCCGATCTGCTCGTCATAGCCGGTCCAGTCGGCGCCCATAGGCACAACGCCGAGCCTCTCCACTTCGCGTACGACTGCGGGGGTGTCGAGCACGAACTTCAGGTTCAGTTTGCAGTTCAGGCACCATTCGGCGGACACATCGACCATGACCGTCTTGCCCTGGGCGGTCAGCTCTTGAAGACGCTGGAGCGAGAACTCCTGCCACTTCATGCCGCCGGATGCGCCATTTGGGCCGGATGCGTGCGAAGGTTGCGTCTGCGGCAGCGGTCCGCCGCCGCTGGGGCGGATAAGGCCAAACCAGGCAACGAGGACAATGGCGAGGGAGGCGAGGCGTACGGCCATGCGCACGCCCGGCGTGCTCGTGAGCGAGACATATCGTCCCCAGAGCCAGCAGGCGAATGCGACGGCTACCAGGAAGGCCAAAGCAAGCACCAGGCCCGCGCCGCCGATCTGACCGAGGAGGATGCTGAGCAGATAGACGACAGTGGCCATGAGCACGAAACCCATGACGTGCTTGAACGTCTCCATCCAGGGACCCGGCCGGGGAACGAACTTCAGCCAGCGGGGGTTGGCGGTGAGCACAACGTACGGGGCGGCCATGCCGACGCCAATCGTGTTGAAGACCAGGAAGACGATTCCGGTGGGCTGAGTGACAGCCCAGGTGAGGACGGAGCCGAGAACGGGCCCGAGGCACGGCGTGCCGAGTGCGGTGGCGAGGGCACCCTTGGCGAGCGAGCCGAGGTAGCCTTCGTCTGCCTGGCGGCCGGCGGCCTCTTCGATCGCCCGGGGCACGCCGAGGGTAAAGACGCCGAAAAGGCTCAGGCCGAAAGCGAAGATGATGCCCGTCATTACGAGGACGAATGTGGAGTTCTGAAAGTGCTGGCCCCAGACCAGGTTGGCTCCGGTGGCGAGGCCGGCGAGCACATTGAAGACGATCAGCATTCCGGCCGCAAAGGCCAGCCCCAGCTTGAACACGCGGGCGGGCGAGGCCTGGGCCTGCTGCACGAAGCTGATGATCTTGATCGAGATCACGGGAAGAACGCAGGGGGTGATATTGAGGACGAGCCCGGCGATCGCCGCGAGAATCAGCCAGATCCAGAGCGGATGTCCGGCTTTCTGAAGCTGCGTCTGGATGGGGCGGTCGAGCGAAAAGCCTCCGGCGGCGCCGTCTTCGAAGGATGAACGGCTCTCCGAGACGGACGCAGCGGCGGCGAAGATGTCCGCGTTGATAGGCTTGACGATCGCATCCTTGTCGCCGACCGGGATGGTGATGCCCCATTCGACGTTCGTGGGCATGAAGCACTGGCCAGTCTTGTCGTCGCACGCCTGATAGGTCAGCACGCCGGTAATGCGAACATCCGGGCCCTTCAGATCGGGATTCGCTTCGATCGGAATCACGATCACGACGCGGCCTGCGAACTCGGCCGCTTCGCCGAGGGCCGGCACGCTCGTCCTTCGGGCCGGCGGGAAGACCGGGTCTCCGATCGTCAGCCCGGGCACGATGTCGGTAAACACGTCCGTGGCGATGAACCCGGGGGCGAGCGGCTTGTTCGATTGGATGTGGAATCCGTCCTTGATGGTCAGCACAAGGGCGATCCTGGCGCGGTCTTTGGGCCGGAGCCTGTCGACGTTCGCGGCCGTTGTGAGCGTCAGGTATTGCGCTTCTGCCGCCGGCAGCGGGAGGAGACGCCGAGCGCGGCGAAACAGGGACTCGTTGGCGGGACGCGGGGGCGCGTTCCGGTCGTCGACGGGGAGCCGGAGCGCGAGCTCCTGTTTTTCGAGGACGCACGCTTCCTTGCACACGAGCCACTGCGCGAGGCCCGCAATTTCGATGCTTTCTCCGGGCGAGAGACTCTCGGGGACGTCCAGATCTGCCAGGAGCACGGGTTCGCCATCGAGGATATACGAATCGCCGACGGGCGACCGTTCGCGTCTTGGCGGCGGAAAGCGCAAGGGACCGGCCCGGAAACCCGGCGGAAGCCTCCAATTCACGGAGGGCGCCATGCCGCTCTCGCCCGGGTTGCGCCAGTAGATGTGCCAGCCACGTTCGATGCGAAAACGCAGCGCAAGCGTCAGGGGGCGGCCGGGTACGACCGCGGCCTGATCGGCAAGTAACTCGACCGTTGCTCTCGGTTGGCGGTCGGCCAGGACGGCCGCCTGCCCGCCTGGAGCGGCAGCGCGAACAGCGGCCGCAACCGGCGCTGCGCCGAGCAGAAGAGCGGTCAGCAGAAGCGTTCGCATCGTTTGTCGTCCCTCACGTTTTCCCGCGTTGCAGGCGAAGCGAATTGAGCACGACGGAGATCGAGCTCAGCATCATCGCCGCGGCGGCGAGGCTCGCCGGCACTACGCCGAACGCGGCGAGCGGGATCATCGCGGCATTATAGAAGAAGGCCCAGAAGAGGTTTTGGCGGATGATCCGGACAGATCGACGAGCCAGGAGTACCGCCGCCGGGATGAGAGTCAGGTCGTCACCGATGAGGGTGATTCCGGCCGTCTCCGAGGCGAGCTCTGCACCGGCGGCGAAGGCGATCCCCGCGTCGGCTGCGGCCAGTGCCGGGGCATCGTTGATTCCGTCGCCGACAAACGCAACACGGCGGTTGGCGGCCTGGAACTCGCGGACGACTGCCAGTTTGCCGTCAGGGGCGAGTTCCGCACGGACGGACCGCACTCCGATTTCCGCAGCGATGGCGGCGGCCGTGTGCCTGTCGTCGCCGGTGACCATGACCACGTCGAAGCCGAGCCGCTGCAATTCGCCGATGGCCGCGATCGCCGTCGGGCGCGGCTGATCCGCCACGGCGATGAGGCCGCCGAGCCGGCCGTCGACGGCGACGAGAACGACGGTTCGGCCGTCGCGCGCAAGACGTTCCAGACGCTCTCTTGCCTCCCCGCAATCCACATGGTTGCGGGCGAGGAACCCGGAGCTTCCGACGAGGATGCGGCGTCCCTGGACGCTCGCCGATACGCCGAGGCCCGTTTTCTGTTCGTACTCATCCGGGACGGTCACTGCGACGCCCCACTCCCTCGCCTTTGCGACAATGGCGCGTGCGAGGGGGTGCCTCGAGAACTGTTCCGCGGACGCCGCGAACGCGAGCAGCTCGCGGGGTTCCACGCCACCGACTTCGCCGACCACCTGTACCACGACAGGACGCCCGGTCGTAAGCGTGCCGGTCTTATCGAAGAGGATCACGTCAGCCAGTGCGCTTGCCTCCAGCGCGGCGGCGTCGCGGACGAGGATGCCGCGGAGCGCCGCGTTGCCGGTGGCGACCATGACGGCCGTCGGCGTTGCCAGTCCCATAGCACAGGGGCAGGCGACGACAAGGACCGCAATCGCACGCGAGAACGCTTCGGCGAGCCAGTGGGCGCGGTCGGCGGCAATACCCACGCCGGCGATGCCGGCGACGGCCCAGCCCGCGAAGGTAATCGTGGCAAGGAGGACCACGACGGGCACGAAGACGCCGGCCGCGCGATCCGCGATTCGCTGGAGACGGGTGCGGCTGCTCTGAGCCTGATCCACGAGCTGGGCGATGCGAGCTACCGCGGACTCCGCGCCGATCGCCTCGGCCGCAATGGTGATGCTTCCGCTGGTGACACGGGTTCCGCCGAATACCGCTGCCCCGGGGCCGACCTCCACCGGCACGGATTCGCCCGTGAGCATGCTCTGGTCGACGGCCGCTTCGCCGGCGACTACGCGGCCGTCGGCGGGGACGTACTCATCGGCGTTGACGCGAAGCACATCGCCGACCTTCACCTCGGCCAGCGGGACGACGACGATTTCATTACCGCGGACGAGGGTGGCGATGCGCGGGGCACGCGCGGCTAAGGCCCGGAGGGCAGAGGAAGCCTGCCCGCGGGCGCGTCCCTCCAGGTATCGCCCGGCGTCGATGAATATGAGGATCATCGCCGCCATTTCGAAGTGGGTTTCGTAGAAGCGGCCACGAGAGAGGACCTCGCTGATCATCGCGACCAGGCTGCCGACAAAGGCCGCGGACACACCGAGGCCGATGAGCACATCCATATTGGGGGCACGATGCCAGGCGGCCCGCACGCCGCCGGCGAGGATCGGCGCCCCGGCGGGGGAGGCGAGCATGACGGCGACCAGGATGGCCTGCAACACGCCCGGCCACGCCGCCGCCTGCGGGTGAGCGCCCGTGAGATGACGGGCGAACGCGTGAATGGCGATTACGGGCAGGCCCAACGCGAATGCGATGAGCATCGCGCGTTCGCCTCGGCGCGTTCGTCCCCGTCGCGGGCGGGCGAGGCCCGCGTCCGCAGCGCCGGCGAAGGACGCCGCGGGCTGCATGGCGTACGCCTCATAACCCGCCCTCTGGACGGCGGCCGTCAACTCGCGCGTATCCAGGCCGGGGTCGGCCAGCGTGACAACCGCCGTCTCGGTGGCCAGATTTACCGCGGCGTCGCGCACGCCTCCGACGGCGCGCAACGCCTTCTCGACGTGGGCGACGCATGAGCCACACGTCATGCCGCTGATTCGCAGAATGACCTTGTGATCGGTCCGGGCGCGTTGCTCGAGGAGGTCGGGCACGTCTCAGTCCGCGGGTTTGTAACTGCTGATCTGGTAGCCGGCTTGTTCCACCGCGTGCATGAGCTCGGGGGGGCCGCATTTCTTTTCGTCGATGCTCACACGAACCGTGCCGGCCATGACGTCGACCGCGGCCTCCTTCACGCCGGCTGTGCCGGTCAGAGCCCGGGTGATGCTGTCCGCGCAGTGATTGCAGGTCATTCCGGACACTTCGAGTATCAGGGTCTTCATCGGTTCACCCTCGAATCGCCGCGCTGCCGCGAACCGTTCTGCATCCACGCGGGGCTGCGCATCGCGCGAGAGGCAATGGATCCCGCGATAGAAGTCTGCATAATACTATTGTAACGACGCGGGCGAGGAAGGCCAGAAGGTTGAGCACGGGGCGAGCCGGCGGCGGAACCTCGCGTGTCGTGCCCCGAGATCGACGCAGAACGTCTTGCCGGGTGCCATGCACCATTTCTGCGAGGGTCCGCCTTCTGCGGTGTCGCCTCCCCCGGCCTTGCGATCCCGGGCGGACGGCGAATCCGAATTGCGCGCCGGCTGCGGCGGATCTGCGATGTTTCCCGGCACGGTTGCTCAGAGAGCGACCGCGAGGCTCGCGGCGTCGGGTTTCGGTACCGGCAACGGCGGCTGGCCGAGGTAGCGGCGGGCGCCGTTGAGCACCCGGAACCAGTCGAAGGCCGGGCCGGGGTCCACTTTTTGCGCGGTAATGTGCCAGTGCCCGAGAAGGCCGCGATAGGCCTTCTGCTGGGCGTCCGTGAGGACGTGATCGATG
The DNA here is from genome assembly GCA_964569765.1 of uncultured Planctomycetales bacterium. Lineage (GTDB taxonomy): Bacteria > Planctomycetota > Phycisphaerae > UBA1845 > PWPN01 > CAZMVY01. The sequence goes on from CAZMVY010000172.1 coordinate 5,446, forward strand.
ACCTCGCCGTGCCGGTCGCGGGGGGCATCACACCGCAGCTTGGGGAAGATGCGGCAGAGCGCGGCCGTCAGCTTGATGAGCGATTCGTATTGCTCATTCGTGTAGTCATATTGGACGAGTTCGCGGCCTTGGATACGGCCGCGGAAGAGGCCGGGGCGCGCGGGATATCCAACGAAGCCCTTTGTGCGGACGCCGCCGTCGCCCATTTCGGCCGGGAGCGTGATGCGGAGCCGGCCGGTTTTGTCACGCTGATACCACTTGTCGAGGACCTTGGTGTCGGGGTAAGCGCCGATGTTGGCGATCTCGACGCCGACGGAGCGGCTGTTTGCGGTGCCCGCGTGCCATGCTCGCTCCTTGAGGTCGAGCGTCTGGTAGATGGTTCCGTCGATGTCGAGCATGAACTGCACGGAGAGGTCGCGCATGTCGTGCAGCACCTTGAAACACTGCCGCGACGTGCCGCAGACGTCGTAGTGGATGACGAACTGGTCGACGACCCGCTGAAGTTCGTCGAGCCGCCAGCCTCGCTCGCGGATCCTGTCCGCGATGCCGGGCGGCAACGGATAGCGCCATGAGCCGTACGTGACCAGCGGGGCAGGCTCGGAGGTTGGGCGCGAAGACGGCGTCCCGGCGGGCTGGAACTTGGGCTCGAATCGATAGGCGTCGTATCCGCCGGGATCGAGCCACGTCACGACCGGGGCACCTGTGTGAAAGAGTTGTCCGCAGACGATGATCTCGTCGCCCAGCCGGTTCACCGGGGTGCCCGGCGAGGGCCCGCAGCCGGCGAGAGCCCACACGCACGAGGCCGTGACGAAGAACGTAGCGAATGGACGCAACATCGGAACCTCCTCCGCATGTCACGCGGATTATACATGAACGATGCCGGCCAAACAGGAAGCTGCGGCACACGGCATCGCTTCGCGCAAGCCCCACCTGCGTCGGCAACGGCCCACGTCCCGCTCAGAGCCTGTATTGCGGTATCTTCAGCAGCTCGCCGTCTTTGAGGGCCGACTGGTGCGCCACGATGCCGGCGACCGTCATGTTCAGCGCCTGCGCGACATCCACGAGCGGCTTGCGGTTCTCGAGGATCGCCGTGATGAACTCGTTCATCAGATAGCCGTGCGAGCCGCCGTGGCCGCCGGCCTCCACCTTGGGCGGAAGCGGGGGTCGCTTGAACGCCGGAACGCCTTCTTCCAGCCCGTCAAACTTGCCGTTGAAAGCTCCCTTTTGCGTACGGATCCGACCGCGCTCGCCGCCGTCACCGGGCGTGTCCCAACTGACCGCCATCCGCGCCATCCCGCCCTCGCTCGTGCGGAAGAGCGCGACCTCGGTGCCAAAGACGTTCTTGTAAGGGTTCTTGTCGGCTTGAAGCCAGTAGAGCCGGCTCGGCATGCCCATGCACGAAACCTCGGTGAAACTCCCCGCGCCGACGCCCACGTAGTAGGCGTTCGAGTGGGTCGGATACCACTGGGGGGGAAGCCCGACGCGCCAGCCTTTGTAGGAGTCGATGGGGTCGGGCATGAAGTGGAAGTACTCCCCTTCAGCGTAGACGACTTTGCCAAGCTGCCCGGCGCTGTACATCTGCCGCATCGCGTAGAGGTCTTCGTGGAAGTAGGACGTCTCGAACATCATGTACTTCAGGCCGGTGGTCTTGACGGCCTCGAACAGTCTGTCGGCCTCTTCCAGTGAGCCGAAGACAGCCGGCACGGCCGAGGCGGCATGCTTGCCGTGCTTGAGGGCATCGATGCACAGGCGCGCGTGGCTCGGGGCGTCGGTGGCGATGAACACGGCCTCGATCCTGTCGTCCTTGATCATCTCTTCGGCCGAGGGATAGGTCTTCTCGCAGCGGCATGCCTTGGCCAGCCCGGCGCACTTGTCCGGGTCCAGGTCGGTCACCGCCACCACCTCGACGTTCGGATGGTCCTGGAAGCTGAAAGCAGCCCCGAAACGGCACACGCCGTACCCGGCGATCCCGACGCGGATCTTCCGGTCGGAGACGGGCTTCCAGTCCTTGTGGGCGTTCGGGTCAGTCTTGGCCTTCTCGAAGCCCTGGATCGGCTTCTCCTCGGAGCGGGCCGATTGCTGCAGGCTCAGCGCGGCGGCGCCTAGGCCGATTGTCTGCAGGAACGATCGTCGTGTAGAGGAATCAGACATCGCATGTTCTCCTTGCCGGTTGCGCCGGCACGTAATGCGTACACCTGCTCGTGCGGGCCGTCAAGGCGGAGCGGCGCACGTGTTCGCGACGGCCTCGCTATGGGGCGTAGGGCACGGTGCCCTCGGCGTTCGTTTTGTAGGCCCATTTCTGGATGTACTCCTGACCGGGCAGGAACTCGTCGTTATGCCGCTTCAGCTCCGCACGGAGTTGCGAGTCGAGTTGTTCCCGGAGGGCGGCATGATCCGTGTCAGCCACAAGGTTCCGCTGCTGGTAGGGGTCGGCCCGGTTGTCGTAGAGAAGCCAGGGGCCCGCGAGCGTGCGGACATATGTGTAGCGTTGCGTACGGATGCCGCGATACTCCCGACCGCCCGTTGGCCGCGTCCACTCGCCGAACGGCGTGACGCAAACGATCAGCGCGGCCCGGTCGGCATCGGGTTGCCGGCCGCGGAGCCACGCGGACCGATCCTCGCCTTCTACCGTGGGTGGCGGGTCGATGCCGCAGAGCCCCAGAAGCGTCGGCATGATGTCCGGGGTGCCGATCGGCGCGGAAAGCTTCGTGCCGCCGCGTCCGAGGCCGTTCGGCCAGCGTATGATGAAGGGGACCAGCACCGACTCATCCCAGGGCCGCTGCTTACGCTGCTCTCCGTGAGAGCCAAGCATGTCGCCGTGATCGGATGTGAAGATGAGAATCGTGTTATCGGCGAGGCCGTTGTCGCTCAGGGCGCGCACGATTCGGCCGGCGCACTCGTCGAGGGCGGCGCAGTGTGCATAGTAGCCGGCCAAGTCGCGACGAGCCGCCTGCTCAGCCTCCGGCGGGACATTCGGGCGCAAACGGAGGCCGCCGGGCCGAAACAGCTTCCGAAATCGCTCGGGAGCAGTGTCGTAGGGGTTGTGCGGCGGTCCCCACGACAGCACCAGCAGAAAGGGCTCCTGTCGGTGGGCACGGATATATGCCTCGGCTTCCTCCGTCTGGGCCATGGCGTCGTAGCCCTTCCAGTAGCGCTTCTCGGGCGTGTCAGCGTAATAGAGCGAGTGGCCGTAATCGTGAGTGCATTCGCAGGCGCGCCAGAACTCGAAGCCCTGCCGGCGCTCCGGCGGGATGAAGCTCGATCGCCCGTGGCCGTCGAGGTGCCACTTGCCGATGTACGCGGTCTGGTAGCCGGCGCCGGCGAATGCCTGTGCCAGCGAGACGGCGTCGCGGCTGAGGCACACGTCGTTCAGGAACACCCCGTGCGTGAGGGGGTACCGGCCGGTGATGAGGCCGGCCCGGTACGGGGAACACACCGGGCACGTCGAGACGGCCGTCGTCAGAACAACGCCTTCCGCGGCCAGACGATCGAGGTGCGGCGTTCTTGCGTTGGGGTCGCCGGCGAAGCCGACGGCCTGGGCCCGCCATTGATCCCCAAGAAGGAAAACAACATTGGGCCGCGGCGATGGCCGGGTCGCGGGTTGCGTAGACGTTGCTGATGCGACTGACGCATACGCCGCCAGGGCTACAATGAGTGCGATGGGTTTGTTCACGATTGCCTCCCGGCGGCGTTTCGTGCGTCCGCCTCCGTCGCTTGAGGTCTTCCGTCGCCACTTCTGCGCGGCCTGCGAGGGTGTTGACGCCGACGTGTGCCATTGCCGTGTCCGGCAGTGCCTGCACGAGTTGCACGGCTCACAGAGCAGCGGCACACCGTTTGCCCGCGGGCGGCGGTCGCGTCGTCAGCGAAAGACGTAGCTGAACCGGCCGTCGGGCGCAGCGTCGCCGTTGATGGTGAAGTCCATCACGTCGCCTTCCGCCTGCATGTTGTCCGACCACTTGAACCGAAATGCAAGCGGCTTCGTTTGCGCGGCCGGGCCGAAGGCGGACCGGGGGACGGCGAGTTCGAGTTCATTGCGCTTGACGCGGTATGCCGTTCTGGCCCGTGGTTTCCAATTCCAGCCGTCGCGGCTTGCCTCCACGGTCGTGGTGGAGCCGTCGTTGACCTTCCGATTCACGACGAGATCGTAGCCTTGCCATCCGGTCTTTGAATCGCAGTCGGCGTCGATGAACAGCATCATCCAGTGCGAGGTGGCCGGTGGCGTGATGGGTTGGGCCGTGCGAGCGTAGAAGTAGACATTGCGGTCGTCCCGGGCGACCTTCGCGGCGACGAAGTCGTTGCGGCCGGTGTTGTTCATGTATCGACCTGCCCGGTCGTAGCCGGGGTGGTCGCGGTGCAGGGTGTCGCCGCGATCGTCGCGGTACTCCGGGCCAACGTCGCTCCAATCCGCAAAACTGCCGTCGATGCGGATGGTCTTGGGCTCGCTCGGGGGAGCAGGTTTGCGGACGCCCTTGAACCGGCGGATGTAGTTGACCATCTGGTAGTAGTAGTCGTCGCCGTGCCCGCCCTTCATCGGCTCGATGTCGCGGCTGTACTCCTGCGTGAACTCATCCACGAACATGACGGGCTCCCGCACGCCGGCGAACTCCGATAGACGCAGGGCGATCCACTCGTTCCAGCCCGTGATGAAGACGAACTCAGGATCGATCTTCAGAGCGCGTTCCCACTGCTCGGCGACGTTGAACCCGTAGCGAACCGCGTCGGGCCGCTCGTCTTTCTTGCCGTTGTGCCAGCTCCGCCCGTACGTGTTTTTTTCGCTGAAGGCGCAGAGGCGTTTGCCGCTTGCATTCTGGCCGACGCCGACGGTTACCTCCTCCGGCTTGCCCTGCGCGTTGCAGAAGGCATGTTGCGGGTAGATCTCGAGCCAGCCCCACTGGTCCGGCCCGGTCGGGCCCTCGAAGTAACTGGGCTGGGGTTTGCGGAAGGTGAAAAAGCCCTTCGTCTCCGGGGGGACCTTGTCCTTGTCGGCCAGGATGAGCGGCTTGCCCTTCCATTGGAACCAGAGATCGCGGTAGCGTCCCGGTTTGTAGAGGGTCTCATACAACCTGGCCACGACGTTGGCCGGGTCGCCGAAGGGGCAGAGGAAGGCGATCTGCGGCGTCTTGCGGCCGAGACGTCGCAACTCGGAATAGACCTCACAGAGGCGCAGGTGGGCCTTGGGGTACGTCTCCTGATTGGTCACATCGAAGATGATCGCGTCGACGCCGGCGTCGGAGAGCATCTGGGCGTGCTTCTGGATCACCCACGCGTCGTCGCTCAGGTAGTAGCCGAAGAGCGGTTCGCCCCAATGGTGGAAATGCCCCTGCGGCCCCCACAGCGGGCTGTTGGGATGGCGGAGGGCATCGGGATCCTGCGCGAGGATCTTCGTGATGTCGTAAGGCCCGTCCGTGCCGTGCTGTCCGGGCCAGAGAAAGTAGAA
>CAZMVY010000173.1:0-10837 GCA_964569765.1 uncultured Planctomycetales bacterium
TCCCCAGGGCTTGCGCCCTGGGCTACTCTCTGCCGCCCCTCCGGGGCTTACTGGTCACGCCGGTCCTTTCTTTCTTTCTGGCGCCCCTGCGGGGCTTGGGCTCCTTCGGCATTCGCAGTCCTGTCTCACGGAGATTCCAATGAACACTATTTTCGCATGGATGATCGTTGCTTCGGGCTTTCAGTTTCCCGAAGGACCCGTCTGGGGACCGGACGGCAAGATCTATCTCAGCTCCTGCAACACGCCGGCCGTCTGTCGCGTCGATGGCAAAGACAAATGGGCGAAATACCGCGAGGTCGGTTGCAACGGCCTGTCGTTCGACGCGGAGGGCTCGCTGATCGTCTGCGATCCGAAGCTTAAGCGCCTCGCACAAATCAACAAGGGCGGCGAGGTGCGAACGCTTGTCGACAGGTTCGAGGGCAAGCCGCTCAACGGGCCGAATGATCTGACGATCGCGGCGGACGGAACCATCTACTTCACGGACCCCGAGGGCGACCCCAAGGCGTACGACAGGGGCGCCGTCTACCGGCTGAGCCCGGACGGCAGGCTGAGCCGGATCGCCGGGTCGATGCGCTATCCGAACGGGATCGAACTGGACCCCCTCGGCAGGTCCCTTCTGGTCGCTTCGACCGTGGACAAGGCGATCTACCGGATCCCGCTCGGCGTGCGCGACCAGCCCAGCCCGCCGACGAAATGGTGCGACCTCGCGCCGCTCGGCGAGATGGTCGGCCCGGACGGCATGACGTTTGACGAGGAGGGAAATCTCTACGTAGCGGTTTTCGGCGCGGGCATGGTGGTCAAGATCGACCCGCGCGGCAGGATCGTGGAACGGTACAGGACGCCGGGCAAGAACCCGACGAACTGCTGCTTCGGCGGCAAGGACTACAGGACGCTCTATGTGACCGAGACGCAGCGCAACGAGCTGCTCGCGGCCGAGATGCCCGTGGCCGGGTTGCGACCGGCGTGGGAACGAACCCCGGCATCACGAGCCGCCCGGGCAAGCTTCCGGGGGCAAGCCCCGGGCAAGGAGTAAGGATGGTCTTCGATCTGTTCGACAACGCACAACGCTATGAATCGCTGCACCCCCGCTTCCGAGTGGCGTTCGCGTTCCTGAGGCGGCCGGACTTGGCCGCCCTGCCCGACGGCCGTCACGAAATCGACGACGACCGGGCATTCGCGATACTCGGGGGCGGCTCGCAGGTCGGCCGCAGCAATGCGAAGCTCGAGGCGCACCGCAAGTACATCGACATCCGATTCATGGTCGATGGCGACGAAGGCGGCGGCTGGCAGTCGCTGGACCGCTGCACGGACATTGCCGCCCCTTACGACCCGAAGACGGACCTGGTTCTCTTTCGCAACCGGCCCGACATCTGGCTTCCGCTGCCGCCACGGCGGTTCGCCATCTTCTTTCCGACGGACGCCCATGCCCCTCTGGCCGGCGAGGGCGAGATTCGCCGGGTGGTGGTGGTGAAGGTCGCCGTCTGACGTCTCACGGTCGCGTCGCGGATCGCGCCCCTCCGCCGGACGGCTTGCGGAAGATCTCTCCGCTCCGGCAGCTCCCGGGGCCGGCGCAGTCACTCCGGCCGCGTCGGGCGGAAGCCGGACGTGCCGCAGCGCCGCCGGCGCTTGACCTGCGCGACGGGCCGCGTATGATGCTGGCCGCTTGGCACGGTTTCTTCGGGCCGGTGGCGCGCGGTCCGGGCGAACCACTCACGACACCATTCCCGGTGGAGACAGGCCATGGCACGACGCCTCCTGGCAGTGTGCGCAAGTGTGACCGGGGTTCTGGGACTGCTGGCCGCAAGCCGGGCGCAGACGGCCGCGACGGCGCCCGCGGGGCCGATGGACGGCGGCATCGTCCGCGAAATCCGCATCCAGGGGCTCGAACGCATCGACGAGGGATATGTCCGGAACCAGCTTCGCACCGCCGCCGGACAGCCGTATTCCGCGAAACAGATGTCCGAAGATGTCGGGCGGCTGCTGCGGACGGGGCGTTTTCTGGAGGTGCGTGCGACGCCGGAGCCGGCTGACGGCGAGGTGATCGTTACCCTGGTCGTGCGCGAGAAGCCCGTCGTCGCGGCCATTGAGATCCGCGGCAACGTCAAGTTCGCCACGAAAGACCTCCTCAAGGACCTCGACTTCGGCATCGGCGACCCCGTGGACCGCTTCCAGATCAACCAGGGCCGCGACACGATCGAGCGCAAGTACCGCGACGCCGGCTACGCCTACGCCGAAGTCACGGTCGAGGAGGAAGCCCTCACGACCGAGCAGCGCGTCGTGTACAACATCGTCGAGGGTCCCCGCGTGCGCGTCCGCCAGATCGTCTTCGAGGGCAACGCCGCCTACAAGCCCGCGGAGCTCTTTCGGCTCGTCAGCACGAAGACGTACATCTGGATCTTCCGCACGGGCGAGTTCGACGCGGACAAGGCCCAGCGCGATGCCGAAAACATCCAGACCTTCTACCGCGAGCACGGGTTCCTGGAGGCGGAGGTCTCGTACCGGCCGGAGTTCCTCGACGAGGCCCGCGAGAACATGCGGTTGGTGTTCGTGATCAACGAGGGGACCCGCTACACGATCAAGGAGATCCGCATCACCGGCAACACGGTCTTTACGACGGAAGACCTTCTGGCGAAGCTCAAGCTCCACGCCGGCGACTACTTCGATGCCTTCAAGCTCAAGGACGACGCCCAGACGATCGAGACGGAATACGGCCGGCAGGGCTACATCTATGCAACCACAACCCCGTCGCGGGTGTTCGCCGAGGAGCCCGGGCAGGTGGTCATTACGCTGCGGATCGCCGAAGACAGCCAGTTCACCATGGGCCGCATCGAGATCCGCGGCAACGCCCAGACACAGGACAAGGTCGTCCGCCGCGAGCTGCGCTTCTACCCGGGCGAGCTGTATGACACCACGAAGGTCCGCGATGCGGAGAAGCGGATCAAGGACACACAGCTCTTCACGGAGGCAACGATCACCCCCGTCGGCAACTCGCCGGACGTGCGCGACGCCCTCGTGCAGGTAACGGAAAGCCCCAAGACGGTCAATTTCATCGTGGGCGCGGGCGTCAGCAGCGATTCAGGCCTCGCGGGCAACATCGTGCTGGAGAACACGAACTTCGACCTGTTCGACTTCCCCCGAAACGCGACCGAGTTCTTCAAGGGCAAGTCGTTCCGCGGCGCCGGCCAGACCGCCCGCATCCAGCTCGAACCGGGCACGGAGGTGCAGCGGTTCCGCATCGACTTCCGCGAGCCGTACCTGATGGACCAGCCGATCGGTCTCAGCACGAGCGCCTACTACTTCGAGCGCGACCGGGGCCCCTACGACGAGCAGCGGCTCGGCCTGACGTGGGGCTTCGACCACCGCTTCGAGTCGGGCGCCCTCAAGGGCTGGACCGGCACGTTGGGCTTCCGAACCGAATGGGTCGGCATCCGGCACGTGAAGTTCCTCTCGGCCGAGGACATCCGCGACGTGGAGGGCAGCAACTACCTCAGCAGCATCGAGCCGGCCCTGATTCACGACACGACCGACAGCGTCTTCACCCCCACGAAGGGCCACCGCTTCAAGCTCGGCTGGGAGCAGGCCGGCCTGATGGGCGGGAACTTCACCTATTCGAAGGTTACCGCCTCGTACGTTCAGCACTGGACCGTCACCTCCGACGAGTACGACCGCAAGAGCGTCCTGAGCGCACGAGTGAACGCCGGCTACATGTTCGGCAACACGCCGGTGTTCGAACGATTCTACGCGGGCGGAATCGGCTCGTTCCGCGGGTTTCGGTTCCGCGGGATCAGCCCGCGGCAGGGCATCCGCAACGACAAGGTCGGCGGCGACTTCATGCTCCTGTCCGGCGGCGAGTATGTCGTCCCGATCTACGAAAAGGTGATCCAGGGCGTGGCGTTCCTGGACATGGGCACGGTCGAGCGGGAGATTTCCATCCGCACGTGGCGGATGTCGGTAGGCGTCGGCGTCCGGCTGACGCTTCCGTTCTTCGGAACCGTCCCGATGGAGTTCGATCTGGGCTTCCCGGTCCTGAAAAACTCGGAGGACCAGGAGCAGATCTTCAGCTTCTACGTCGGCCTTCCGTTCTTCTGAGAGGCCGGCGGGGTGGCATGCTTTCACGACGAACGACGCAGTCGGTCGTCGGGTAAGCATGGGCCCTTGCATGGGGGCGTGGCTACCTGCGGATCACAGCAGTCCCGCGAGCCCCCACATGAGCCCCCACGCGAGAGCGCCGCCCATGATGAGCGAAACGGGGGCGATGATGAGGATGAGTATCGGGCCGAACGATCTCGACTTGCCGTCCAGGCCGTCACGGACGGCGGCGTCGGCGTGGCAGCACCAGACTGTCAGCAGCATCAACTCCGCCAGCGCGATCACGATGAACACGAAGTCCGGGTGGACCCAGAGCAGCGGCATCATCTCGCGCAGCGGCACCCTCGCCAGAACGCCGAAGGCAAAGATCGCCAGACCCGCCAGATCCCAGCACGAGAGATAGGCAACGATCTGCTTGACGACGGTCTTGTCCCGGGCGACCACGGAGGACGTGCTGAGCAGCGCCAACCCTCCGCGCAACAGGAGCACCAGAAACAGGTATGTGACCAGCACGAACACCAAGCCGCTGGCCGCCAGCCCGGTGATCGCAATCCAGTCCGCCGAACCGGCGGAATAGCCGCGGCCCCATCCGAAGGACACTCCCCTTCGCGAGGTAAGGCCGAGAAGGTCGTACAGGATGACGTAGGAACCCCACCGGCCGCTCGCGAACCAGGCCCACTCGACCAGCGCCACACCCGTCCAGAACACGCACACGAGCACAAGCGTCACGGCCGCAAATCGGATCGCACGCCCAGCGTTCATCGGGCGCGCCAGGAACAGGAAGAACGGCGGACGAAGCATCCGCCGCCAGGTCGCCGAGTAGCGGCGGGCGAATCCTCCGTGATACCCGGGGTCCTCCCACGGCGTCGGCTTGCGCCGCAGGTGCATCGCGCGCAACTGTGCGAGGCTGAATCGCCGCCCGCACTCCGGGCAACGCTCGACGTTCAGACCGATGAGGATGTAGTCGCAATGCGGGCACCGCGGAACGAAGCCTTCTTCCGCGGGAATGGCGATGCCTGCGTGTTGCGTGGCTGTCCCGGACGAAATGGCATCCTTCGCATTGCTCATCGCGGCGATCCGGCCTCGCGTGACGCGAAAAGCCCCGCGACGAGCACGCACAGCCCGACGAGGGCATACAACCGGCGGGGCGACCAGACGCAACGCCTCACGGTTGCCAGTTGGAGATCGCTCTTGAGAAAGACGGCGATGCGCTGGTACGTCTGCCACTTCTCGCCGCACGCGTGAGTGGCGTGACCGACGAAGTCGTCGTACGTCGCCCACAGCATCCGGTACAGGGAGGCGGTGCGATCCCGGCTGTCCGGAGGCCGGACGCGGCCGTCGAATTCCCGGCTCGTGATCTCCCCTCGCATGAGCGAGAGAAGGGCGGCGCGCCGGGCCTCCCGAACAGTGCGATCAGTTGCCATCGCCGCCGGCCCCGTTGCCGCCGGAGTGTCCCTGCGATCCCGTCGCCTGCCGCCCGTGGTAGTCCGTCTCGTAGATCGCCCTCCGCCGGAAGACCTGCACGAGCGTAAGCAGAATGATCTTCATATCCAGGACGAAGCTGCGGTTGGCCACGTACCAGAGGTCCATCTCGATCTTTTCCTCGTGGCTGAGGTCGCCACGGCCGCGAACCTGCGCCCAGCCGGTCAGGCCCGGTTTGACATCGCAGCGATGCCGCTGGCGCTCGGTCCACTGCTCGTACTGCCAAGCCAGCAGTGGGCGCGGGCCGACGAGCGTCATATCGCCCTTGAGAACGTTGAATAACTGCGGCAGTTCGTCCAGGCTCGTCTCGCGAAGCCACCGGCCGAAACGGGTCAGGCGGGGGTCGCTTCCGTCCTGTGGCGAGAATCCGTACGGATCGGCATCGATCCGCATCGTGCGGAACTTGTAGAGCGTAAACCGCCGGCCGTGCAGGCCGACACGTTCCTGCCGGAAGATGGCCGGGCCCGCCGAAGTCGCGCGAATCAGGATCGCGATGATGAGCATGATCGGCGCGGCCAGGATCAGGGCCGGCACGACAACGAGCAGCTCCATCACTCGCGCGAGATACGGATTCATATCGCCTGCGGCCTTTCACGAGGAGGCAGAAGACCGCCCGCGCGCCGGGGGAAAGCAATATGCCGGACAGCCCTTCCGCTAGCCGCCAACCCGCGCGCTTCTACGCCGCTTGCGCTTCGCGGCCTTGCCCTTTGTCCGCGCCGCGGTCGCCTCATGCTCCAGCATCCGCCGTTTCATGTCCAGACCGCCCGGAGCGGAGAACCCGCAAAGCTCGCCGCTGCCTGCAATCACGCGGTGACAGGGCACGACCAGCGGCACCGGGTTGCGTGCCAGCGCGCTGCCGATCGCCCGGGCGGCGCGAGGCCGGCCGATCGTCCGGGCCAGGCTCCCGTACGTGGTTACCTGACCGTATCCGATGCGCCGGCATGCCCGGAGCACCTGTCGCTGAAACGGCGTCAGGGTGCGAAGGTCGATCGGGCAATCCAAGGCAACCGGCTTGCCGGCGAAGTACTCGCGAATCCGGCGCCGCAACGACGGCGCGACCGAGGGTTCGCAGATCGCATCCGGCCACCGGCGTCGCACCCGCCGGCGCACCGCATCTTCGCTTCGTTCCGGCAGTACCACGCCGCAAAGGCCGCGGTCCGACCAGATGATCGCGGCAAAGCCCCAATCGGTCGGAATCGTCGAATAGCTCAACACAGCGTCCATTATCGACGCGCTCGAAGAAACAACAAGACAACGGAGCCGGGCCTCGAAACCGACGCCGTTGCGGTCGATGCAGCCGTTCCGCAAGCGCCGTCGATTAAGCCCGCGCCCCGGGGCCGATGCCGCCCGATGCCCGCGCCCGGGTCGAGCGGTCAACGCGGTTGCTTATCGGGCATTGTGAATCAGGAGTGTCGCACGGTATGCTGTGGGTAGCCGCGCCTGTCGGGCAGACGGCCGGGAGCGGACGCACATACGCCGCTCCCCAATGCGGCGGGAGAGGTTCCCGCCGATCGGATCCCCCTGGCGATCGCCCGACGCTTCGCGGTGTCGGAGGAGCCGATGATGTTGAGGAGAATCACTCGCAATCTGCTGGCCGGGCTGTTGTCGCTGGCGTCGGGCGGTCTGCTCCTGCAGGATGGCTGCGGAGGGGGCTATTACAGCGACGACTGCATCGGGGCCGACGGTTACAACTGGTGCCTGCCGGGGAGTTGGTCCGGCACGGAGATCCATGAGCCGACGGTGACGCCGATGGATTTCTCGCCGTACGGCTACGACTGACAACGGAACGGCGGATCAGGACGCACCACGGGCGTCGGGCGAGGTTGTCCGCAATCTCTGCCGGGGTTGTTTTGCGCGACTGCGATGGGACGGACAGGGATTACGCGCGGCCGGCCGGGCGCGAAGCGGCAATCCCGTCCGCGCGGCGAAGGCGCAGGCGATCCGGCGTCCCGTGAAGCTGCTCCTGCACGACGGCGGCGATGCCGGCGGCGTCGATGCGGCACTCGGCGAGCTGGCCGGCGCGGGAGCCGTGGGAAACGAAACGGTCGGCCGGAAGCCCGAGGCGCACCAGATGCTCCGCAGGCAGCCGCAGTCCCTGCGCCGCCTCGAGCACGGCCGAGCCGAAGCCGCCCGTCACGCAGTGGTCCTCTATCGTAATCACCGGTACGCCTGCGGTCAGCGACTCGACGAGCATCTGTTCGTCGATGGGCTTGGCGAATCGCGCGTTGATCACGCGAACGTCGATGTCGTCGGCGGCCAGGAGTTCGGCGGCATCGAGGGCGTGGCTGACCGTCGAGCCGTAGGCCAGGATGATCGCGTCACCGCCATCGCGGACCGTCCGCGAGCGGCCCGGCACGAACGGCGGCGACGGCCCGAGCGGCTCGGGCACGTCATCGCGCGGGTACCGGATCGCGCTGGGGCCGTCGAGTTGCATCGCCAGCCTGAGCGCCGCGAGCAGTTCCGCCTCGTCCGCCGGCGCCATCAGGACCATGTGCGGAAAGCTGCGGAGAAAAGCGATATCGAGGAAGCCGTGATGCACGGCGCCGTCGCCGCCGACAAGCCCCGCGCGGTCGATGCAGAAGACGATGGGCAGCCCCTGGAGCACGACTTCCTGGAAGATCTGGTCGAACGCACGCTGGAGGAAAGTGGAGTAGATTGCGACGACGGGCCGCAGGCCAGCCTTGCACATGCCGGCGGCGACGTCCACGGCGCAACTCTCGGCGATGCCGACGTCCCAGCATCGGCCGGGGAAAACCTTGGCGAACTTATCGAGCCCGGTGCCGTCGGGCATGGCAGCGGTAAGGGCATGCACGCGTTCATCGGCGCGGGCGACCTCGATCAGGGCATCGGCGAAGGCAGCGGTCCAGCTCTTTCCGCGGCCTTTGAGGATCGTGACCTTGCCGTCCTCGACGGTGAAGGGCGTCGGCGAGTGGAATCGCCCCGGCTCCGCGGAGGCAAAGTCGCATCCCTTGCCCTTGTCGGTGTGGATGTGCAGGAGGATGGGATGCTGTACATCCTTGAGGTAGCTGAGCAGGCCGATCAGGCAGGGCAGGTCGTGGCCGTCGATCGGGCCGGCGTAGATGAACCCCATCTGCTCAAAGATCTGATGCGGCGATACGGTGGCCTTGATCGCCTGCCGCATGTTATCGAACGCGCCGCCCATCGGCTTGCACACGACAGGCAGGCGGCCGAGATAGCGCGTGAGCTTTTCCTTGACTTCCTCGTAAACCCGGCTCGCGCGGAAGCGGGCGAGGTGCGCGGCGAAGCTCCCCTGCGTCGGCGCGATGCCCCACTGGTTGTCGTTCAGGACGACGAGGAACTGCCGCTTGAGCAGACCCGCCTGGTTCAGCCCCTCGAAAGAGAGGCCGTTCACGATGCTCGCATCGCCGACCAGAGCAACGATCCGGGCGTCGCGACGGAGCGCCTGGTCGCCCTGTGCCAGGCCGACCGCTGTCGCGATGGCCGTGCCCGCGTGGCCGACCCGGAAAAGATCGTACTCGCTCTCACTCGTCTCGGGAAAGCCGCTGATGCCGCCCGCCCGCCGCAGCGTATCGAACCGTTTGTTTCGCCCCGTGAGGAGCTTGTGCGGATAGCACTGGTGGCCGACATCCCACAAAAGGCGGTCCCGGCGGAAGTCGAAGCAGTAGTGCAGAGCGATCGTGATTTCGGTGACGCCGAGATTGCTTGCCAGGTGCCCGCCGTTCCGACCGACCACTTCGACGATCCGCTGCCGGATCTCCGCCGCGAGCTGGATCAGCTCGTCCATGGAGAGCTTGCGAAGGTCCGCCGGGCTGTCGATGCCATCCAGGATTGCCATAGCTTGGTTTGAACCCAACCGCGAAGGGACGCCCTCGCCTCACGTCCGACGAATCAGCACGAACCGCGCCAGCGCGCGCAGGTTATCGGCCCGCTCGCCGAACGGCTCCAGAGCCGCCTCCGCCAGCCGGATCTCCTCCTCTGCGGCCCGGCGGCTCGCTGATACTCCTACGACCCGCGAATACGATTGTTTGCCCGCCTCCGCATCCTTGGTCGTCGCCTTGCCCAGTTCCTCAGCCGTGGCCGTGACATCCAGAACGTCATCCACGATCTGAAAGGCCCGACCGAGGTGGTGCCCGTACAGCCCCAGCGCCTCCACCAGCGCCGGCGCTGCGCCCGCGGCGATCGCTCCCATGCGGCACGACGCCGCAATCAGGGCGGCGGTCTTGTGGTCGTGAATCAACCGCACGCGGTCCAGCGACGGCTCGAGCGACTCGCCGAGGATATCGGCGGCCTGCCCGCCGATCATGCCGGCCCACCCCGCCGCCCGGGCCAGTTCGTACACCAGCGCGGCCCGATCGGCCGACGCCGCCGTCCGCGTAACGAGGATCTCGAATGCAAGCGTCAGCAGGGCATCGCCGGCCAGGATGGCCATGGCCTCGCCGAAGACCTTGTGGCACGTTGGCCGCCCGCGGCGCAGGTCGTCATCGTCCATCGCCGGAAGATCGTCATGCACGAGGGAGAACGCGTGAACGCATTCCATCGCCGCCGCCACCGGAAGGCCCTGCTCGATCGTCCCGCCGCACAATTCGCAGCCGGCACCGACCAGGAACGGGCGAATCCGCTTGCCCGGAGCCAAAGCCGCGTACCGCACGGCTTCGACAAGTTCGGGGCAGCACGCGCCCTCACCGGCCAGCACCGCTTCGAAGTACGGGGCAAAGCGGCGCCGCCACGTCTCCATCGCCACGGAAATGTCGCCGCCACGCATGGCGATCACGATCGTTCTTCCGGATACCCGTCTGATCTACGCATTGCAGAACCTGTCAGTATAACGGTCCGGACGGCGAGAGGCAACGATGCCGAAACACGGGCGAAAGCCGCAGGAAGCGACCTGCGGCAGTTCCGTCGCGACGGCGGGCGGCGGCCCGGCGGGTTCAAAGCGGGGCAGGCTGCGGAGCTACTGGGGATTCGTCGTTTCGTCGGCCGCGTCCGCGCCGGGCTGCACCGGCGCGGCGCTCATCTCTCCGCCGGCGGCGAGGTGGCGGGTCTGGAGCTTCTGCTCGGCGGCGGTAAGGATTGAGCGGCACTTCCGCCTGAGCTTCATTCCCTCCTCGTATTGCTGAATCGACTCCTGGAGGCCGATCTTTCCCTGCTCGATCGACTGCACGATGGCCTCCAGCTTCGCCAGGGCCTGCTCGAACGTAAGCTCCGTCTGCGGATCGGATCGGGCCATGGGTCGTTTGTTCCTCGCTTTGCCGTTTCCTTGTCCGGTCTTCAGGTCGGTACCGTC
>CAZMVY010000174.1:0-10806 GCA_964569765.1 uncultured Planctomycetales bacterium
TAGTCGATCAGCATGTTGAACGTGTCGGGCACCTCGCGCTCCTCGTAGCGGAACTTGCCGCCCGTGGCGACGACCATGCTCGGCATCTTGACGTCAAGGACCCACGCGGTCGGGCTGAAGCAGTGCGGAAAGAGGTCGGTTACGGGCCCGCCGGAGTAATCCTCGTACATCCGCCAGCGGAAGAAGCGGCTGACGTCGAACGGGCGTTTCGGGGAGTCGCCGAGAAAGGCCTCCCAGTTCAGGTCGGGACCGGGCCGGGCGTTCGGATCGTCGATGGACATGCCGCGCTCGCCCCAGTCGCCGACGCGGAAGTAGCCCATCTCGGCATGGATCGGCCGGCCGATCAGGCCGTCTTTGACCAGCTTGCGGGCCTGATGCCACGCGGTGTCCGACATGTACTGCACGCCGAGTTGAAAGACGCGCCCGGACTTCTTCACCTCCGCCGTCATGCGCTTCGTCAACTCGAACTGTCGCCAGTGCGTTACGGGCTTCTCGCAGTAGACATCCTTGCCCGCCCGGACGGCATCGATGACCTGGTAGCCGTGGATGTGGTCGGGCGTTGCGATGCAGACGGCGTCCACGTTCGCGTCGGCCAGCAGCTCGCGGTGGTCCATGTACGCCTTGCCGCCGTATTTCTTCGCGGCGCGCTCCACGCGGGGGCGGTAGACGTCACACACGGCGACGATCTCGACCTTCTCGCCGTTCTTCTTGAGCTGCGTGATGTAATCCATGTGGTTGCCGCCGCGCCCGCCGCAGCCGATGAAGCCGATGCCGATGCGGTCGTTGGCGCCGCGGACGCCCATGGAGGTGGCAGCCTCCTGCCCGCGGGCGAAGCGTGCAACGGAACCGCCGGCTACGGCGGCCGCTGCGAGCCCTGTTCGCCCCAGGAAGCTTCGACGGGAGATGTCGTCGGATTCGTGCGATCGTTGCATGTTCTGGCGCATTGCCTGTCCTCCATTCGCTTGCCCGAACCGGCCCGACGCGGGCCTTCGCTGGCGTTCCTACCTTACCAGCGTCTGGCGAAGATCGCCATTCGTGATGGCTGTGCTCGCCGGCGGTGAGCAAGGTGCTGCGTGGTTTACCGCCGCACGGCCATCGGGCTATCGCGTAAAGACCGGCGGCCGCTTGCCCATGCGACAGGAGGACCGGGCTTTGAGCTGGTTCGCCGCGAGCTGAATCAGTGGCATCAGCTCGCCGAGTACTACTTCGGGGACTCCTATTCCGTGACGGGCTACCGCCCGGAGACCACTGCGTGGATGACGTGGCCGTTCAATCTCGCGAACCTGGGCTGAGGCGCGGTGCAGGCGTTCCGGCGGGAGCAGAGCCTGGACGAGGCGGGCTGCTTCCGGGTGCAAAGTCTGACAAGAAAGCGCCTTGTTTGGTCCGAAAACCACAGTTCGTGCATTCCGCTGACTTGGCGGAGCGGGAGCAAATGTCGGTTTCAGTCGGCGACTCATGTGCCAGCGGCCGGGGCGGGCGTCCCGCCCCTGTTACGAGGCACACGAGACACGGTGCCTCAAGGGCGGACAACTGTGCCGCCGAAGATGGCACTGACGACACGCCACCTGTTTGCTATACCGTGCAAGCGACTCGTGGCGGCGGCGATTGTTTGCACAATGCAATAGCGTGCCCGCCGCAGCGTTTATTCAGGTTGGATACGATACGGTGTGCGATAGAGTCGTTGACAGGAAAAACAGGAGTGATCCCATGCGAATGCTGATGGTATCAATGTTGGTGCTTGGGGTGGGGGCGATTGCGTTGGCTGATGAGGGGCGTGACCCGCGGCCCGAGGGGCCGAAGGCGAAGGAACGCGAGCGTTTGGCTCCGGGGCAGGAGGATCGCGGCGGGCCTGGCGAGATGCCCAACCTGGGCCGGCTTTTCAAGGCGCTGGACGCCAACGGAGACGGCAAGATCGATCTGCAGGAAATGGAAAGGCGGTTTCCAGAAGTGACGGCGCGTTGGCTTGAGGCCCGCAGGTCGGGAGGCGACCGGCCGGAGCGTCCTCGCGGGGAAATGGCGGAGCGGATCCGCGAGAAGGCCAGGGAACGAGAGGGCGATGCGGAGCGACCGAAGGAAGCCAGGCATCCCGGCCATGAGCGTCCCGAGGGAGCGCCACCCGCGCTGGGCGAGCCACTGGCGCGGCTTGTAGAGGCGAAGGTAAACGAAGCGATCGACCGACGCCTGCCGGAGATCACTCGCCGTATCCGCGAGATGGTTGCTAAGGAGATGCGCGAGATCATGGAGCGGCGGGCACCGGAGATCGCCGGCCGAGTCCGGGAACTGGTGGATCGCGAGGTCCGCGAGGCGCTGGACCGCCCCGGCGCGGGGCGCGAGGGCGCTCGGCCTTACGGTCCGGCGGCGGGGAGATACCGGCCCGGGCCGGGGGGTCCGCGGGCGTTTGCGCCGCCGCGCGGACGCGGATGGGCCGACATCCCCGAGTTCGGCGAGCTGCCGGGCAAAGCCTGGCGTGAGAGGTGCTTCGGTGGAGCGCGTGAACCGTGGGGGCGCGGCGAAGGTCGCGGGGCCTACGGGTACAAGCGGCAACATCCACGCCTGGAGCGTCCGTGGGGGCCCGAGCGATGGGAACGACCGGCGCCACCCCCGCCCGACGGTCGCGAGGGACGCCGCTGGCGTGACGGGCGAGATGGACGCTGGGATGACGACAGGTAGCAGTTGACCGAGAATCAGGTGAAGCGGGAAGGGTCGCGCCAGGATCCTTCCCGCTTCGCGTTTTTTCCGTCGGAGTGCGTCTTCACGTGGCGTCGGGCAGCGACTGGAGGGCCTTGAGTTTGTCCTCCGCCTTGCTGTCCGGCTTGTAGCCAGGCCAGTCCGGGACGAGTTGTCGGATCAAGTCGACCAGGGCGCGTTCGAGCGCGGGCTCCGCGGAACCCGCGCCGATGAGCTTGCGCACCTCGCCCTTGAGGGGACCGACGGCCCGCGCGCCGAGCTGCCGGATGAGAACCGAGGCGTTTGCGGCCGGCTCGCCGCCGCTCCGCAGGTCGGCGACCCACTTCTGCACGTTCTCCTGGTCCTTGGTTTTCTGAAGTTGAATCGCCTGGCGTCGCAGGTCTTTCAGGCGTGGTGCCTGTCCGAGCCCGAGCGGCGGGTTCGTCGCGGACTGAAGTTTGTCGAGCAACTCGATCGCCGCGTCCGGCCTGTTTGCCGCGAGCAGCGATTCGATGTGCCCGGTGAAGGCCTGCGCGATCCGGTCGTCGCTGGGGCGGATGGGCGTCTTCGCGGCGAGCAGTGCGATCGCCTTGTCCGCCAGGCCGGCACGCAGCCAGGCGCGGAGAAGCTTCAGGTAGACTTCGTGCTGCTGCTCGGGCGGCGCGCCGATCAGCAGCGGAAGGGCCTTTTCGTATGCCTGGGCGGCGTCCGCATCGCGATTGATCCGGGCCAGAGCGTCGCCCAACTGCACGCGAACGGCCGGGAGCTCCAACGGGGCAGGATTGGCCGCTGCCAGCTTCTGCTCGACCGAGGTAATCAGTTGCACGTACCGCTCGGTTGCGACAGGGTCCGATGCCTCGCTGAATTGACGCAGGATCGCCAGTTCCTCCGCGGTACTGAGCCGTGCGAAGACCTCCCGATACGCCTCCCACGCGAGCGCCTGGATCGTCTTTACAGGCTCCACGGCGGGGTCGATTTGCGCGGCGAGCTTCCGGAGGTGTTCGGGTGTGGAGCCGAGCACCGCCATCGCCTTTACGGCGGCTTCGCGGACACCGGCGTCCTTATCGTTCAGGCGGCCGGCAACCACGTCGGTATTGGCCGGATCACCCAGCAGGCCCAGCCCGCGAACGGCTGCGGCACGCACGGCGACGCTGGATTCTTCTTCGCCGGCCTCGCGCCGCAGCAGGGGGGCAAACCGGGCGTCCTTCATCTTTGCCATGGCGTCGACCACGCGTTCGCGGAGGTCGGCCGTGACGGGGAGAGACCGGAACCGCTCGTACGTCGCTTCCACGGCCGGGCTGACGTCGATGTCGCCTGCTTCGCGGTATTGTTGAACGAGCCAGCCCAGCGCCGTCACCGCCTCGGCAACGATGTCCTCGTTGGGATCGTTCATTCCGGCGATGCAGACCGGCATCGCGGCGGGCGAACCCAGACGGCCCAGCGCGCTGTAGATTGCGGGTCTTACGGTCTGATCGTTTTCCTGGTCGAGCCGCGACAGGAGAAGCGGCGTGTCTTCGGGCTGCCGCATGTCGCGGATCAGGAGGACCACCTCACGCCGGATACGGGGATCGGGGTCGTCGATCATCCTGCGTATCGCGGCGGCGACGGCGACCGAGGGAAGCTTGCCGTCGCGCAGTCGTTCATGGATCAGGATCAGGGCCGATCGGCGTTCCACGGCAAAGGTCGACTTGAACCATTCGGCAAGCTGGGCATCCCGCTGTTCGTCGGGGGTCTTCGCAAAGAGGGCGGCGAGCAACTCGACGTAGCGGGCCTCCAGCGCCTCCTGCTGACGTTGTTGCTGGCGGAGCTTCTTGCTGAGCCCGTCGAGCAGCTCGTTGCGGCCGTTCCTCCACCACTGGCGCCATGCCGATATATCGGGCCCGAAATCCACGGGTGCCAGCCGTGGCAACGCCGCCAGCACCTCCGTGCGGATTCGTCTGTCCGGGGCGTCCAGCGAGGCAATGAGCACGTCGATGGCTTTCGTAACATCGTGCGCACAGGTCAGCGCCTGCACGGCAGCTATCCGGCGCGAGATCGGCGCGTTGCGATCGGCCACGTCGCGAGCAAGAGCGGCGATGACGCCGCCGTTCCGGTATGCCCCCAGGGCGAGGGCGGCGGCTTCGCGCAGACGCGCATCAGGGTTGTCCAGCAGCGAGCGGAGGGGCTGTACAAAGGCGGCGGGCGGATCGTTCCACGTTGCGAGGGTTTCGCAGATGGCGAGTCGGGCGATCGGATCCGGCGTACGGTCAAGTGTGTCCACAAGCGTCTCGATCGCCTCGGGCCAGCCGGAGGCGAGCATATCCGCGCACGCGGTCTTGCGGGTGGTGAGCGTGTTGTCCTCGGTGAGGTACCGCACCCACTTTCGCATCTGTTCCTGGCGGTCCGGTGCGGTGCAGGGCGACGTGACGGTGCTCGGTGTCGTGGCGGGGCGCGAAGACTGTGTAGCGGTATTGCCCGGCAGCACGAGCGGCTGCGACAGCATCCATGCCAGCGCAATGACTTTCGGCTTCACCAGGACTCACCTCCCGCCGGGCGGTTACGCGGCTGTGCAGCCTCGCGAACGATATCAAAGCTCCGGGGCACGGACGCGGCATACCCCCGACCGCAGCGGTTGTTATTATGGCAGGTCACCCGCGGCGGCATGACACAGCCCACCTTACACTCATACTCGTCGGCATTCAATGGCTGTTCGGCAAAAAGAGCAAAAAACTTCGTGTTCCCCCGCAAAACACGGAAACAGGCGCACGCCGCCGCAGCACAGCTAATCGCCGGCCTTTCCAAGGTCGAAGGGGCGCAACTGAGCCTGGCGGGCGTGGCCGCGTCTTGTTCATGCCCGCGCCGGTACGATCCGACGCGCGGATGCCCCGGCCGGCACTACTGGAGAAGACACGTTTACCGCCGGGAGGTTGGCGGCGAGAGGCAGGCCTTTCGTCTGCGGGAGCTGCGGCCGCTGACGATGCCGGTGCTTCCTGAACTGCGGGCGGAGTCCGGAAGCCCTGGCGGTCTCGCGCCGGAGCCGGGGGCGGCCGGCCCCGCTGCCCTGACTCCTTCGCCCGGTGACGCATTCGTCTCGGCGGGGCGGTTGCTGAGAAGCGACACAATGACGCGCACCCCGCCGCGTCGCCGTGTTCTTCGCGAGCCGCATCCTTTCGGCCGGCCACGGCCGCCAGAACGGCACCTCGGGTGGGTCGTTGCCAGTGGCGTGACCTGCGCGAGACGAGGTGCCGGAGGCCTGTCGCGGGCGTGAAAGCGTTCACAATTCGGCGGCGCTTGCGGATGGGGTTCGTCCCGGCAGGAGGGATCGGCGCGAGCCCGGGTGCTTGACGGCGACGTAACAGGCCGTTAAGGTCTGGCCCGAGATCAGGCGCGATTTCCACCGCTTGTCAACGGAGAGGTCGATTGAGCTACGATTGCATTGTCTGCATCAAGCAGGTTCCGGATACGGGGAATATCACCGGTCAGGCGATGAAGGAGGACGGCACGGTAAACCGGGCTGCCCTGCCGACGATTTTCAATCCGGAGGACTTGAACGCGCTGGAGGCGGCGCTTGAGATTCGGGAGCGGTTCGGGGGAACGGTGACGGCCATCACGATGGGGCCGCCTGCGGCCGGCGAGGTCCTGCGCGAATGTCTCTAGCGCGGAGCCGATCGTGTCATTCTGCTGACGGACCGACGGGCGGCGGCGAGCGACACGCTGGCGACGAGCTACATTCTGAGCCGGGCGATCCGGACGATCGGCCGCTATGATTTCGTGTTCTGCGGTCGGCAGGCGATCGACGGCGACACGGCCCAGGTCGGCCCGCAGCTTGCCGAGAAGCTGGGCATTCCGCAGGTGACGTACTACGAGCGGCTGGTGGGGCTGAAGGACCGCGTGGCGCGTGTGCGGCGGAACGTGGGCAACGGGTGGGAGGTGGTCGAGGCGCGCGTGCCGATGCTGCTGACGGTGCTCGACATCGCCAATGAGCCGCGCCCGCCGGCAGCGAAGCGCGTGATGCAGTACAAGCGCGCCCGCACGCGGGACGAGGTGGCCCGGGAGGTTGCCGCGGAGATGCCGGCGGCCACCGACGCGCAGCGCGAGGCGGAGTGCGCCCGGCGGCTGGAGGCGCTTACGGCGAAGAAGCTGCTCATGGAGCAGTGGAACCTCGACGACATTCAGGCGGATCTGAGCTGGTGCGGCGTGACGGGGTCGCCGACGAAGGTGCATCGGGTGCAGTCGATCGTACTCACCAAGGAAGGCTACACGGAGATCCCGCCGTCCCCCGAGGGCGTGAGGCGGATGATCCACGAGCTGATCGTGGACCACACGTTGGGGTGACGACGGACCACGGACAACGGACAATTGACGAATGATCGAACCCAATCGTAACGGCGAGGTCTGGGTTTTCGCGGAACAGGAAGACGAGAGTCTCAATGACGTTTCGCTTGAGCTTTGCACCAAGGCGCGGGAGCTGGCCGATCGGCTCGGCGTGAAGATGGCGGCGGTGCTGCCGGGCTGGAACGTGCGGGAGCTGTGCTACCGGCTGATTGCGCACGGGGCCGACAAGGTTTACTACGTGCACGATACGAAGCTGGAGCACTACCGGACGCTGCCGTACGCCCGGGTCATGTGCCGGCTCATCGCGAAGCACAAACCGCAGATCGTCCTGTACGGAGCGACGCCGCTGGGCCGCGATCTGGCGCCACGGATCGCTTCGGAGATGCGCGCGGGGCTGACGGCCGACTGCACCGACCTCGAGATCGGCGACTACACGGACCCCAAGACGAAGACGACGTACAAGGATCTGCTCCTGCAGATTCGCCCGGCCTTCGGCGGGAACATCATCGCGACGATCGTGAACTTCGACCGCTGGCCGCAGATGGCGACGGTGCGCGAGGGCGTTATGCGGATGGGGTCGCCGGATCCGAAGCGCACGGGTGAGATTGTCGAGGAGAAGGTGGAGTTCAACGACTTCGACCTGGCGGTGAAGCTCATCGAGCGCCACCGGGAGCCGCGGAAGGTGAACCTGAAGGCGGCGCGCGTGATTGTGGCAGGCGGGGGCGGCGTAGGCAGCAAGGAGAACTTCAAGCTCATCCACGACCTCGCCGGGGCGATCGGTGGCGCGGTGGGGGCCTCACGTGCGGCGGTGGACAGCGGCTTCATCGGCAAGGAGCACCAGATCGGCCAGACCGGCACAACCGTGCGCCCGGCGCTGTACATCGCGTGCGGGATCAGCGGCGCCGTGCAGCATCGGGCGGGCATGGAGGAGTCGGCGAAAATCATCGCGATCAACTGGGACAAGGAGGCGCCGATCTTCGGCGTGGCCCACTACGGGATTGTCGGGGACCTGAACAAGGTCATTCCGATGATGATCAAGGCGATCAAGGAGCGGGCGTAAGAGAAAACAGAAAGCGAGAAAGCGAAAGAAGGGCCGACGCGGCCTGGCTTTTCCGGTTTCTCGCTTTTCCGTTTTATCGCTTCAGGACGGATCATGGCGAACTTCTTCGAAGATAACGACGACATTAAGTTCCTCTTCGACCACATCGACCTGGCGGCGATCGCGGCTGTCCAGGAGGACGGGTTCACGCGGAACGGCGGGCCGGGGGCGGAGTATGCCCCGGCGAACGCGGCCGATGCCATCGACAACTACCGGCGGATCCTCAAGATCGTCGGCGATATCGCGGCGAACTTCATCGCTCCGCGGGCCGAAGAGGTGGACCGCGACGGCCACAGGCTCAACGAGGACGGGACCGTGACGCTCGGGCCGCGCGTGCAGGAGAACATCCGCCGGCTTGCGCAGGCGGACCTGATGGGATTCACGCTGCCGCGGGAGTATGGCGGGCTGAACTGTCCGAATCTCGTGTACACGATGGCGATTGAGATCATCAGCCGCGCGGATGCCTCGCTGATGAATATCTTCGGGCTGCAGGGCATCGCCGAGACGATCAACGCATTCGCAAGCCCCGAGATCAAGCAGGAATACCTGCCGCGGTTTTCGCGCGGCGAGGTGACCGGGGCGATGGCCCTGACCGAGCCGGACGCGGGCAGCGACCTGCAATCGGTCGGCTTGCGGGCATGGCAGGACGAGGACGGCGTCTGGCGCCTGACGGGCGTGAAGCGGTTTATCACGAACGGCTGCGGCGAAATCCTGCTGACACTCGCGCGGAGCGAGCCGGAGGTGAAGGATGGCCGGGGGCTGAGCCTGTTTCTCGTCGAGCGGTGCCCGCGGGTGCGTGTGCGGCATCTGGAGCACAAGCTGGGCATTCACGGCTCGCCGACGTGCGAACTGGTGTACGACGACGTGCCCGCCAGGCTCATCGGCGAGCGGCAGCGCGGGCTGGTCACGTACGTGATGAGCCTGATGAACGGCGCGCGGGTGGGCATCGCGGCGCAGTCGCTCGGCATCGCCGAGGCGGCGTTCCGCGAGGCGCGGCGGTACGCGCACACGCGCAAGCAGTTCGGCGTGCCGATCGAGAGGTTGCCGGCCGTCGCGGAACTGATCGTGGACATGAAGGTTCACATCGAGGCGGCTCGGGCGCTGACATACGAAACGAGTCGCGTGTGCGACCTGGAGAACAACAATCTTCGGGTGCTCGAGTTTCACCCGCCGACCGACCCGGACGAGCTCAAGCGGCGCAAGGCCGACGCCCGCACGCTCAAGCGGCTCAACAGCATGCTTACGCCGATGAGCAAGTACTACGCCTCCGAAATGGCGGTGAAGGTCGCCAACGACGCGCTTCAGGTCCTCGGCGGATCGGGCTATATGCAGGATTATCCGGTCGAGCGGTACCTTCGCGACGCGCGGATCACGACGATCTACGAGGGCACGACGCAGTTGCAGATTGTGGCGGCCGTCCGCGGTGTGTGCTCCGGGGCTTTCGAGAAGCACGTGGAGGAGTTTGAAAAGCACGAGTACGACGACGCGCTCCTGGCCGCGCTGAAGGCGAGGCTTGTCGAAGGCAAGCAGCTTGTGCTCAAGGGTATCGCGTTCATCAAGGAACGGGGCACGGAGTACATGGATTTGCACGGCCGGCGCCTCGTTGATTCGGCGATCGCCGTCCTGATCGGGCATCTGTTCCTGCGGCAGGCGACGGCCAGCGAGCGGAAGCGCCAGGTGGCGAAACGCTTCATTGAACAGGCCATGCCCACGCTCCGGCGCGACATCGAGGTAGTCTGCAGCGGTGACCAGACGCCGGTGCAGGAGTACGAAGTACTTGCCGGACCTGTGCCGGCGCTGGCATAAAAGGCGCCTCGCGGCACGGCGGGGTCGAGCAAGCCAAACGGGCGGGCGTGCGAGCCGCGTTCGGTGCACAGAATGGCACGGGCAGGTCCTGGTGGTTTCGGCAGGACCTGCCCGCGGTCTCTACGCTTCCTGAGATCAGAACGCAAAGTCCGTCAGCCGGCCCCTGCGTCTGTTTCGTTCACCCCCGAAAAGCACACCGGTATCCCTGGCGGTATGCCTTCTGCTACTTCGCCGTTTCCCGCCCCTGCGAAGCGCGGCGGCGTGCCAGCGCCAGGCCACCGATCGCGAGCAGGCCGATGGTAGCCGGCTTGGGGGTGGGGTATTCGGTGATCGCCAGTGTGCCGTTGAAGGCCGTCCCCGGAAGGCTGTTGTGGACGAGGTCCTTCCGGATGGTCACTGTGGAACCGGGTGCGACGGGGTTGAAGAAGAACGAAAGGCTGCTCGTTCCCGCCCCCGTAACGGTGAGATCGGGCGCCGGCACACCATTTGCCAGAAGGCTCGGATTGGCCCAGGTCCCCCCAAGATCCGGAGCGCCGGACGCATCGATCCCGATGACGTCTTCATGCCAGTCCGTCCAGGGAATGCCGCCGGCGACTTGAACACTTCGGTGACGGGCAGCGGCGTCCCCAAACGCGGGCTGCGTGAACGGTCTGCCGTCGGGCCTGTGAAATCCTTCTTCCAGACCGGGCCGGCGGGATCAAGGACCAGGGAAACCGGGCCGCTGGTCGGAGAGATCACAATCCAGCCGTTCGGCGGGCCGGACGACTGGAACTGCGTCGGCAACGAGGCGAGGTTGCCGACGCCCTGGGCCAGTGCCATCGGAGAGGCGATTATTGAGTCCTGTAAAAGTCATGTAATTGCGCTCCGGATGCCGACATATGTGGTATGAGACCGCATGGAAGCCCGGAACAACTGGAGCA
>CAZMVY010000175.1:0-10793 GCA_964569765.1 uncultured Planctomycetales bacterium
CGACCTTCACCGTGCTCATGCTTCACCGCTCCGTTCCGCCGGATACCACTGCCGGGGGTGATCCGTTATCAGGTTGCCGCTCGCCAGGCGCCCTCACGTGTTCTTCAGAACAATCGCCTCAATCGCGTTGGCAACGTCCTCGCACCGGTCGATCGCGCGCTCCGTAAGGTCGTAAATCTCCTTCCACTTCATCACGAGGATCGGATCCGCCGCGTTGTCGTACAGCTCAGCGACCGCCGCATGGTTGTTGTCATCCCCGACATTCTCCAGCCGGTGGATCTCCACAAGGTGTTCCTGAAGGTGATCCGGCTTCTTGAGTCTCCGAAGCTGCGCCACCGCCTGCGCAACGAGTTTCGCGGCCCGCAGAAGCACGTCTGTCTGCTTGACGAACCACCCGGTCGGCTCGGGAATCCGATAGAGCATGAGCCGCTTGGACGCCGCGTCGATCTCGTCGATCACGTCGTCCATCCGCAGCGTGAGGGCCTGGATGTCCTCCCGGTCGAAGGGCGTGATAAACGTCTTGTCGAGCATTTCGAGCGTGCGGTGGGCGACCTCGTCGCCGTCATGCTCGAACTGCCGGATGCGGCTGATGGCATCCTCCCGGTTCGGGTAGTCGTGTGCGACCTCCGCATAGGCGGTGGCGACCTTGACCACCACTTCGGCCGAGCGTTCCAGCAGATCGAAGAATCCCTTGTCGCGAGAGATGATGCTGAACACCGAGCCTACTCCCGATCTAGTGCCGCTTTCAGCAAGAGAGTCATGCCTTCCCGCGGGGTGGGCATCTTGCCCGCCTCGTGGCGGGCGGCACGTCAGCCGCCACGTCCGCCCCTGACACATACGGCGCCGACCGAAGCCGACACCAGAAACCCACGAGCCGACGGAACGCCGCACCCCTTTACGCGCCGACGGGATTCTACCGGTCCCGCCCCGCCGCGCCAACCCGCGAAACGCCACACCCAGAACCGCCGCACACCCTCCACGCCGGATGAGGGCCCCGGTCCCCGTCCGGCGACGGAGCGAGGCGGCGGTACGGCGACAGCAGGGCGGCCCGCAGAAGCCTTTCGACGAATCACTCCGGCTCCTTCAGGACGATACGGTAGCGCCGGTCGAACGCATCCCGAAAATCGTAGACCCGGTCGAAGTCGTGGATCGAATCGGTCGGTTGCTTGGAAAGGATCTGGTTCTCGCCCAGCGCGAAGACGATCCGACCGAAGTCCCTCGTGCTGTGTACGCCCCAGTGCGCCAGCACCACTCGCGCCATCCAGCCCCACCGCTCGATCGCGAGGTCGCGCAGACCGAGGCACAACTGCTGCCCCGTCACATGACGGTTCAGGGCGTCGATGCCTCCCAGGCGCTCCACAGCCAAGCGAACATTCGGCGGGAGCCGCCCTTCGTCATAAAGCTCCCGGAGCTCGTTGAGCCCCAGTTTCGCCTTCGCCATCCACTTCAGGAGCCGACGCTCCAGTCTGGAGGCGGGGCCGTGCACCCGTTCCGACGTCACCCCCACGCCCTCTTGAACGAACTGGAATGCGCCCGGCGCATACGCGCCCACCTCCCGAACGATCTGCTCGATGCTCTTCGGTTGAATTGCAGGTGTCTCGGCCATGGCTCAGTCAACTCTGTCCGGCTCATCCGACAAGGGCCCGGCGGGCGATTCCGGCGGTTCGCCGGCGTCGTTCGTCGGCCCGACCGGTCCGGCTTCACTCCGACGGCCGCGACGCCGTCGCCGCCCCCGCCGTTCGCCGGACGGGGCAGAACGCTCATCTCCGCCTGCCGACTGCTCCGCCCCGTCACCCGCCGGCACGGAATCGGCCCCGCTCGGCCCGGCCGGCGCCAGGCGCCGTGCGGCGGACCGATCCAGCGGCGCCCGCCGCCCGCGGCCGCCGTTGGCCGCCTCTGCCGGCGAAGGTGCCGGAGGCGGAGGCACGTCCGTCGAGAGGACATCATCCATCCGTACGGCGATCCGCTGGTTGTCGTCCATATGCAGCAGGAGCGTCTGGGTCAGGATCTGCCGCTCGACGATCGTCCCGTCGCCGAACTGCGTTCGAACCCGCGTGCCCGTCCTGGGCAGCCGTTTGTCAAGCTCCTCGTACGTATCCTGCTCATACCGCAGGCAGCACTTCAGCCGGCCGCAACGTCCCGACACCTTCGACGGATCGAGGGTGGCCTTCTGCATCTTGGCCATTTTCATGTTAACGGGCTTGAGGGTCTTCAGGAAGTTCTTGCAGCAGCATTCCCGCCCGCAGGTCTCGAAGTCCGCCACCAGCCGCGCCTCGTCGCGGGCGCCCACCTGGCGCATCTCAATCCGCGTCTGGAACTCCCTGGCCAGATCGCGCACCAACTCCCGGAAATCGACGCGCCCCTCGGACATGAAGTAGAAGACGACCCGCTCGCCGCCGAAGAGGTGCTCGCAGTCCACCAACTTCATCGGCAGCCCGCGGGCCTCGATGAACCTCCTGCACACCTCCATCTTCTCCTTCTCCGACTGCCGCAGGTGGCGATCCTCCGCCAGGTCCGCGTAGGTCGCCTCACGAAGGATGCGTCCGCCGTTGAGCCGCAGATACTCCGGACCACAAACCTCCACATAGCGAAGGATCTGCTCACGGCGGATCGGATTCTCGCACCCAGGCGATGTCAGGCTCACCGCCTCCCCGAGTTCGATCCCCCGGTCGGTCTGGATCACCACTTTGGCCCCGCAGCAGTACTTCGCCTGCGGCGGGCTGGTGAACTCGCCGATGAGGCCCATGTGCCCATAGCGCACTAGCGTCGTGGGAACGACCCGCTCCCCCGGCGCGCTCGGCGCACCCCGAGCGTCCGAAGCGGAAGGCGAAGCCCCCGTCGGCCCGCCTTCGCCCTCGTTCACGTTCGGATTCTCAGCCAAGTCCAGCCTTCCCAACGACGGCTCCAGCCTGACTTCCCGCCTTGTCCAGCCGTCGCCCTTTATCATATCTGCCATCCCGGCCGCATGCCAGGCCGACGGGTCGCGACGCGCGCGGGCGCATGACGCGACGCGCTGAACCGGCACGCGCAGAGTAAGGAATCGCCTTCCTGTCTCTCCGCAACCGCGGCCTCCGTCAGCAACGTTCACAATCGCAAGAAGCCGGTTTGTGACTCGGTCCTGTATCATCCCTCGCACCCGGCCGAAGCGCCAGCCGCACGCAACCTCTGGCGGTTGCTTTCCGCTCGATTGCACGCAATGTCCTGGCACCACCTCGCGGCCCCGCGCCGGCCTCAACCCGCCGCGCGAGGCGGGCCTCCACCGGTTGCCGCCCCTGCCGAACGTGTTCGATGCCGCAGCGGACACGCAATGCCCGCCAGCGTGCACCCGCTTATCGGTCGGGGAGTCCGGGCGAAGCTCGTTTACATGAGGTAACAAAACCCAATCCGAGCCTCATGAGGGAGATAGATCATTTCAACGGGCTATCGGTCGTGGTGGGTGTCGCGGTCGTACCGCGTCCCTGCGATGTCGGCAGACGACGCAAACCCGGTACGCCCTACCCGGATTCTCATCCAAACAGCCGCACGATGCGGCAGAAAGACCGATCATGCAGGCCCGCCCCTACTCAAACCCCGTGGTACGGAGCTTGCGACATCCAGCCTCCAAACGCCTTCCGGAACTCGTCAGGCGCTCCACAATCGCCATGTGGATACGGGACTCTTGGAGGGAGCACGAAAGGTAGCATGAACATGAAGCGCATCACGTTGACATTGATCGTAGTAACCGCACTTGCATCCTCATCGGCCCAGGCACTGATCGTCGCGGCCGACGGCCGGATCACGGACTGGGGCATCACCCCGTTCTCCGACTGGGGCCCGCCGGCAGGCGCTTTTGGCGACGGGGGCACCAACAATAACTGGAGCCCGGTAGATTACCCCGGCGGCGTCGGCCACAGGCCCAGCCCCGGCGGCGCGACAGGCGAAGTCTTCGACCTGGAAGCCCTCTATGCGCGCCTCGACGGAAACGCCTTCGAGGTGCTGCTCGTAACCTCAATGCCTCTGTCCGCGACCATCAGCGCGGGCGGCTACCGCTATCGCCTGGGCGATCTCTTTCTGGACATCGGCGATGATGGCACCTACGACCTCGCACTGATCACGCAGGACGCCGGCAATCACGGCTTCGTCGCCGGCGAACTCCGCACGGTCGGGACGACGATGGGCGTGATTGCCGACCACTCCGGCTACGGCGGTTATCCGGGCATTGCGGCCCTGGTCAATCCCTGGGCACTCTCAAGCGGCACCCTGCTCGTCACGGGAACGCTGAACAGCGCTTTCTATGCCCACTACGCAAACAATACCGAGCCCACGTGGATCTACGAGTGGAGCGTCCCCTTCGACGCGCTGAACCTTCCGAAGAACTCGCCGCTCAGACTCCATGTGACTGTGGAATGCGGCAATGACCTCATCGAGATCAGCGGCACGCCGGAGGACCCGCCGCCGATCCCCGAGCCGACAACGGCCGTGCTGACTGGCTCGGCGCTGCTGGCGCTGGCCCGCCGCGTCCGCCGAAAGGCATAGCCCCCGCCTCCGGAGGCGCACGGATGCGGCTGGCTCGACGGATACCGATTTCCGAAGAATACCACCGGCCTTCCGGTAGCACGCAACCCGATCCGCACAACAAGAAGCCCCCGCCCCCCTCTCGTCCGACAAAGGGGCCGGGCTTTCCACTCAGCCGCATCGCAATTCGCCGACCGCGCCGCCCCGAAATGGGAGCGTACGGCGACGCCGCGCTACCTGCCAACGCTCTTCAGGCGAACGTCCGTGTCGCGCAGAAGACGCTTCACATATTGCCGATTGTGCACGCCCATGCTGCCGTCATACAGGATGTATTCGTATTCGAACCGCACCTGTTCAATTGCATCAGGGATTGACGACTGATCCGCCGGGCCACCCTCCGCGCCGTACTGCCAGGTCGACGGATCGCCCAGACGCGCCGCGATAGCGTTCAGGCTGTTCTGCACGAATGTCTGGAGCGTCGTCTTATCCGCCAGCACCCCCTCCTGCGACCGGTGGCATCCAACCGTGACGCAGCCGGCGAGATTCACCGCAAACTTGTGACCGGAGCCGGCCGGGCTCTCGTTGCTCTCGAACTCCTTGGGTTGCATGTGGCACGTGGCGCACTGCTCCGGCACGAACCGGTGAACCGTGTTCGTATTCGGAATCAGGGGCTCGGTACCGTCGGGAACCGGCATCTCGCCGACGCACATATTCGCCTGAATGCTGTGGTGCGGGCCGCGGGTCGTGGAGGTCCATACCCTCCCGCGGCTGCGATGACACTGCCCGCAGATATTGTAACGGCTCTGACCCGCGACATGAGCTGCCACCTCCGGACAATCCGACGCAACCGCGCTCAAACGGTCCGTATCCGGCGGGGAACCGCGCCGATGACGACTCAAGACAGCCCGGGCGAGGCCGGCTGGCAACGGGAGAAGAAGCACCTGCGATTCCGATCGCTTCGAAGGCGTCGCTCGTCCGCCAGCCGAACAGGGATGCTCGATCCGCCGTCGGACCTGCAGCCGCGGTTACCCTCAGATCCATCGGCGTCGGCGAAAGAAGGACAGGAGCCCGACAGCGATTGCCGCGAGGATGCCGAGCACGAGCGGGAAGCTCCAGGGCCGGTCCGTCGGCGGCCAGAGGTGCTCGATGTTCATCCCGTAGATGCCGGTCACCAGCGACAGCGGAAGCATGATCGTGGCGAAGATCGTGAGCACCTTCATCACCTCGTTGAGCCGCTGCGACATGCTGGACAGGTAGATGTCCCGCGCGCCGGAGACCAGATCGCGGTAGACCTCGATCATTTCGATCGTGCGGGTGAGATGATCGAGGATATCGCGGAAGTAGAGCTGCATCTGCGGTCCGACGAAGCCGAACTCGCCCCGGGCCAGTTGTGCCACCACGTCGCGGACCGGGCCGAGAAACCGCCGGATCTGAAGCAGCTCCGACTTGATTCCCGTCAATCGCTCCAGGACTTCCGGGCTCGGGTCGTCCAGCGCCCGGTCCTCGAGTTCCGTGGTCTCTTCTTCCAGGCGTTCGAGAATCGGCCCGTACTGATCCACCGCCGAATCCACGATCAGGTACAGCAGATGGTCCATGCCCCGCGACAGGAACGTCGCCGGATCCCGCTGGCACCTCTGCAGCAACAAAGCGAGCTTTTCGATGGGCTGATGGTGAACCGTCACGATGTATCGCGCCGAACAGAACAGCGCCAGCTCGCGGCTCTGCAACGGCCCGTCCCCGCCCTCCCGCGTCGGCACGTAGATCACCATGAAGAAATAATCGCCGTAGGGGTCAATGCGCACCCGCTGCTCGCCGTGCAGACAGTCCTCCACCGCCAGCGGGTGAAACTCGAAGGCTTCGCCCATGAGGGCCAGCGTCCACTCGTCCGGCTCGTCCAGATCGAGCCAGGCCAGGCTGTCGGGCTGCCGCAGCGCCTTGACGCACTCGACGATGGAGTCGGTCTGCCGAAACGAACCGTCACCCAGCCGGATCAGCGCCGTCTGCTGCATGGGTCGATTCTCCGTAGGCCCAGGCCCCCGCCGCCGCGCCGGCTCAGGAGCCGGGCGGCACCAGCCGCGCCATCATCTTCGTCAGCGCCGAAATGTCCCCGCGGCTCCCGCGGAGCATGAGGTTCAGCAGGCCGATCATCGCCTCGAGAAACTCCTGCATCGCGTCCAGACGCTCCACGTACACCCGCGCCGCGGCGGCATCGGCCCCTTTCAGGCTCGCCATCTCCCGGCCGACCATGTCCCGGCACCGGTGGATCGTCTCGATGATCGGCTCGACCTCGCGCCGTTTTCGCTCCCGCGCGATCGTCTGAAACATCTCCCACACGTCCGTTTCGGACGTGAAGTACTCCTTGCGGTCACCCTTCTTATGCACGCGACGGATCAGGCCCCAGTCAACAAGCTGCCGGAGGTTGATGCTCGCGCTGCCGCGGGAGATTTCCAGATGGCTCATCACGTCGTCCGTACACAACGGCTCGGCCGAAATGTAGAGCAGCGCGTGCAGCTCCGCCATCGTGCGGTTAATCCCCCAGTACGCGCCCATCTCTCCCCATCGTCGGATGAAGAGCGCCCGCGAACGTTCGAATGCCCCGGCCATTTCAGAAATCTCAGAAGTTTCAGACGTTTCTGAAATGACCATAAACCAGCCCATCCGCCCCGTCAACCCGACCCCGGGGACGGCGCGATCGCGCGGCGGAGGCGCACCACCCGCCGTCGCATCGACTCGCGCGACCGCCAGGAGACGATGCCGACCCGCCCGACCTCGCGGCTATACTTCGTCCGGCTTTGTGAGCCACCGGCTCTCGGCGGTGGAGTACGAGAGCAGTTCCTGAGGGGTGAAATACAGCGCGATCTCGGCGGCAGCGGATTCCGGCCCGTCGCTGCCGTGAACGAGGTTGTACGTCTTGCTCATCCCGAAGTCGCCGCGGATCGTCCCCGGCTCGGCCTCGTAGCCGAAGGTCTTGCCCATGAGCTTGCGGCACACGTCGATCGCACGCGGCCCGGCCAGGACCATCACGACGACCGGCCCCGACGTGATGTACTGGATGAGGCCCGGATAGAAGGGCTTGCCCTTGTGCGGGGCATAGTGCCGCTCGGCCAGCTCCGGCGAGATCCGCATGAGCTTCATCCCCGCAATCACAAGTCCCTTCTCCTCGAACCGGGCGATGATCCGCCCGATCAGCCGCCGTTGCACACAATCCGGTTTCAGGATGATGAGAGTCTGTTCCATGAATCCGTCCAGCCTGTGCCGTAATCCCTTGTTCCGTCCGTCTCTTCCGCAGGCGCCCGCCGCGCGCCGTCGCCCTCCGTCGCCCGCGATCCGCGAATGAACCGACACCGGTTGGCGGGTGCCGTTCGCAACCCGCTACCCTGTGCTCCTCTTCGCCGCCTCCACTACTGCCCGGAGATTCTCCGCCGGCACCTTTGCCGGGTCGTACGTGCAGCCGGGCGCGATCAGGATCGGCCGGTACTGCGCCTGGCGTATCGCGTCGGCCACCTGGTCGGCCACCTGGGCCGATGTGCCGTTGCACAGCACGCCCAGGTTGTCCACGCCGGCGCACAGCGCCGGTTTCACCCGGTCGCGTGCGTAGGCAATGCTCGGCCCGGCGGCGCGATCCGCCCAGTTCAGCGCATGGACCGGGTACCGGGCAAAGGCCTCGAAGTTCACCGCCTTGCCGCAGACGTGCAGCATGTTGAACGTCCCCGCCGATGCCGCCTCCAGGATCCTCAGGTCCGTCGGCCGGACCAACTCGTCGTACGTCCCGTCGCCGTTCGCCGGCCGGTCCACCCAGTCATCTCGCACGGACAGAAAGATTCCGTCCGCGCCGGCCGCTATGCATTCCGCGGCGAAGTTTGCCAGCGACTCGCCGATCACGCGGATCGCTTCGCGGACGGCGGGGCGGTCCTCCTTGAGCCATTGCGTCAACGCGTCGTCCCGTTCGTCACAGCCGTCCAGCTTGGGCGGCCCATGCTCGGTCCGCGGCGCGCGCACGAGTTCCCGCAACGTCGCCCACGCGTTGAAGACGGTCGTACAGAGCGGCACCTTGCCCGACAGAAACCGAGCCAGCCCGCGGATCACATCGAGCTGAGCGCCGAACGGCCCCTCCACCCCGCGAAGCACCCGGAGCGCCTTGAGATCGCTCACGCTGCGAATCACTTCGGCCCCGCCTTCGCGCGGGTAGCCGTTGTCGTTCATTACCTTGAGGAAGTCCAGGTCGAAGCGGCTCAGGTGCGCGAGGTGCGCCTCGATCGCCGCCTGTCCGGCGACCTGTTCGTGCGGAAAGTGGCACCAGAAGCTCACCGGTGGGCGATCCGGCCGACGGCCCTGGAGAACGGCTTGTACGCGTTCGCACTTCGTCATCATGGCGGTCATCCGTATCGGGGCATCCGGCTCGCGCCTCCCGCCTCGTGCCGCACTCTACGAACGCCGCGCCGCAAGGTCAAGCAAACGCGATATACCGAACGGTCCGCCGGATGCCGCTGCCGTCAACGACAAGAGGCAGCCCATCCGGCCCGACGCAACATCATCGCCCGTCCGCGAGTCGATCGAACCACTTCCGAATGAAAGGCCAGCTTCCGGCCCGGTAGTAGCGGTGTGGCCCATCGCCCACGTACAACTCGCAGCGGTCTTCGACGCTGGCGACCCGGTAGATCGCCCGGAGCCTCTCGTATGCCTGCCGCACCGCCGCAATCGGGAAGATCGGGTCGGCCTTGCCCGCGATCGCGCGGAACGGACGCGGGGCGATGAGACCGGCGACATCGTACATCTCTCCTTCGCGGAGCAGGCCGGGCACGTAATTGCACTCGCAGTGATGAATCGAGCCGATCGAGGCCGCGAACGTACAGAAGTAGCAGCTCGGCACGGCCACGGTGATCCGCTCGTCGCAGGCGGGGGCGAACACGCTCGTCGTGCCGCCGCCGCTGTTGCCGGTGATGGCAACGCGGCGCGGGTCGATGTCGTACCGCCTCGTGACCCAATCGAGGATGCGGGAGATATCCCACACACGGCAGCCGATCATTGTGCGGCCGAACAGCATCGCGTGCATCAGCTCGGTGCGGCAGGAACTCACCTTGTTGGCCTTGCGATCCTCCGGCCGCATGGTCTCGCCGAAGCCGCGGGCCGTCGGCAGCACGCACAGGTAACCCTCACGAACTGCCTGCACCGCGATGTCGCGATCGCCCTCTGCAATCGCCTTGCGCTGCTTCTCGTCGCTTGCGATGCCGAGGTAAAGCTCGGGCACGTTGTGGCCGTGCGGCGTCAGCACGAGCGGATACGGCCGCGCCGCGGGTTGGTCCGGGATCAGCACCCAGATCGGCAACGGCACGTCCGGCTCGGTCCAGAGATACCACTTTTCGCGTGTGTATCCATTCTCCCGGACGCTCTCCGCACGCTCGGCCCGCCTGTCGAATCGAACCTCCTCGCTCATGGCCGTCAGCCCGAGCAGTTCCCGCAATCGCGGGCGCCACGCCGCCTGCCATGCCTTCAGTTCCTCCGGCGTCCTCGCCCGGCACTCAAACCGACGCGGAGTCTCGCGGAACAGGCGATCCGTGTGACGCTGGTCGTCATATGCAGCACCGGCATCGCCTGTGGCGCCGGGCTTCGTCATAGCGTCACCCGCCGGCGCCCCGGCCTGCGCTCCGACGGCCAGTCGCGACGCGCCCAGACCGGCAAGCGCCCCCCCGAGAAACGCACGACGGTTCACAATCGGCTCACCCATGTGCCTCGGCTCCTTCAACTCACGGCTCGCGGGATTCGCCAGCCGGGAAGCATTGTACCCCCTGGGAGTCCCGCGCCGACCCCCGGCGGACGTGAGCCGACCGGCCCGCTGTGGTACAATGCCCGCGGACCAGAGGAGCACGTATGCGAATTCAACCGATCAAGGCTCATCGCCAGGAAACGGTGTGCGCTGAGGGGGCCGTCGGCGCACGGATGCGCGTGTTGATCGGCCCGGCCGACGGCGCCAACATCTTCCACATGCGTCATTTCGAGATCGAGCCCGGCGGCTGCACGCCGCACCACGAGCACAACTACGAGCACGAGATCCTCGTCTGGCGCGGCAGCGGAACGGCCAAGACCCCCGCGGGCGACCGCCCGTTCAAGACCGGGGATGTAATCTTTGTGCCCCCGAACGAAAAGCACCAGTTCTGCAACACGGGTAGCGAGACGTGCGAGTTCATCTGCCTGATTCCCGCGCCGTGCAAGTGCGGGCAATAACCGGCGGGATTCGGAACCACCGCCGGGATTGACGCAGCCGGGCCGCCCCAACGCAACGCCTCGTCGAACTGAGCCCG
>CAZMVY010000176.1:0-10718 GCA_964569765.1 uncultured Planctomycetales bacterium
GGCCGAATGTTACCGGTTTGT
The DNA here is from genome assembly GCA_964569765.1 of uncultured Planctomycetales bacterium. GTDB lineage: Bacteria > Planctomycetota > Phycisphaerae > UBA1845 > PWPN01 > CAZMVY01. The sequence continues at coordinate 22 of CAZMVY010000176.1, forward strand.
TACGGGATGTTCCAATTCCCATCCTTTTTTCGAGGGTTTTGCGCGGCGATTCGGCTCGCGGGCAGAAATCCTCGCATCAGGGGGGTTTCGCTCGAGCAGATGGCCTTTTCGCGCCGATCGGCCAGATTCTTCGTCGCTTCGCTCCTCAGAATGACGGGCGCTGTTGCTGCGCGCCAGCGCCGGAAGGCAAGATGCGCGGAAGCCGCGCCCCAAGACGCTAATGCTGCGGCGCCCGCTCGTTCATCTCCTGCGCCATGGCCGCCACCTCCTTCTGCCTCTCGGCGATCCGCTGGAGACTCCGCTGCTGATCCAGCGTGAGGGTCTGCTCGTTGCCGCGCTCTTTGGCAAAGGCTTCAGTCTGGCGATTCACCCGCACCTGGCAGGCCCGCAGGAGCTTGAGTTCGGCGGACTGCGGCAACAGGGGCGGGGGCTGCTGCGGGCCGCCGTCGCCGTCGCCCGAACCGCCCTCGCCCTTCTTGCGGGTCTGCTCGACGGCCTCGATCAGTTCCTTCAGGTTCTCGACGATGTCGGCCTGAAGTCGCTGCGTAGCGGCGCCGACGTTCTTCTCCGCGATCCGGCCGCCGGCATCGTTGAAATCGGCGGCGAGTTGCCCGACGATCCGCGGAAAAACGAGCGAGGTCCCCTCCTGGCGAAGGATGTCGAGGGCCTTGCCCGCCTCGGCCGCGAGATCGCGCTCCGCCTGGGCGAGCGTGCCGGCCAACAGTTCCTCCGTCCGCGTCCAGTTCGGCATGCCCTTCCTATCGAGGTCGAGCGTGTTCTGGTTGACCTGAAGCTGGCGGGCGAGCATGTCACGGAAGCGATCCTCCAGCGAGCGGAGGACCTCCTCCTGCTGCTCGCGGCGCAACTGGTTCAACTGCTCTTCGAGCTGCTTCTGCGCCTCCATGAGCTGCCGGACGGCCTCCTGCTGCTTTGTGTTGGCGTCGCCCGGGCGGTTGTCCTTCAGGTCGTCGGCAGCGCCATCCATCTGCTGCCGCGCTTGCTCGACGTTCTCCCGACCGGGCACGGCCGTCGGCGGCTGTCCCCGCCGCGCCTCCGGGTTGCCATCCCCAGGCCGGCTCGACGGGCCGGCCTCCGAACGGCCTGCCATATCGTCGGCGAGCTGGCCGGTCCGGAAAGCCGTATCCCGCTGGCCCCGGGCCATGGCGGGAAGATCGGCAGTCTTCCGCAACGCCTCCGCCTGCTCTCGCAGTTCTCGCAACGCCGCTCGCAGCGATTCGATCGAGCGATCCTGGCTGGCCTTGGCCTGCTGAAAGCGGCCCTCGCCGAGCGGCGCTTCCGCGTCCTTCATCCGCGCGGCGGCCCGCTCCATATGTTCGTGCGTTCGTTCAAGTGCCGGCGGGGATTCCCCCACGCCGTCGGGCAGTTTGCCGGAAGCCCGGGCCGGACGCGTTGAGGCGGGCTGTGATGCGGCGGCGGCGAGCCGCTCGAGTTCTTCCGCCAGCTTCTCGGCCTCGCTTCGGATGCCGGCCTGGGCCGCCTGCAGGGCTGGCCCGTCTCCACGCCGGTCCCGGATCGCATCGCCGGTCCGGTCGGCCGCGGTCTGCTCGCGCTGAAGCAACGACTCGATCGCACGGGCGGCGGCGTCGAGTTGCTGACGCATTTCGGCGGAACGTGCGGCGAGGTCCGAGGCCCTGCGATGTTCCTGCTCCTCGGCCAGGAGGTTTGCGATGCGGCCGCGAAGGGTCTTCAAGAGATCGAGTTCCTTCTGCCTGGCCTGGGGGTCGGTCGAGTTCTCCAGGAGCGTCTGCAGTACGGCGTTGAGGTCGCGAACAAGGGACTTCTGCCGATCCGTCGCTTCGGCCAGGTTCCCGTTATCGAGAAGCTTCACCAGTTCGTCGATGTGCTGCCGTATCAGAAGCTCGCGCGACTTGTGCAGCGCGACGCGGAGCCGTTCCGCCTGGTCGGGTTCGGTCTGGCCGAGTTTCTCAATCAGCCGGAACATGCGGTCTTCGAGCTGCGTCATGCGGTCGCGGACGATCTCCTCCTTCGAGGCGAGAGGATCCTTGCCGGTGGCGGACTGCTGAGCCGGTGCGGCGACGCAGAACACGAGCACAGGGAGGAGCGACGAGGCGACGAAGCAACAAAGCGACGCGGGGAACGGGCACGCCCTGTCCGCATGCGCGGGTTGCCGCCGCGTTCTTCGTCGCTGCGTCGCTGCGTCGGTGCGTCGCCGCCGCATCAATTCCTCTTCTCCGGCCCGAAGACCTTCTCAATCTCCTCGCCCGCGCGCTTGGCCGTCTCCTCGTTCACGTTGTTCTGCAGGTTCAGGATGTCACGGAGGAGCGAGACGGCCTCCTGGAAGCCTTCGTATTGTAGCATGTTCGCCAGGATGGCGCGCATCGCCCTGAGGACCTGCTCCTGCTGCGGCTGGAGGGCGCGGCCAAGCTCAGGCGAGTCCTCCTTCGCCAGCCGGCCCAGTTGCGAGAGCGCCTCGGCCAGCACCGTGCGGACAAGCTCGGCCATCGGTGCGACGACCCGCGCGCCAAGCCGCTCGCGAACCGCCCCGGTCAGCGCCTGGTTCACCTCCATCTCCGCCAGCACTTCTTCGAGCCGGCGACGGACCGCATCGGTCCGGATGGACTGCTGCCGCTGACGGCGCTCGATCCGCGCAAAGGCGTGCCGATGCTCCTGCTCAGCCGGCCGCGACCCGCTCGCCGCGAGCGCGGAGAGCAGATCGGCGTACAGGTCCTCCTGACCCCGCACGATCTGCTCGAACTCCTGCCGGGCCTGCTGCTCGCGGCGCGTCAGCTCGTTGAGCAGTTCCTCGCGCGAGACCACGCGCAAGGACACCACCGGAGACGTGCCGGTATTCGGCCCGCTGACGTCGTCGAAGTCGCGGGCCTCCACGTACAGGCTCAGCCGGTCGCCGGGCAGGAGACCCAGCGGTGCCAGCGGCCAGACGAACGACTGGGCGAAGGTCCTGCTCCCGGGGGCGAAACCCGCGACGGACGCAGCCCGCGGGGCGCTTGTGGCCCGCGTCGATTCCTGCACGAGCTGAACCGTAGCAAGCCCGTACGTGTCCGAGCAATCCACGCGGATGGGGAGCACGGCCTCCGGCGTAACCATGTCGCTGACGCCGCGGATCTGCAGTTTTGCCTTCGGCGGCGCATCCGGCAGCAGGTGGATCGAAAAACGCGTGGGCGCCGCCCGATCACTGAAGTTTGCCAGGCCCGCCGCGTCGATCAGCTCGAAGTGGTACTCGGCGCTGTGCTCGGGCTTGTCGTACGCCAGCCATTCCGTCTCGCTGATCCTCGTGATCCTTCCGTCGAGGACCTCTGCGCCGCGGACGAGCCGGGCGCTCACCACGGGTTTGTTCGTCCTGCGGATGTGGAACGTGATGCGGCTGCCCTTCAGGACCTCGGCCACGGTAAGCCCCTCGCGGAGCTCATACGGCGCGGCTCCGGTGTACTTCGGGGGCTCGACGCCGAGGACCACGTTCGTGATGGCGGGACGATCGACCACCTGCACCTCAAACCAGTCCGTGCGGCCATCCCCGCCGCGGAGACGGCACCGCATCGCGCGGTCCAGCCGCTCGAAGACCCGCTGGAACCGGCCACGGCCGATCTCGACCATCTGCTCCCGCCCCGTCCGCCCGCCGGCTTCCTCGAAGTCGATGAAGACCTGACGGGGCACCTCATAACCCTTGGGCACCGCCGCGGAGATCGTCAGGTCGTCGCCGCGGGCGCACAGCAGTCTGCCGTTCTCGAGACCCTCGACGAGCAGCCGCGTCCGCTGCGGCCAAGGCTCATCGAGCAGGAGTATGTCGCGCCGGAACCAGAGGCCGACCGTGCCCCCGGCCAGGCATATCGCCGCAGCGCCCAGCCCCAGGCAGAGAAGAATCACGACGCCGCGCCGCAGCGCGCGCCGGTGGTTCAAGGGGCGGTTCCAGGGCAGGGCCGGCGCCTCGGCCGCCACCTGGCGAAGCAGCATCCGGACCATGGCCGCGGATCGTTCCGGGCGTGCCGCCGAGCCCGCCGCATCGGCCAGTTCCACCGCGCTGACCAGCCGCGTGTGAAGCCCGGACGCGTGCCGCTCGACGAGCAGAGCCAGCTCCGCATCCGACAACCGCACCGTCTGCGGCGCAATCAGCCTGCGCCACACGACCGCGAGCACCGCCCCGGCGGCTGCGGCCAGCATGACCGCGCGCATGTCCGTCTCCAGACGAAGCGACCGATCGACGGAGAACTGGACCCCCGCCGCGATCCACGCGACCACCAGCACTGCCGCGAGTCCTTCGAGAAGCAGGTAGGCGCGGACTCGCCGCCGCAGCCGTGCCAGCGGCGCGAGCACGCGGCAGCGGAACTGCATCAGTTCCGACGGCGCGGTGGCTTCCCTTTGTGCAGCCGACGTCGTCATCTCTTCACTCGGGAGTCGCCCTACAGCATCCTCGCGCGCTTGCGCAGGATCCATTCGGCCGTCAGCAATCCCATCATCGCCCCCAACACAACCCAGCGATACCGGTCCCACAGGATCACCGGCGTCCCCGTGATCACGATCCGGGCGTTCCGGTCCTCGATCCGGTCGGGGATCCGGTCGGCCTCGTCGATATCGAAGTACCGCCCGCCGGCGGAGTGTTCGGCGACCGCGGCGAGTGTCGCGCGATCCATCTGCGGCCGAAGCGGCTCGAGTAGCGGCCGTGCGACCTGCACGGTATGAGTCAGCGACTCGGCGGCGGCGCCGGAGGCCGCCGGCAGGGCCGCCTTGAACACGAGGCGGCCGACCCGCGTCGGCCCCAGCCGCCCGCGGAACCACCCCGGCCGCCCCGGCTCGGCCTTGAGGCTCACCGGTACGTCGGCCCCGTCCTCCGTCGTGGCGACGGCGCTCACCTCGCTCGCCTCCAGAGGCATATGGTTCTCGTTCAGCAACCGCGCAGTCAGCGTGATCGGCTCGCCGACGGCGAAGGTGTCGCGGTCCGTCATCAGGATTCCACGGCGGCCACCGCCCAGAAGCTTGCCCTCCATCAGGTGCCGGAGAAGCTGAATCCAGAAACGATTGAAGTACTCCTCGCCGAAGCGCCGCCATCGCCACGTCGAATCGAACGCCAGGAACCCCGTCCGCCCGGCCCCGAAGAACTGCGTCGCCAGCAGAACATCCGGCCCGTATGTGTTGGCCATCCGCGGATTCGAATGCCGCATGAGCACCGTTGCGAGCGGCTTGGCGCGGCGGACGGGATAGTGCCAGTAGACGCCCGTCAGCCGCCTCCACGCGGACAGACTCTCCGCGGGCGTATCCGCCATCGCGAGAACGGGATGATCAGCCGCATCGGGCGGGATGAGGACCGGCCAGGCCTGCGCCTGAAAGTAACCGATCTCGTTGAGAATGATCTCAGCGTCCGCCTCCACCGTCACCGGCAGCATCTCGACAACGCCGCGGCAGGCCGGATCCGTCATGAACCGCGACGTGTACTTTCGGCCGGCGGCATACAGCAGGCCCCCTCCATGGCTGCCGACCAGCGTTTGGGCCAGATCGCACCACGCCGGGTCAAACTCCCGCGGCTGCGGATCAAACAGGACGACCACATCGTACCCCATGAGCTGTTCCGACCGGCGGGGAAACTCCGTGATTACGGTAGTGCCGTCTCGCACCGCGTCGATGTCGGCCGACTGCAGCCAGCAGCTCACATCCACGGACTGATCGCGCTCCAGCAGCCGCTCGACGAACTGGTAGTCCCAACCGGGCGACCCGGCCACAAGCAGGATCCGCATCTTCCTTTCGAGGATGTGAACGGTGAACGGCCTGGCGTTGTCGTCGGTGACGGCCTCGCCGGCCAGAGGCGGCACACGGACGACGTAGCGGATGGTCCGCGCCTGGTCCTCCCGGCGGCGGAACGTGACGGGCTCGACCCGGCCGTCGGGGTCCACGCGGGCGGTCTCCGTGGCAACGATGCGATCCCCGGCGTCTCCCGGCTCCACAAGCTCCACCGAAAACCGGGCGCCCCGCCCCTCCAGGGTGGACGACGGCCCCGTCGCGGTACCCTCCGCCCTCGATTCCCCGCGCTCGACGGGTGAAACGCCCGCATCAAAGCCCTGCGCCGAGATGTGCACCGTGATCGTAAACGGGTCCTTGACGAACGCATTGGCCGGCGCGACGACCTCGGCCACCCGGACGTTTCGGGCCGGGCTCGGATCGCCGATGCCGACCGAGAAGATCGGGATGCCGCGCGACTTGGCGTAGCGGGCGATGGTCTCCGCGGATTCGCCGTAATTGAGGCCGCCGTCGCCGACCACGACGATCCCCGCGATCGGCGAGGCGCCGAGTTCCTCCACGGCCTCGCGGAGCGTGCGGCCGAGGTCCGTCACGGGTGCGTCCGATTGCGGAGCGCGGAGTGCGGAGTGCGGATCAGGCTGGGTGCCTCGCCCCTGCCGCGTGTCCCACCCGTGCTGCTGGGTGCCGGTTTCCGACGCCGGTTGGCTCGTCGCGTCATAAACGCCCAGGCGTTTGGGCTCGTCCCCGTATTGCCATAACTGGACGCGGTTCTTTGCCGCGAGGGCCTTGAGCCACGCCTTGTTGTCTCGAAAGAGAAGTTGCTCCTGCAACGCATCGCGACGTTGCGGGGTCGCCGCGGCCCGCTGGCTCGCGGCCGACCGGCCCCCGGAAAGGAACCGCCGCACCCGCGCCGCTTCGGCCGGATCGGCGTAGCGGTCGGCAAGCTGCATGCTCGCAGAGCCGTCCACCAGCACGAGGGTATACGACTCGATCGTGCGGTGGATGTAGGTCGCCAGGATCGGTTCCACCCAGATGACCGCCAGCACGCCGATGACAAGGCATCGGAGCACGGCCATCGTGACCCGGCCGGCCGCGGACGCGCCGGTCCGGACCTCACGCCGGTAGAACCAGACGACCGCGTAGAGCATCCCGAGCAGGACGACGATCGCCAGCAGCGCGGACCAGTGTTGCGGCAGGCGCGCGAACTCCAGGCGGTACTCGCTCAGCGCATCGGCCAGAATGTCTGCGAACGTCGGCATCATTCCACTGCGGATTCCGGATTCTGGATTCGCCACCCGCGAAACTGTCTTACCGAAGGCGGTACTGGAATCCAAAACCCTTTCATCCCGTCCTCGCCCCAAACCACCAGGCCAGCGCGCTTTCGGCCATCAGCACCCCCGCGAGGACGATCAACACCGCCGGCCACATTTCGTGCTTTGCGTCCTCGGAGTCATCCCGGGTGATCTCGCCGCCGCGGACATACGTCACGGCCGGATCGGGCGCCGACCGGATCAGCGTCTGCTCGTCGCAGCGTGCCAGGTTGCCCTCGGCCGGGTCAACGTTTACCGCCACGAGCCGTGTGACGGCCTGCCCGCCGGTCTCGCGGAGGCCGAAACGATACACGCCCGCGCGTTCCGTGTGAGGCCAGAAGAGCTGGACCGTTCCCTCTATGCCGCCGGGACGCGGCTCGAGCGTCCACTGGGGCTCCTCGGGAAAGGCGGGCGAGCGGATGATCGCCTGCGGGTCGAAACGGCCGGGCTCCAGCGTCAGCGTGATCGGAGCGCCCACGAGAACGCCCGACGGAAACGCCGCCGGGTCGGACGACCTCGCCACGTACTGCACCAGATCCTGCATCATCGCCACATAACTGAACCAGTCCGGAAAGTTCGTCCATGCCTTGTTGGCGGTCGTGGTGAAGAGCACCACGTGGCCACGCCCGAAGACCTGCTCGACGATGGCCGGGTGACGGTCGGGATCGTCGTAAGACAAGGCCACTCGGGCGGCGGAACGCTCCGCCGGTTCGCTCGCCGGTGCCGTCGCCGGGCGGCTCGCGGTGCCGGCCGGCTCGCAACCCATGAACTGCCGCGTCAGAACACCGTCGAAGAAAGGCACATCGGTACCGGCAAAGTGACGGAGCAGCGGGTGCGTGTAGTCCGGGTCGACGAAATGATACACGCCGCCGGTCGCCGGGGCCTCGATCGGCGCGACCAGGCGCGCGGGCAACAGGCCCACGCCCCCGCGATACAGCAGCCGGTTATACAGCTCCGGCTCGACCTGATCCCCCACAAAGAAGACGACGCCCCCGCCCGCCCGGGCGAACGCCTCTACCTGCGTGACCACCGACTCGGTCAACCGGAACACATTCGCCAGGACAACGACGTGGTACGCACCAAGGTTGGCATCCTCCAGCGCATTCTCATCGATGACATCGACTTCGTTGCCGCTGAAGACAGGACCTTCCGGCCGCAACGCCACGGCGAGCAAAGGCGGCTCCTCGCGGGCGCCGGCCTCGCCCTGCCCTTGTACGAGCAGCACGCGGATCGCGCGCAAGGCGTCTACGGCAAGGTGGCGGCGGTTGTCCGCCGGAAGACGATCGTCGGGCAACTCCACCGTGATCGCCGCCGGACCCGGCGACGGAAGCGTCAGTTCGACCGGGACACCAACCGTCTGCCCCGGCGCAATCGTCGGCACCGGGACGGCCGGCTGCGCGGCCTCGCCGACGTAGATACGGAGCGACTCGGTGCTCATGGATACGGGGCCGTAGTTGGTGATCTTGGCCAAGAACCGGGCAGGCACCCCGGCGACGGCCTGCGGCTGGTCGAGCACGAAGGAGGAAACGCATGCGTTCGAAGCGTTTTCCTCGCCGACGTCGATCAGACAGACCCGTACTGTCTGCCGGTCGCCCGGCCGGCTCGCCAGCACGGCGAGCGGCCCGTCCCGGGGCGGCGCACCGTCCGAGCCTCCGCGCTCTTCGCCGGCCGGGCGGGCCCAGTCAACCCGCTGAAAGTCGCTGATGATATAGACGGCCGTGTTCACCGCCTCCATCCGGTCGTCGAGAAGCCGGCGCACGGCTGCCAGAGCGTCGCGTACGCCGCCGCCGCGTTCGGAAGGCCTGAGCCGATCGAGCTGCTCGCGGAGGTTTTCCGCGCCCGCCTCGTCGAGCCGCCGGGCGGCAACCAGCGGCCGTTCAGCACGCGAAGCGATCAGGACGGTCAGCCGGTCCTCGGGGGCCGTCTGTCGCAGCCACCCGGCCAGTCGCCGCAGCGCCGCCTTGCCCGCGTCGAAGACCGTGCCGCGGTCCGTGCGATACCCCATCGAAAAGGAGTCATCGAGCACTACGATGCGATCCGTACGGGCCGTTCCGCCCAGCATTGCCGCCAGTCCCCCCGGGGGCGCATACCAGCGGGCCAGCAGCAGGCCGCTCAGCAGCATGGCGAGGCACCGCAGGGTCAACAGGACGAGTTGCTCGATGCGGACGCGCCGGCGGTTCCGGCGCTCGGCCTCCAGCAGGAAGTCCATCGCCGCCCAGCGGACGCGGCGAAAGCGCCGCTTGGAGAGCAGGTGAATGAGGATAGGAATCGATACCCCGGCTAAGCCCGCATACAGGGCGGCAGAGCTTACGAACGCAGCCAGGATCGGCACCGTCATTCTTCCAGCAATCCCATTTTGGATTCTGGATTCTGGATTCTGGATTCGGCGCGCGGTGTCATCCGACGACAATCCAAAATCGAAAATCGAAAATCCAAAATCATTTTGTCGTTCTCATGCGTTGCGCCAGGAACGCCGACAGGGCCACATCCAGCGGGTCGCGCGTGGAGATCAGGGCGTAGTCGATCCGGTAATCCACGCAGGCGCCCCGGATGCCGGTGATGAATCGATCCAACGCGCCCAGGTAGCTGCGCCGCAACGACTGCGGATCGGTGAGCAACTGCAACTCCGGCCCTTCCATTCCCTCAAAGAGCGTGTTGTCCGGAAACGGAAAATGGATCTCGTCGTGATCGAGGATCTGGAGCACAAGAATCTCGTGCCCGCCGTACCGGAAGCGTCGCAGACCGTCGATCACGTCCTCCGGCGAGGTCAACAGGTCCGAGACGATGACAACCATCCCCCGGCGGCGAATCCGCTCAGCCAGGTGCGCGAAAAGCACCTTCACGGCCGTGGTTCCGCCGGGCCGGGCACGGTCGATGGCCTCGATAAGCGAGCGGATTCGCGCCTTCTGTGCGGTGGGCAAGATCTGCTCGCGGATTTCATGGTCGAAAAGAACCAGCCCCGCCGCATCCTGCTGTACCATGAGCAGATACGCCAGCGACGCGGCCACGCACGAGGCGTACTCGAACTTCGTCATCCGACCGGTCTCGGCATGCTCCGGGTAGGCCATCGAGCCGGAGACATCGAGCAGGATGTGCGTCTTGAGGTTCGTTTCCTCCTCGTACTGCTTCACGTAGTAGCGATCGGCCCGGCCGTACACCCGCCAGTCGATGTGGCGGATGTCGTCGCCGGGGACGTACTCGCGGTGCTGGGCGAACTCGACGGAAAAGCCCTGATACGGGCTGCGGTGCAGTCCGGCGATGAAGCCCTCGACGATCCTCCGCGCACGCAGCTCCAATGGCGCGATGCGCTGAATGACCTCAGGACGCAAGTACTTTGTTAACCCGGTCATCTCGGTTCAGCGGGGATTCGCTCGGCAGCGTCTGCGCCAGCAATTCATCGATCAGCCTGTCGGTTGTATACCCCTCGGCCTCGGCCGAGAAGTTCGTAATCACCCGGTGCCGCAGCACCGGACGGGCAACGGCGCGGATGTCGTCCGTGGAGACGTGATAGCGCCCGTGCAGGATGGCCCGGGCCTTGCCCCCGAGCACCATGAACTGCACGGCCCGCGGCCCCGCGCCCCGGGCGATCAGGCGGGCGAGCGACGGAGGCGCGCCTTCCTCCGCCGGGCGCGTGCGCCGCGCGAGGTCAAGGGCGGGGCG
>CAZMVY010000177.1:0-10694 GCA_964569765.1 uncultured Planctomycetales bacterium
CGCCCTGTCGCGCCCTCCCACCCCCGCAGGTGCAACGCACGAGGCCGGCACCAAACCGGATGAGGTATCGGTCACTCCCACCCCGGAGCCCCGTAGGGGCGACAGACAGTAGCCCAGGGCGCGAGCCCTGGGTCTTCAGTGCAAGTGAACATGAAGCCCCGAAGGGGCGACAGAACGCTCGCGCCCAACTCGCGCCCACATCACACCCACCCCCGCTCCCGCGTGACCAGTTGATGCGCCAGACGCGTCGGCTCCGGCAGTCGATACCCGACCGAGCACGCCAGCACGACCTGTACTGCATCCTCGTGCGTAATCCGATGCCCCACGCTCACATCGACCGGCTTCACGCCGTCGCGCGTGCGAAGCGCAACCCCGATCCGCTCTCCGTCGAGCACAAGGTCGGCCGTCGAGCCGCGCCGCCGTCCAGGCTCCTTGTGCTCCCCGCACAGCAGACTCTTCGCGCAACCCAGGCTCGGCCGCTCCAGGCACACGCCGACGTGGCACGCCAGCCCGAACCGCCGCGGGTGCGCCAGCCCCTGCGCATCGAGCATGAACACGTCCGGCACGTTCCGGAGCCGGCGCACGGCCGCCAGCACTACCGGTGCCTCGCGGAACGAGAGCAACCCCGGCACGTACGGAAACGCGATCTGCCGCCGCGCCACCACCGTCTCGACCACTTCCCGCCGCTCGGCGTCCCACACCACGATCCCCGCCACGCACGACGCCTTGTCCGTCGTGTACGTAACGTCCGCGCCTGCCACCAGCCGCACGCAACCGGCCAGCGGCTCGATCCGTACGCGGTCCGCAAGTGACTTCTGAATGTCGATCGCCCGCCTCGGCGCGACGTTCCATCGATTTGGCAACGGCGGCAGTTTCATGGCAGATGCGCGGATTCTATGGAACCGGCCATACCCGCACAACCGCACCGATCGCATGCCGTGCTACGGAGAGAAGCGTCGCACCGGACGCGCCAAACCCTGGAACCCGGCTCCGGCCGCCGGAACCCGTTCCGCCGGGCGATTGACCCATGACTGCCATCCGTGTAAGGTGCACAGCATGCCAGAGGGACAACCATTTGAATGTGCGATCGTCACGCCCGAGGCCAAGGTCTTCGAGGGCGCCGTGCAGTTCGCGGCCCTGCCCGCCTACGACGGCGAGATCGGCATCCTTCATGACCGCGCGCCGCTCCTGTGCAAGCTGGGCATTGGCGTGCTGCGCATCCAGGACCGCGCCGGTGCCCGGAAGTGGTTCGTGGACGGCGGCTTCGCCCAGATGCTCGGGAATCGGCTGACCGTCCTGACGCAGAAGGCGATCGCGCCCGAGGCGATCGATCGCGCGGCCGCTCAGCGGGCGCTCGACGAGGCCCAGCGGATCGAAATCCGCGACGAGGCCACCCGCCAGGCCCATAACGACGCCGTCGCCCGCGCCCGGGCGCAGATGAAACTCCTTTCCGATTCGTAGAATCACTCGGGCCTCCGGGGATGGCACCGCGCGCCGGCCCGCTTATAGCAGAGACTTCAGCACATCGCAGACGGCGTCCACCTCGGCCTCGGTCATCGTCCCGTAGAAGGGCAGGGCAATCGTGCGGGCGGCGACGGCCTCGCAGACGGGGAAGTCGCCGGGCTTGAAGCCGAACCGCTCCCGCATGTACGGCTGGAGGTGAATCGGCGTGAAATACCGGTTGCAGCCGATGTTCCGCGCGCGAAGCTCGCCCATGATCCGGTCGCGATCGGCCTCGGCGTAGCGGTCCGCCAGTCGTACGACGAAGACGAACCAGCTCATTTCCACGCCCGGAATGATCTTCTGCGTACGGAGACGATCGTCGCCCGCCAGACGCTGGAGATACATCTCCGCGACACGGGCCCGCCGTGCGAGGATCTCATCGATCCGGCGGAGTTGCGCGAGCCCCAGCGCGCAGTTGATGTCGCTCAGGCGGAAGTTGTAGCCGAGCCGCTCGTGGGTCAGCCAGCCGGCGCCCTCGCCGCGGCCCTGGTTGCGCATTGAACGGGCGACGCGAGCGATCGGCTCGTCGTTCGTGACGATCATCCCGCCCGCGCCCGTGGGGATCTGCTTGTTCGGATAAAAGCCGAAGACGCCCACGTCGCCGAGTGCCCCCGCCCGTCGGCCGTGATAGCGGGCCCCGAGCGCCTCGCAGGAGTCCTCGACTACGCGCAGTCCGTGTTTGCGGGCCACCGCCAGAATCGGATCCATGTCCGCCGGCTGGCCGAAGACGTCTACCGGGATAATCGCTCGCGTCCTCGGGGTGACGGCCGCCTCGATCCGCGCGGGATCGATGTTCCAGGTATCCGGGTCGATATCCACGAAGACCGGCCGGCCGCCCTCGAACAGGATGCAGTTGCTTGACGCCACGAAAGAGAACGGCGTGCTGATGACCTCGTCGCCCGGGCGGATGCCGATTGCCGCCATGCAGAGATGCAGCGCGGCGGTGCCGCTGGAAATGGCCACGGCGTATTGCGTGCCGCAGTAGCGGGCGAAAGCCGTTTCGAACTCCGCGAGTTTCGGGCCGAGCGAGAGGTGCGGTGTCTTCATCACGGCGACGACGGCGTCGATTTCTGCGGGCGTGATGTCCGGCCGAGCGAGCGGGATCTCCATCCGTTTGCCTCCTGGAGCCACGAAAAAACGGGCCGTATTATAGCAACGCCTGTTTGCGTCCGATACAGGTCAGAGCGAGAGCGGAGGCGTTCTGCGCCTCGCCCGCGTTGCGGGCAGAACCGGCGGCCACTAAGATGCCCGCGACGTTTGCCGTAGGAATACCTGACAAGGAGTGACGCATGTCCGATAATGCACTGCTGTAGACAATCGAATCCCGCTAGGCCCTCGTCGGCATCATGGGTATGTGCTACGTCGGGCTTCCACTGGTACGAACATTCTGCGGCGGCGGCTTTCGCGTGCTCGGATACGATATTGACCCGGCGAAGATCCGCATGCTGAACGCGGGCAAGAGCTACATCGAGCACATTCCGTCGAGCATGATCGCCGGTCTGGTCAAGGCGAAGAAGTTCCGCGCGACGGCGAAGGCCCGCGACCTTCGGCAATGCGACGCGATCATCATCTGCGTGCCGACGCCGCTGACCAAGACGCGCGACCCGGACATGACTTACATCATCGGCACGGCCGAGACGATCGCCGCCAACCTGCGCAAAGGGCAGCTCATCGTCCTGGAGAGCACCACCTATCCGGGCACGACGAGGGAGGTGGTCAAGCCGATCCTCGAAAAGACGGGACTTCAGGCGGGCAAGGACTTTTTCCTCGCCTTCTCGCCGGAGCGGGAGGATCCCGGCCGCACCGATTTCGTCACGGAGACGATCCCGAAGGTCGTCGGCGGCATGGGTGCGCAGGCGAGCAAGCTCGCCACGACGCTGTACGGATGCGCGATCAAGCGCGTCGTTCCGGTCTCCTCGTGCGAGGTGGCCGAGGCGGCCAAGATCCTCGAGAACGTCTATCGGTGCGTGAACATCGCCCTCGTCAACGAGTTGAAGGTGATCTTCGACCGGATGGGCATCGACGTGTGGGAGGTCATCAACGCTGCAAAGACCAAGCCGTTCGGCTTCTCCGCGTTTTACCCGGGTCCGGGACTCGGCGGGCACTGCATCCCGATCGATCCGTTCTACCTCTCGTGGAAGGCCCGGGAGTACAACGTGGCGGCCCGGTTCATCGAGCTGGCCGGTGAAGTGAACACGTCCATGCCGGAATACGTGGTCGAGCAGCTCGGCCACGCCCTCAACGACCGGGGCAAGGCCATGAAGGGCGCGAAGATCCTCGTGCTCGGGCTGGCGTACAAGAAAGACGTGGACGACATGCGCGAATCGCCTTCGATCGAGTTGATCGAACTGCTGTGGAAGCGCGGCTGCCACGTGGACTACAACGACCCGCACATCCCGGTTACGCCGAGGCAGCGGGAGCACAACCTCGGCATGAAGAGCAGACCGCTGAGCGCCGGGATGCTCGCCTCATACGATGCCGTGCTGATCTCGACGGACCATTCCGCATACGACTATGGGTTCATCGTAAAGCATGCGAAGCTGGTCGTCGACACGCGAAACGCCTGCGCGAACGTGAAGACCGGGCGCAACAAGATCGTCAAGGCGTGAAGACCTCCGGAGCGTCCCGTCCCGCCGAGGGCGGAGGTGTGGGCCGGGAATCCGGAAGGCGGACGCGGCGGCCAACCGTAACGATTGCGTCGGCATGGAGGTCACGGCGAACGGCCCGCACATCACGATCGAGGTCAACGTCGTGACGACGGCCGACGGCGCGAAAACCGACGCGACGAGCCTGCGATCCGGCACCATCACCCTGCAACGTCGCGAGGGCGAGCCGGCGGGGGCCTGGTTCACGGGCCTCCGCATCAAGTCCCTGCCTTGAATGTCCGCGCTGCTTCGCAGTCGGCAGGGTGCGCCGTTGCATGCCGTTTTCACGCCGTGAGATGACCGACGCGCCCCCGATGCATCAATCAAGGGCTGGCCTTGCCTGTTACGGTCGGCGCAAGCCCCTCAGAATCGCAACGCAGTCGGCTCGGCCTCGTTTCCCGGTCGTCCTGGAATGCGGCGTCGTTGCCGCTGCGCTCCGCGGCCATCGCAGCTACCACGGAAAGCGTGCCGGCGGAGCACAGGCCGTTGCACTTTGCGCGGTTTTCCGTGGCTTCGTGCCCGTGGCAGGATCGGGCACGGTCATCCCGGGCGAGCAGCGAGCACGGAGCAGCTTGTTGACCACCGTCGGCAATCGCGTCATCATGCAGGGCGGGCCGTCGTTTGCGTACGGGCGGCGCGATCCCGCGCCGGGAGTACCGGGGGCATCCAAGCTGGGCCTCGTCATGGTGCCGTCGCCGGGTCCCCGCGGTGCGTCGAAAGACCGGGTCGAGAAACGGGTGCGCGGCACTCGAACGCCGCATTCGTTCAGGGTTCTGAGGAAGTGCCCGAGACAGTCGGGGCGTGATCGGGAGGCTCCTATGCTGGTCTTTCTTTGCGGACTCCTGCTGCTGGTGTGGGGATACTTCGTCTACGGGCGTCTGGTCGAGTCGGCGATCCGGCCCGATTCCAACAGGATCACGCCCGCCATCGCCCGCGCGGACGGTGTCGACTACGTCGCCATGTCCACGTGGAGGGTGTACCTGGTTGAGCTCTTGAACATCGCGGGCCTGGGTCCGGTCTTCGGGCCGATCCTGGGGGCCCTGTGGGGGCCTCAGGTGTTCCTCTGGGTCGTGTTCGGTTGTATCTTCGGCGGCGCCGTACACGACTTCGTGGTCGGCGCCATGTCCATCCGCAACGATGGAGCGGGGTTGCCCGACCTCATCGGCCGCTACCTGGGCACCGCAGCCAAACATGTTTCCACTTTCTTCATCCTTCTGCTCGTGCTGCTGGTGGGAACGGTTTTCGTGAAAGGGCCCGCTCTGCTGCTCGTTGAGATTCTCCCGGCGAAGACCGTCGGTTGGTGGTTCGGCAGCCACGCGGCCTCATGGCTCCAGTCTTCCGTCTTCGGCTTGTCCGTGTGGCTGTGGCTTATCATGCTGACCATCTACGGCTACTACATCCTCGCCACGTTGCTTCACATCGACGCGATCATCGGGCGCCTGTATCCGTTCTTTGCGCTCGCCCTGCTGGTGATGGTCGTGGGACTCGGCTTCTCTCTGGTGACGGGCCGGATTCCGTCGCCTTCGTTTACGCTCGCGAATCTGCACCCCAGGCAACTGCCGGCGTGGCCGCTGATCTTCATTACGGTCAGTTGCGGCGCGGTGAGCGGGTTCCACGCCACCCAGGCTCCGCTGATGGCGCGGTGCCTCAAGAACGAGAAACGCATGCGGCTCGTCTTCTACGGGGCGATGATTGCCGAAGGCGTGATCGCCCTCATCTGGGCGGCTGTCGCCGGCGGCTTTTACGGGGGCAGCGAAGGGCTTTCCAAGGCTCTGGCCGCCGGCGGCCCGGGCGCGGTGGTCCACGACACCTGCATCGCGACGATGGGTCTGGTTGGCGGGATCCTCGCCGTCCTGGGCGTAGTGGTGCTGCCCATTACCTCGGGTGACACCGCTTTCCGCGTTGGTCGGCTGATTCTGGCGGACTACTTTCACCTTACGCAGGCGCGGCTGATGAACCGCTACGTGCTGGCCATTCCTCTGTTCGGGCTGTCGTTCGCACTCAATTTCGTGAACTTCAGTGTCATCTGGCGCTACTTCGGATGGGCCAACCAGGCCTTGGCTGCGATCGTCCTCTGGTGCGGGGCTGTCTTCCTCGCCCGGCGCCGCAGCCGCTGGTGGCTGGCCTTCGTTCCGGCGGTGTTCATGACCGTCGTTACGACGACCTACATACTGGTCGAGGACGTGGGCTTCAGAATGAGCTCGCGCTCCGGCACAATCCTGGGCATCCTCGCCGGCGCTGCCGGCGCGGCGGTCTTCTTGCGGGCGTTGCCGAAGCTGGCCCCGGACGAGGACAAGCCGGCGATCGCCGGTCGGCCGACGCAGGCCGAACGAGCTGCGGATTCGCTGGCCTGCTGAGCCAGGTGCCGTACAGGTCCTCTGAGATCGCGGTTTCCGCGCGCAGTTCCCGACGATTCCGGAAAAACCCGAGCACACCTGTCCGCGACACAACGGCATGTCGTGTGGGAACAGAGCGAAACACCAGTTGGGCTGGCAGCGGGCGCGTGCGCGCCGAGGTCCCCGCAGAAAGAGAATGCGGTGCTCCCTTTGTATCCTGCGTCGGGGATGGTGCGGGCCGGTAGCCACATAGTGTGCCACGATGCAGAACGCGTTCGCTTGCAAAGCTCTTGCGATGGGGCGGATCGACCCATCCGGAGGGATTGGGCCGGGGCTGATTTGTGTTGAAATAGTGTACCGGGTGGTATACGATACCACGACGGTCGACCATGACTACTGAGCAGAAGCAGAACCGGTTGGGAATTCTCGAGCGGGCCTGCCGCAAGCGCGGGCTACCGGTGACCGCGCAGCGCCGAACGGTATTCGCGATGATTCTCGATCGGCAGGATCATCCAACGGCCGATCAGGTCTACGAGCAGGTTCGCAGACGGCTTCCCACGATCTCGCGAACGACGGTGTACCGCGTCCTGGACAGCCTCGTCGGACTCGGATTGATCACGAAGATCTGCCACCCGGGTTCGGCGGCACGGTTCGATCCGAAGGTTCATCGGCACCATCACCTTGTCTGCCTGTATTGCGAGAGGATCATGGACCTTGAGGAACAGCGTCTGAACAGGATTGCGTGGCCGGATGTGCGCCGTTACGGATTCGAGATTCGCGACTATCACATCCATTTCCGCGGCGTCTGCGCCGGGTGCCGCCAGGCGCCGGGCGTAAGCGCAAACGCCCGAACGGAAAAGCCCGGACCGTCGGCGGCCGCCGCGCGGCGGCATCGGAAACGACGGTCCTCCACCGGACAACGGAGGAACAAGACATGAGATCCCTGTTCGCACAGATCGTACGGAGGCCGGCCGCCCCGGTCATTCTCGCGCTGTCGGGCGTCGTACTTCTGTTGCCGTGGGCAGACAGCCGGGCCGACGTGCCGTCGAGCTACTCGCCCGTCGTCATCAAAGAGGCGTTTGATGCGACGAAGGCCCGGATGGAGGCGGCCAAGGCGGAGATCATGAAGCGGCAGATGGCCCTGCTGGAGGAGCGGTACGACCTGAGCGACCGCCCGGCGAGAGACGTCACGATGTCCCGCGGCAAGGCCGTGCAGGACGGTGTTCGTGTCAGACTGCCCGAGGGGATGACGTGGGAGAAACTCGCGGCCATGCGCGCCGAGGAGATCCGGGAGAAGGGGCTGTTTCCGAAGGGATTCCTTCCGCTGCCGCATCCGAATCATGCGGAGGGCGGCATGGTCTTCCCGCCGCATCACATCGACGAGATCAAGAAGCAGGAGGGCCGCGACCTGACCCGCTTCGACCTGGAGTACGACCTGCCGGCCCATTTCCTGCCCGAGTATCCGCCGGCGATATACCTGACCACGCGGCCGGACCTCGGCGATGTGTCGCGGGGCAAGGTCGTCACGATCATGAACTACTACGAGCTGTTCAACGGCATCCTCAACCCCAAGCAGCTCGAGGGCCTGCGCCTCCTCGTGACGCCGTTTCCGCAGCAGCAGTTCAACCAGACCGAGGACCGACGCTCCGCGCTGCCCAGCCGCGGTGTGACCTGTTTCGACTGCCATGTGAACGGTCACACGAACGCGACCACACACCTGGTGGGGGATATCCGGCCGCAGGAGTTCCGGCACGGGCTGGATACGCCCTCGCTCCGGGGCGTGAACATCCAGCGGCTGTTCGGCTCGCAGCGGGCGCTCAAGAGCATTGAGGACTTCACCGAGTTCGAGCAGCGGGCGGCGTACTTCGATGGTGACCCGGTCATCGCCACCAAGAAGGGGGTTAACATCCTGGAACGCGGCAGCCAGGTGCACTTCATGGCCGAGGTCATGGCCTTGCTCGATTTCCCGCCGGCGCCGAAGCTGGATCTCTTCGGGAAGCTGGATCCCGCCCGGGCGAGCGAAGCGGAGATGCGGGGGCAGGAGATCTTCTTCGGCAGGAGCCGCTGCGCCGAGTGCCATCCCGCGCCGTACTACACAGACAACCTGATGCACAACATGCGTACGGAACGGTTCTTCAAGCCGCAGATGATCAATGGCCGCATGGCCTCGCAGGACGGCCCGATCAAGACCTTCCCGCTTCGCGGCCTCAAGGATTCTCCGCCGTACCTGCACGATCGGCGGTTGCTTACGATCGACGACACGGTCGAGTTCTTCAATCTGGTGCCCGGCGTGAGACTGTCCGAGCAAGAGAAGAAGGACCTTGTGGCTTTTCTGCGGTGTCTGTAATCTTGTCGGGACGGTATCGGCCGGGGCGGACGACGGTCGGGTCGTCTCGCCGACCGTACGGGGTCTGGCTTTTTCAGGATGCAGTATATACCAGGAGCATGTCATGGACCGGAAGAAGAGCATCGAGCTTCTGAACAAGGCGGTGGCGGACGAACTCCAGGCGGTGCACCAGTACATGTACTGGCATTTCCACCTGGGTGACCAGGGCTTCGGGCCCTTGTCGGCGATGTTCCGGCGGATTGCGATCATGGAAATGGGCCATGTCGAGCGGCTGGCGGAGCGGATCCTGTTTCTCAAGGGCGACGTGGATATGGTCTCTGCCGCGCCCGTCCAGCGGATTACGGAGGCTGAGGCGATCGTTGCCAAGGCCTGCGAGATGGAGCAGGGGGCCGTCGGCATCTACAATCAGTTCGCGCTGGAGTGCAGCAAGAACGCCGATTCCGCCTCGAAACAGCTCTTCGAAGCCCTTGTCAACGACGAGGAAAGCCATTTCGACGAGTTCGACAAGCAGCGCGATAACATCAAGCGATTCGGGCCCAGTTACCTGGCACTGCAATCGTTCGGCACGGCGGCGGGGCACCCCCAGGGCGGCGAGTGAGCTGCGTTGCTTCGCCTGAGGGCGTAGGCCGGCAAGGTCGGTTTGTTGCAGGATGCCGCCACGGCGGCGGGACGGTCCTGTTTCCGACAGGGTGCGGCTGCATTCCGCGTGCATCCGGTACGTGAGAACCGCCCGGGTCGGCCGGGGAACGCGTCGGCAACCCGTAGACGGGGCTGTGCCAGCGCGGTATAGTGCTATAGGGTGGTCGGGACGCCGAGCCGGGGCGGAGTCATGTCACCGCACGGAAGTGATGTCGGTCGCGTGGTTGTGGTGCGCGGAGCAAGGCGGGCGCGGTGCGGGTGCGCTGACGCCTTCACGCTGATCGAGCTGCTCGTCGTCGTCGCCATCATCGCGCTGCTGCTGGCGATCTTTCTGCCGTCGCTCGAGCGCGCCCGGGAGTCGGCGCGCCGGGGCGTGTGCGGGGCGCACCTGCACGGCCTGATGGTGGCCCTGGAGGCCTACTCCTACGACAACAAGAAGCAGCCGCCGCTCACGTGGTTCGACTGGGCGAAGTACGATGAATACGGCTCCTATGAGCCCACCGGCCCGTTCGAGGCCGTGTGGTACATGAACTACCTCGTGTTTCACGTGAAGAACGATTCGCCGACGTGGCTCGGCGACTGGGTGAACTTCGGCTGCCTCTACGTCTCACACCATCTCCCGGACATTAAGGCATGCTTCTGCCCGAGCCAGCGTAACGATGACTATCGATTTCAGACGCCGACGAATCCCTGGCCGCCGCGGTTCGAGACGAAGTTCCGGCCGGACATGCCGTGGGTCGTCAATCACACGAAGGCGAGCTTCGCACGCCGCGCAGAAATGTCGTATATTCCCTGGGACCGTGTGCCCCACCGCAGGTTTGTTCTCAGCGATTTCCTCTTCGAAGTGTCTGATCGAGCTGTTGACACAAGCAACATCCGGCAGACGCACGGCGACGGGGTGAACGCCTCGTTCCGCGACGGACACGTCCGCTTTATCCGCGGCAGCATGCTCTTCAACTGGTACGAAAAGGCCAACGGGCCGATGGAGGATCGGGGCAAAGCATTCTACCAATGGATCGACCGGCAGTACTGAGCCGACGCCGGATGCCGCATCCTCTCTTCGGTGGCGGGATCGGATTCGTGTGCCATGGGTTCCCGCGGTCCACGTACTCGTGGGCCGCGGGCAGCCATGCCGAACCCGACACCAACATGCCTGCCCGTCGAGCCACATCGTCGCTCGCCGTGAAGGCATGGCACACGCTGCGCCCCCCCAATGGCCGCGCA
>CAZMVY010000178.1:0-5918 GCA_964569765.1 uncultured Planctomycetales bacterium
TCGAGTCCCAGAGACAGAACCCCTCATGGTGCTTCGTCGTGATGACGAAGTAGCGCATACCGGCCTGCTTCGCGGCCCGCGCCCACTCCCTCGGGTTGTAGAGATCGGGGTCGAAGTGCTCGAAGTACTTCCGGTAGGCGTCGTTCGGCATCTTCTCGTAGTTCTTCACCCATTCGTGCCGGGCGGCCAGGGAGTACGTTCCCCAGTGGATGAACATGCCGAACCGCGCCTCCTGCCACCATTGCAGTCGCGGGTCCGACAGCTTCGGCGAATTCTCCGCCGTCTCTGCCGCCGGCGCCACAGCCGGAAGAATCAGACACGTGAGGATTCCGTAGAGCCTGCACATGGTCATGAGCCGGTCCTTTCCGTTGTGGGGGCCCGCGTCGCGGGCGCCCGGGGTTCCAGTGGTTCGGGTCTCTCGAATTCCGCCGTCATCTTCACGGGCAGGCGGAAGACGTCGCCGTCTCTGTTGCAGAAGTAGAGCCGCGAGTCCGACGGCCGGCGCCCGTGACCGTCAGCCCAGAAGGCGTAGAAATCGCTGTGCGCGTTCACCGGCCGGCCGACGTACGTGTGGTTGTACTCGCTTCCGGCCGTCATCTGTCGCGCCATCGTCCAGTGCTTTCCCTGATCGCGGCTTATCCACATGGCGACCTCGCCGCCGGGGTTGTAGGGTTGCGGACCGGTCTGCGTCGGACCGATGATCCGCCACAGATCCCGCGCCTCGACATAGAGCGAGCCCGTATCGTAGTTGTTATCGGAGATGATGTCGCCGCCGTGAATCTCCCACGTCGTGCCGGTCCAGTGGGCGGTGGTCCAGGTGCGGGGCATGTTCTTCGGGCCCGACTCGTAGCCCTTGCTCGTTGTGTAGAGAATGACCGGGCGGCCGTCGTCGTCGCTCGTGATGTCCTGAATGTACACGAGGAGCTTCTCGCTCTCGTAGTCATGCACGAGGGCGGGGTTCATCACGTCCCGCAGCGGAAGGGAGAGCGTGCGGCCGTCGGCCGTCTTCCATGTGCGGCCGAAGTCGTCGGACTCCATGTAGTAGAGGTTGGTGCGGTGGTTGAGACCCTTGCCGTTGGGGTGGTACATGAAGCTCGTGCCGATGCGGCCGGGGCTCATCGGCCGGCTCACCTGGTAATGGCCCTCGTGAATGCTGGAGAGCAGGCGGCGTTCGGACCAGTTTACGCCATCGGGGCTGGTCATCATGCAGATCGTCCGGCCGGGGTTGTAGTAGGTGTGTAAGAACAGAAAGCCCTTGCCCGGCACGTGCCACGGCTGCGGGTAGGAGAAGTTTCCCGTCCAGACGAGCTCGAACACATCGACCGAGTACGGCCGCGTGCTTCGCGAGATGTACGACGGCCGGCTGCGTCCGTGGCTGCTGGAGAAGATCCAGATGTAGCCCTTGTCGTCGATGTTGAGGACGGGGTTGTCATGGGCGTCGCTGGTGTTCTTGTCGAGGAGCAGGGTCGGGCGCGGAACCATTCCCGTGCGGTGATCGTAATACGAGACCATGTGAACGAGGTGTGTCTGGCTGTCCCGAGTCGTGCCGCCGTAGGTGAAGAAGGTCTTGTTGACCTCGGGGGCATACCAGGCAAGGGGAATATGGTTCGCGCAGTACGTGCCCAGGCCGCCGCTGTACTTATAGACGTACTCGTCGTGCGACGGCTGGTTCATGTACCAGATGCCGCGATAGCCGTCGTCCTTCCCGTTGATCAGGACGCGGGCCGCACGCTCTGTCGTTGGGGCAGCATCGGCAGGGGCTGCGGCGATCGGGTTCGGCCGAGCCGCTTTTGCGCGGGGCGAATCGGCCGCGAAGAGGCCCGACGCCGGGAACGCGGCGGCGAGCGTCGCGACGACGGCACGCCATACACGGAAACCGGCTCTCATCATACGCATCTTCCCTGTCGTGTTGCACGCGGCGCTCGCGCCGAGGTTCCGCGGCTGGTGGCGTCAGGGTTGCCGGACGGGCAACGCCTCCGTGCGGAACGTCGACCGGCACGCGGTATCATGCGCGCCGCCGGCTCGGACCGTTTCACGGGAGTATGTCCCCGGGATCGTGCAATAGTCAAGGGAGCTGTTTGTTTCCTCCAGCGCTCGGCGGCGCGGCCGCTGCCTCCTGCGACGTCCGCATTCGGGACGGCATGATCTACGAGGGTTGTGCTGGCGAGATTGTTTGCGGCGCGACCGGCACTCAGCGAGGCGCCCGCGGTCCTCGTGTTGGCGAACCGGGGGTTTACTCCGCCCGCTCCATGCCGTAGAAAAGCCCTGCGCAGGTTACCCATTGCTCAGGAGTGGTGATATGAAACGTACGCCGTGTGGATGCTTTGTGGGACTCCTTGCCATATGGTTCGCGATGATCGCGGGCGGCGCCGCGTTGGCGGCGGAAGCACCGCCGGGTGTCGGCGGAGAGTATCGCGCCGATGTCTCGTTTCCCGAGTTCATGCCGATGTGGCGGGAGGGCTGGGCGTGGAAGGACGAAAACGGCGAACGCGTCCGGTACGCGCACGACGGCATGCCGCTCGGTGGGTACGTTTTTGCCTGCTTCCGCAACGGCGGGAACGGGGCCCTGGCCGTGAGCGATGTGCTGCTCGAGGGCGTGAGCCTTGCGCAGGGGATCGCGCCCGAGCATGAACCCACCGGCAAGGGTGACGACAAATACCCGTCGAGCCTCCGGTTTTCGAAGCTGCCGGCGGAACAGATCGACAAACTCGTAGCGGCGGGCGAGCCCGTATGGTGGAAGGTCGAGCCGATGGTTGTCCCACCGGGCGGATACGGACAGGTGACCATCCGGCTGCGTCGGCAGCCCAGGGCGGAGACACTGACCGTCGCCGTGCCCTCGTTGGCGGAACGGGACGGGAAGATCGAGATTCGGGTGGCCGAGAGACGTCCGCAGTTCTTCAGTATCAACTTCAGCCCCGACTTCGCTGCGGCCTATGCGTACCTGCGTCACCCGAGCGGTACGGGCGTCAGGCCACGGCGGGTCCTGGTGGACGGTCGAGACGTGACGGAACGATGCACGATCGTCGCCGACGAGGCGGTCGATACCGTGCCGGTGATCATCCGGCCTGCGTCGGCGTTCAAGGAGGGCACATGGTACTCGTTTGAGGCCGTCTATGCGGACGGCGCGCCCGCGCGCGTCTGCATCGGTGCCTGGCAGCCGGGCTTTGTGTACGGCATATGGGGCTACTCAAAGGTAGGCAAGACCGACGACGATAACCGCCGGTTCTTTCTGGAGGACATGCGGCTTCACAACATCAACACGCTGATGTACTCCATCCCCGGCGAGGTGCGGAAGTTTCTGCGGACGAAGGAGGGGCAGGAGTATTCGAAGCGGACCGGCATCCGCGCGATGACGAACGGGCCGGGCGACGCCGTCAATCCGCCGTTCTACTACCTGCCCGACGAGCCGGATGCGAACGACTTCGCGAGCAAGGGGCTCGATCCATACAAGCGCGTCGGCAGCCTGGCGCAGTGGCTCGTCGCGCGGGCAAACGCCTTCCGGCAGAAGGAGCCGGGTACGCCGGTCCTGCTCACGACGGACAACACGTTCAAGCCGGAGAACTGGTACACCTATGCGCAGTTGCCGGATCTGCCTTGCGCGGATCCCTACTACCAGGAGTCGGTGCAGAGCGTGTGGGCCTGCGATCCGGGGAATCTCGGGGCGTACGTCAAGCCGACGTATGTGTACGGCGTGGGGACGATCTACCAGTCGGCGGCGGCGCCCAAGCCCATGCACCTGATCCTGCATACGTGCCGGATGGACCTGAAGGACTTTCCGTATCGCGCGCCGACGCCCGAGGAGAAGCGCATCGAGGTGTACTACGCTCTCGCCGCCGGGGCCAAGGCGTTGTCGTACTGGTGGTACACGCCGTTCGGCGAGTACTACGGCTGCGGCGGAAGCGACCGGGCGTCCAGGGTTCTCTGGAAGGAGCTCGGTCTGATCGGCGCGGAGGTTCGTTCGGCGGAGGCGGCGATCGTTCGCAGTTGCCCGGCCGCGGTTCCCGTCAAGGGCCCGCGGACGCTGTGGATGCGTTCGCTGCTGGTGGGCGACGACGCGATGGCGCTGCTGATCGTCAATGACAACTTCGCCTCGGACCGGGTCGGGACGGTGGTCCGGCCGCTGGAGAAGGCGCGGATCCAAGTGCGTCCGCCGTCGTGGCTCAGGTGCGGCGACGTCTTTGAGCTCACGCCCGAGGGAACGCGTGACGTAAAGTGGCAGGCGGACCGAGGCGGCCTGACGCTGGACCTCGGTACGGTTCGGTTGACACGCTTCCTGCTGATTTCAAGGACGGCCGACCTGCGCCACGATGTGCAGAAGCACTATGAGGCGTGCTTTGCCGCGAACGTCAAGGCGCTGTTGAGCGAGGCGGCGGGGGAGTAGGGCCGGGTCGGGCGCGACGGAGACCGAGGTACGCGACCCTCGCCGCCGCCTCCTCCGGGGCTCGGCGGTGCGGCGGGACGGCACAGCCGGGATGAAAAGGGGAATAGCCGTCGGCAGGTGCGCGCCTGGGAACGGCGTTTGCCGGCGTCACTCCATCATCCTGGTTACGCCCGGGATCGGCAGGGGGTAGTTACCGGTCTTGTCGGGTTTCGTCGGCGGTTCCATTTCAAGTGTGACGTCTTCGGGCAGCGGTCCGAAGTGGAAGCGGGACTTCCAGACGCCGTCCCACGTGTGGGGCTTGCCGTCGTAGCAGACAAGCTGGCCGAGGACGGTAATCATGGTGCTGTTGTACATGTGGTAGCCGCTGTTGATCGGCTTGCCGTTGCGGACGGCGTCGATGAGGGCCTTCTGCTCCACCTCGCAGGGGTTGGGGACTTCCTTGTCGTACTTCCACTTCGTCTCGCCGTCGATACGGCACTCGGCCAGATTGCACATGCCCTTGGTGCCGAAGAAGACGTCGCTGTAATTGTGGTACGTGTTGGCCTGCGTGCGGGCGAGGGCGTAGACACGGGTGCCGCCGGCGTATTCGTAGACGACCGTGTGATGGTCGAACATGTCGCCGTACTGCTCGCCGAAGGAGGCGGACCGGCCCGCCAGTCCCCACGCGGTCGTAGGCAACTGCTCCTTGAGGACCCACGAGGCGCGGTCCATGTTGTGCACGAGCGACTGGGGCACGTCGTCGCCGGAGAGCCAGCAGAAGTGGTACCAGTTGCGGAAGTGGTATTCCAACTCGGTCCACTTCGGGTCGCGCGGCACGACCACGTACGGCGCCCGCAGGAACATGCACTGCGCGGAGACGATCTCGCCGATGGCGCCGTCGTGGATGCGCTTGACGGTTTCCTGGTAGCCGGCGTGCCAGCGGCTCTGGAGGCCGGAAAGGAGGCTCAGGCCTTTCTCCTTCGCCAGCTCGCAGACAGCCTTCATTCGCTTGACGCCGACGGGGTCGATGCCGTGCGGCTTCTCCACGAAGACGTGCTTGCCGGCGCGGATGGCCGCCTCGGCATACATCGGGTGGAACTTCGAGGCGCAGGCGATCAGCACGACGTCAACGGAGTCGATGACCTTCCGGTAGCCGTCGAGACCGGGGAAGCAGTGGTCGTCGTCGACCTTGACCTGGTCTCGATACTTCTGGCGAAGGTGGTTGCGGCTGTTCTCGATCTTGTCGCGGAAGACATCGCACATCGCGACGAGCTTGACGTAAGGGCCGGCCATCATGCTTTCGGCGGCGGCGGCGGTGCAGCGACCGCCGCAGCCGATCATGCCGATGCGGATGGTTTCGTTGCCGGCCGCGTGGGCGTTTCGGGCGATGCCCAGCGTGCGGCGCCGGCCATGCCGGCCGCGGAGAGCCGGAGGAACTCGCGTCGAGGGGGTGATAAGGCGTCTGTTTTTGCGTTCGTCTGGGACATGGCGGCGTCACTCCTTTCCGGGCGCGCCGGAGACGTTGCGGTGGACGCTGGATGCCTGGCCGGCCAATCCG
>CAZMVY010000178.1:5928-10641 GCA_964569765.1 uncultured Planctomycetales bacterium
CGGACAATGCCCAGCGCGGCCGTGCCGGCCATGCCGGCAGCGGAGAGCCGGAGGAACTCACGCCGCGTGGTGGGGAGCGATTCCGTCTTCGGTTGCGTTGGAGACATCGTGCGGTTACTCCTTTCCGGGCGCCCCGCACACGTTGACGCCCCGGTTGCGCAGATAGGCCTTCAGTTCGGGAATGTCGATGATATGAAAGTGGAACACGGACGCGGCAAGCAGGATGGTGGCGCCCGCCTCCACGGCGTCATAGAAGTGCTCCAGCTTGCCGGCGCCGCCGGAGGCCACGACCTGGGCGGAGACGGCCTTGACCATCGCGCGGATCACGGGCAGATCGTAGCCGGTGCGGGCCCCGTCGCCGGCCTTGCTCGTGGGCAGGATCACGCCGACCCCGTAGCCGTCGACCTTCCGGGCCCATTCAATCGCGTCCGTCCCGGTGGCGGTTCGCCCGCCGTCGATGTACACCTCGTAGCCGGAGGGCATGGCCGGGTTCTGATCCACGTCGATGGCAAGTGTGACCTTGTCGGAGCCGAACTCCTTTACCATCTCGGCAATGATCGCCGGCTGGCGAAACGCGGCGCTGCTTACGGAGACCTTGTCCGCTCCGGCATCAAGAACGGCGGCCGCAGAGGCCACGTTGGTGATGCCGCCGCCCACGGTGAAGGGTACCGTTGCGGCGTCGGCGACGCGACGAACCACATCGAGCATCGTGTGCCTGCCCTCTACGGTGGCGGTGATGTCAAGAAGCGCAAGTTCGTCCGCGCCGGCCCGGCAGTACGCCATCGCGCACTGCACCGGGTCGCCGGCGTCCTTGATATCGACGAAATGAACGCCCTTGACCACGCGGCCATTCTGCATGTCGAGGCACGGCATGATACGGATCGGCGAAGTCATAACGGTCCTCATCGGCATGATCTGGCACAGGCCTCCTCGAATCCCCTGCGCGAGACCGCCCGCGATGACGTGGACGCGACGGCCGGAGAGGATCACTCGTTGGCCGCCGTATATCCGCGCGGCGCGGGCGTGTCAACGCCACTTGCGGCCGGGGACCGATGAGAGTAGAGTCTGGGCGTTCGTTCGGACGGAAACCGGGCTCAGCGCGAAACCTGTGTGAACGAGGACAGTGAGGATGAAAGCGACGTTGTTTGTAGCGGTGTGCCTGCTGATCGCGGGTTGCGGCGGGGTCTCAGTGGACACGGTAACGCCGCCGGTCGGCGACCCGACCAAGGTCACCCCGGCGATCCGAGCGGCGTGCGGAACGAAGGCGACGGATGCGCAGCTCGCGGAGCTCATAGCCGCGGTCGAGGCCGATCGTGATTCCGGCTTTACCAAGGCCGAGGCGCTGGCCAGTGTTTCGGAAACGTGCAGTCAGAATCCGGAGTCGGCCGCCAGGTGCGAGACCTGCATGGATGCGATCGTCAACTCGGTGTATGGGCCGTCGTGAGGCCGGCTGCGGCGCGATTGACGACGGACGGCGGAGGGGCATGCCCGTGTCGGCTCAGATCTTCTCCATCTGCGCCTTGACGTAGTCGCGAGCGCGGGCGACGTCCTGGATGCCCAGGTGCTCGATGACAAGATCGAGCGGCCTGTCGAGCCCGGCGAGGAGGCGGAGGTAGAGGGGGTAGTCGAGTTCGCCGAGGCCGGCGGCGGGCAGATCGGGGCCTTTCTCCGACCGCTTCACGTCCTTGGCGTGCGCCAGCACCGTCTGCCGGCCGACGCGTTTGAAGATTTCCTCGAGCATGGGCTTCATCTTCGGGAGGTCCTCGTTGCGGAAGTAGTTGCACGGATCCATCGTCAGTCTGAGCGATGGGGAGTCGATGTCGCGAAACAGTTGCTCGGTCCGTTCCACCGAGCAGATCACATTTCGCCAGTAGGTCTCAATGGCGATGACGGCCTTGGTCTTCTCGGCGGCCCGGACGAGTTTCTCGAAGGCGGCGCGGCAGGCCTCGTAACCCTTCTTCGTGAAGTTCTCGGGTGACTCCATGAACTCCGACTGCGTGTTGTACGTCCCGGTCTCGGTCGAGATGATCGGGCAGCCGAATCGCTTCCAGTTCTTGATCAGCAGGTCCATCCGGTCTTCGCCGCGCCTCCGCTTCGCGGGGTCCGGGTCGATGACGTTGTAGTAGCCGTAGAGCCCCGCGATGCGGATGTCGTTTCGTTCGAGGCACGTGGTGATCTTCTTGAGAACGTCCCAGTCCGGCCTGAGCGGATCGAAGGCTACGTCCTTGAAACGGTAGTCGAAGACGACACAGGAGAAGCCGTCTTGCCTGATCCGTTTCGCGGCCTCTTCGAGCGGCAGGTCGGCGTAGACGCTCGTGAAGATGCCGAGTGTCAGGTTCTTCTTGGCCTTCGCCCTGAGGTCGGGCGCGGCCCTCTCGGCGGCGATCGCGGGCCAGGCGGGCAGGGCGATGACGGCGGCGCCGGCGCCGGCGGCCTTGAGGATCTGTCTGCGGGTCATGTTTGTTGATATCTGACGGCGATTCATGGCTACCTCCGATCCCTTTGTTCCGGGTGCGCCTTACGCGCCTCGTCGTCGCGTCTTTGCGCTTGATGCTACCGGCGTGACGGGGCCTTGTCGAGATTCCTGTCGGGCGATGGGGCGTCCGCGCGTCGAGCAGCCAGATTCTTCGTCGCTGCGCTCCTCAGAATGACGGGCAGTGCTGTCGATGCCTCGTAGGAGACAGGCGCAGAAGGGGCGGACTCGCGCCGCGGGATTCTACTCGCGGGCCTTTACCCGCCAGAGCGACGTGGCCAGGATGAGGGAAAGGACTGACGAGCCGATCCAGAAGAGGATCGGCTGGGTAAAGTCATAGTGGCGGATTCCGTCCACGACGGTCTCGGCGCGGTGGATCAGATATCCGCTGATCCGCTCCTGAATCGCGGCGAAGGAATAACTGAATACGCCGGTCAGGCCGATCGCGGCACCGGCCGCTTTCTTCGGCACGATATCCACGGCAAACAATCCACCCAGCACGGCCAGAAGACCGCTCAAAGTGAATCCATACAGCGTAAAGGCGGCGGTCAGGAGCACCGGATGACCGGGCGGGCTGAAGAAGATCACCAGCAGCGAGAGGACCTCGAGGATCCCGTAGATCAGCGTGACGGGCGGGCGGCGGGTGTGGAAGAGCGTGTCCGAGATGAATCCGTAGGCGACACAACCGCCGATGCCGGCGAGCGTGTTGAAGCCCAGGATGCCGCCCGCCTGGACGAGGGAATAGCCCTTGGCCTCCTGCAGATAAAACACCCCCCAACTGTTGATGGCGTACCGGGTGACGTACATCGTACCGCTGGCCAGACAGATGACCCACAGCGCGGGCAGCTTGAGGATCTGAAACTGGACGTTGCCGCCCTCCGCAGGGCAGGTGGTAGGCGAGGCCGCCGGCTCAGTTGCCGGAACCCCGTGCGGGTCTTGCCAGACCGCCACGGGGGGCAGGCCCATGGCCTCCGGCCGATCTCTCATGAGGATATAGACGCCGATCGCAACGAAGATGCAGAAAACGCCGGGCCCGATGAACCCCGCGTGCCACCCCCACAGGCTTACCAGCGCAGCCGTTCCCACAAAGGTCAGCCCCTCGCCGATCGAGTGCGACGCGCTCCAGATGCCGTACCATCGACCTCGCTCCTTCGCGCCGAACCAGCGCGCGAGCGAAACAATCGCCGAAGGGGCGCCGAATCCCTGAAACCAGCCGTTGAATCCCCAGAGGATCGCCCAGAGCCAGTAGGAGGCCCACGTGCCCATGATGAGATTGACGAGGGCCGAGAGCAGGACGCCCGTGGCAAAGAACTTCTTGAGATTGGCGTGGTCGGCCAGGAATCCGTTGACGAGCCGCCCGATCGCATAGCCCCAGAAAATCCACGAACCGATCCGGCCCAATTCGTCCGCGTGGAAGATCCCTTCGTCGATCAGGGGCTTCTTCACGACGGACATGGCGAGCCGGCAGGTGTAGAGGCATCCGTAGCCGAAGAGGCCGGCGATAACGAGCGACATCCGGCTTTGTCGGTAGAGCTGATCGATCCGCTGCGGGTCTCGAATCCGGGGGGCGTCGGGGCCGGTGGCGAAGAAACGTAGCGGGTTGATCGGCGGCTCCTTTCACGACGGCCGACAACGGGCGCGATATCCCCGGAACACGGGCCGGGGTCCGGGGGGCCGTGCGGTGAGTCAACGTACACGTCACCTCGCTGTCGGTCAATTCGCGGCGGAAGTCGAGCGACAGGAGTGCATGCTGTCTTCGGCGGCGGGATCGGATTTGTGTGCCATGGCTTCACGCGGTTCGCGCAGTCGTGGGCCGCGGGTAGCCATGCCGACGCCGACACAAACATGCCTGCCCGTCGAGTGACTTCGTCGCTCGCCGTGAAGGCATGGCACACGGCGCTCGGCGGGGGCTGCAGGGGCTTACTCGTCCGGTTATCATGAGGCGTCCAGGGGCGATGGGGGTTCGGTCGGGGCGGCGGAACCGCGTTGAATCGGGATCGCCACTGCGCGAGGGCAGTGACACACGGCTGCAAGTCTGGTTCGTCGGTCGGCGGATCGCGAGGAACGAAAGGAGGTTCCACATGTGTGCGAACGGACACGAGCAAGGTCTTGGCGATCGCTGCATCGGCGGGATTACGCGCCGCGGGTTCCTCGGCGGGCTCGGCGGGGCGGCGGCGCTTGGCGCGGTCGCGGTGCGGGCGGCGTCGCAGGCCCCGGCGGCGGCATCGAGCGATACGGGC
>CAZMVY010000179.1:0-10631 GCA_964569765.1 uncultured Planctomycetales bacterium
ATCGTAGGCAGGGCGAGTAGAACGGAGGCACACGGAGGGCTGCGGGCGGGAAGGGAATTTCACACGACTAGTGGTGCGGGAACGGACACCGGAACCAGAGCAGCTTCGGTAAGTCGTGAGCCGGCAGGCCGTTGCGGGAAAACGATGGCGATGTCGGGCATCTGGAGGTTCTGGCACGACGGTTGCTCAAGGGGGACAGGCGGAGGGGAATTGGAGGTTCTCGTGAACGAGTCCTCACTGAAGTCCGGTGCCACGGTGTCGTTCCGTTTGAGCGAGGTGGTCTGCCCGGACCTGCAACAGATCCTGACGCAACTGACGTCGGATCTGAAAGTCTCTGGAAAAGTGGTCTTCTTCAGCGATTATGGCCAGAAGAAAAACCACTTTGCGATCGTGGATGTGGAGGGCGTGCTGAGCCCGTTGATCGTGCCGGTGGATCGGCTCCGGAGGCCCGGTGAGGACAGAGACAGCCATTCGGTGGAACACGAGGCCGAAGCGGGCTGAGGAAAGGCAACGACAGAACGCGACGGAGGGGGCGCACGGATAGGAGGAGGAAAACGCCGCTTCGGGTGTGAGGGACGCCCGAAGATGAGCCCGGGCAACAAGGGGGGAAAAGCGCAAGGCGGAAAAGCGAGCCCGGGCGGCTCCTAAGCTCTCTCTCTCCCTCCCAGGCTTGGGTTGCTCTCCGGAGCAGCCCTCGCCTGGCGACGGACGGAACGGCGACCTGGATGGAGTCGGCTCGCGTCGCCGAGAAGCTCTCTCTCTCCCTCCCAGGCTTGGGTTGCTCTCTGGAGCAGCCCTCGCCTGGGTTTTTTATGCGCCTGTGGGCCACAGAAAAGCGGGAACACAGCACCGCCGGTCCGCGGCAAGCCGATTCAGCGCCGCCGGCGGCCGATGGCGGGAGCGACGGTCAGTCAACCCGAACGGAGAAAAGCCCGGCGCGAGCGCTGAGCAGCCGGTAGATCCGCGGTGCCATTGAGCGGTCTCGAAACCGGACGCTGTACGTGATGGTGACGGTCTGGTCCTTCCCGTTGTAGTCGAAGTCCACGTCCAGGATGCGCACGTTTTCGCTCTCGAGGAGCCGGCCGACGTCCTCAATCTCGTCCGGCCGGTTCGCGCATGTCACCCGAATCATCTTGTACCAGTGCCCTTCGATGCGCCGTTCGATGGAGTTGAGCACGAGCAGACTGAACAGGACCAGGGCCGCCGTGAAAAGCGCCAGGGCATATGTGGCGAATCCGCAGGCCATGCCGATCGCCGCGATGCACCACAACGACGCCGCGGTGGTCAATCCGCGGATCGTAATGCCGGACTTGATGATCGCCCCCGCACCAAGGAACCCGATGCCGCCCATCACCGAATACGCCAGCCGGGCCGGATCAACGCGAACGGCATCCTGGCCGCTCAACCGCCCGAAAACACGTTCGAAATGAATGGACAGGATCATCACCAGGCACGCCCCGACGCACACGAGCAGATGCGTCCGGAAGCCCGCAGCCCGCCCGTGATACTCGCGCTCCAGTCCGACGGCACCGCCCAGCACCGCCGCGAGCGCAAGCTGTCCCATCGCCTCAAGCTGCCACGTCTCCAGACCGAGCATGCGGATTCCTCGATCGCGTCCGTCCCGCCCCGCCGGCGGCGTTACGCCTTCCGCGCCAGTCGCGGCATCCGCACGGGCGCCGCCCGGCGCTTGGGCCGCGGCTGACTCAGAACCTTCAACGCCTTCCGGCTGTCGGCCACCTTGAAGACTCCCGTCGCCTTCCCGCCCCGCGTGCCGGTGGTCAGGTAGGCGTAACTGATGTTGATGTGCGCCTCGCCGAGCACCCGACACACATCCGCAAGCGCCCCGGGGCGGTTGTCCATCTCCACGCAGAGAACCTCCGTCTCCGTCATGGGCACGTTGATCCGACTGAGCGCCTCCTTGGCGCGGACCGGATCCTCCACGACCAGCCGCAGCACCCCGTGTTCGCTCGAGTCCATCATCGTCAGCGCCGTGATGTTGATGCGCTCGGAAGCCAGAACATCACACACCTGCCCGAGCACGCCCGGTTTGTTCACAAGGAAGACCGACAACTGAGTCTGTAGCGTCATGAGCGTTCCTCCAACGCGACCCGATGGGATACCCAGCTTCTCCGATTATACGGCGCGAGGAGCGAAGCGTCGACGCTTCTCGAAACGCCGGATCCTTCGGCCGCCCATGTCGGGCAGGGGCCAAGGGCCGCGATCGCACCAGAAAACGAAGAGACTCTCGAACCGAAAGCGGCAGCACATCAAACGGCCCGGGCACACCTGGTGCATACCCGGGCCGTGGTCACAATCAGACTTTGAAACACATGCAGGGCGCGCCGGCGATTCCGCGCCGCCGTCGGCTATTGCCGTCAACGACGACCGCCGCCGCGCTGTTCCGTCTTGGGCCGCGCGACGTTGACCGTCAGCACGCGCCCGTTCAGTTCCATCCCGTTCACGGCGTCGATCGCCGACTTCGCGGCCGCGTCGTCGGACATCTCCACGAAGGCAAAGCCGCGGGAACGGCCCGTCGCGCGATCGGTAACGACCGACACCTTATCTACCGCACCGTAGGCCGCGAAGAGTTTGGTGAGCTCTTCTTCCGTGGTCTGAAAGGGCAGGTTTCCCACATAGATATTCGTCATCACACAGGCTCCCGACGAACCAGACCGCGACAGCTATTGGGCCGCGAGGACAACACCCGCGAACAACCAGCCAGCAGCCTGTCGGACAGTCGACCGCCAGGATTCTACAAGCGCACAGCACCTTTGCAAGACCCCCTGTAGCTGCCGGCAACCGCGGCGTCTGCCACGGTGCTGTGAACCCTGCCGGTACCGACAGCGCTGCCGGCACGGCGGCGGCGCACCACCCGGCACCGGCGAAGGCCCGCGCCGGAAGCACGCAGCCGCACGACGGCCTTCATGCCCCTGCGGCCGGCCTGTCCGCCCGGTCAGGCGGAGCGGTGCATCGCTCGCGCGGCGAAGTCTCCGACAGCCGCGCCGCCACGTCAGCGACCGCATCGAGCATGACGGAGATGACACCGCAACCCGACTCCCTTGCGGGCAGCGTGCGTACGGCCGCGAGTACCTCTTCGCCAAGCTCCCATGCCCAGTCGTCGGGATGGCGCGAAATGGCGTGCAGGAACCTCACAACCACCGGTGAATGCGCTGCGGACGGACGGCGCACGTACAGGACGTGTGAACCAGGCGTGCCGATCTGCTCCGAGTCCGCCTTGCGCCGCCCGTCAACCGCCTCGTCTCTGCCTGGGTCCTCCGCCGGGTATCGTGCGCCTGGTATGTTCGATCCACCCGCAGAAACCAACCGGAAGCCGAGATAATCGACGGCCGTGCGGAAGAAGCTCGGCTCGCGTAATGCAATCGCCGCCGGCAGACAGACGGCCTCAACGCCCGTGTGAATCTCCAGCGTGGCGACGCAGCGGCGTATCGCAAAACGATCCGCCGCGAAGCCAAGGTCGCAGCAATCGAAGAAGCCGAGCCACACCCCGTGTTCGTGCATGCCGAAGAATGTATCCCACGCGCGGCGCGAATGACCGAGCCGCATGAGCGCGAGCGCCCCGTAGCGTTGATGCACGTCCAGGATGTCATGCCGGCTGAAACGCAGTCGCCGTTCCTGCGCGCACCGGCGCAACCGGGCCGTGCGGACCGCCTCGCGCCGCCACCACCAGGCGGCAACCACGGCGACGGGAATGCCTGCGGCGAGGTACAGCACGGCTCATCGACTCCCGTTGCCCGCGCCGGAACCCGACCGCCCTGCCCGCTCCGCATTACGGGTAGCGGGCCGGCTGGCCGCTGGAGGCTCGGCGCCCCCATACTGGATGCCGTAATCGGAACGCCCGTCACGAAAAGGACGAAGGCTCCTGATCCAGTCCAGAATCGCGCGGTATGTCCGGTCATTGCGACCACGCACCATCGGCTTGATGGGGACCTGTGCCGGCGGATGGCTCACCTGCGCCTCGCCGGCCGGGAGAAGGTATTGCAGGAGAAGGCTGCCCTCCGGTTCCTTGCGATCGAGCACGGGCCGGCCGTCCTTGCCCGTTGCCCACTGCACGATGAAGAAGTTCGTATACAGAGTCCGTGTGGCGTGGCGAGGCTCATTGACGAGACGGAACCCCTTGCTCACCGAGCCGCCGTGGCATGCGGGCGTAGCGCAGCCCTTCATCACCTCGGGGAGCACCACCCGCCGGAACTCCCGGAAGACCGTGGGGTCGTCCACGATCCGGATCTGATCCGCATACTTCGCATAAGCCGCATCGACGGTCTCGGTGACGGCGATCACCATCTGGAACTTCTCGGCCGCCTGCGCCCGCCGGAAACGCTCCCGATCCGCATCGCTCGCCAGATCCCTCAGAAACTTCTCCGCAAAGCCCTTCGCGAACTCCACGCGAACCGGCTCGACGGCGCCCGATTGTGCCGCCCGCAATTCGCCCCAGCGCAGCTTCTGCACGTCCGCGTCGCTCAGGAGACGGCTCGACGCCGCACCGGCCGGCCGGCTCGACGGCGCCGAGGTCCCCTGCTCTCGCCGTTTGCGCTCCGCCGCCCTCAGCAGCGCCGCCGCCCGCTCGTGCTTCGGCTCGACGGCGAGCACCTTGCGAGCCTCCCGCGCCGCCAGGTCGTAGCGCCCCTGCTGCCGGCACCATTCCGCCAACCGGTAATGCCCCTCCGCGTCTTTCTCCTCCAGGCGGTCCGACCATTCCTTGTACGCGGCGTCCACGCCGGGCTCGGCCGCGGAAGGGCGCCCCGCCAGCGAAAGGATCGCAAACACGGCCACGCACGAGCACCCAAAGACATATCGCATCACGTCACCCGCTTGACCCTGCGAAAAACCCTCGAATACTATACGGTTCGCCATGATGCCGGACAACCGCGAACAGGGTTTCACGCCATGCGGCGATTCGCCCCTGACGGAGCTTCTGGGCCGCGCGGTCGTTCTGGATACCGCCGGGCCCGTAGTGTATGTCGGCACTCTTCGATCCGTCGGCCCGGAGGGATTCTGGCTCGATGATGCCGATGTCCACAACTGCGACGAGGGCCACGCCCCCAAGGAGCAGTACGTGCTGGAATCGAAGGTGCACGGCGTGCGGGTGAATCGGCAGCGAGTCTTCGTCCTGCGAAACGCCGTGATGAGCCTCTCGGCCCTCGACGCGGCGGTGGCAGATTAGAGCCAGCCTCGGCAAAGTTACGTCCGAGTTGCCCGGCGCCTCCATACGGATCCTCTTGCCAACGAACCCCAGCCGGACTATACAAGGGCAGTCGCCGGCGGCTCGGGGCCGGTCGTGGCCCTCGGGTCGGCGGTCAAGAACAGCCCTCACGCCCACACAGGGGGTACCTGAACCGAACTCAGCGAACCGTATCGTACGGGCTTCGTCGAGCCGCGAAGTCCGGAATCAGAAAGGTTGCCAACTGACGTGACTACCGCTGACAACCCGCAGTGGATGCCTTCCTCTGACCAGAGCACACACACCGAAGAAGGTCCCGCCCGCTGGCGGTACCTTCTGTACGGGTTCTGCTTCAAGATCCGCGGCCTTCTTGCCGTGCTTCTTCTCTTCGCAATGTTCTTCACCACCTGGGGGCGACGGGGTAGTGCGGCCCTCAACTGGGCAATCGGCTTAACCCTGTTCGGCGCGGCCTGGGCCCTCCGCATTCGCTCGCAGCAGTATCTCCGATATCGCCTCAGAGAGGACGGCGGGCTGGCAACAAGCGGCCCGTATGCCTATGTCCGAAACCCGGTCTACATCGCGAACATCACCGGCCTCGGGGCCTTGTGCATCATGTGCGGGTTGTACTGGATGACCCCGATCGCCGTCGCCTGGGCGGCGATCGTGTATCACCTCGCCGTGCGATTCGAGGAAATCCGCCTCAGTAAGCGATTCGGCGAGCCTTATCGCGAATACCTCCGAACGGTTCCGCGATGGATTCCGCGCGGCTCGCCCACAGCCGCTGCCGGCGCCCGGCACGCCGGTTTCTGGCGCGCGGCGCGCGTCGAGTGGCAGAACCTGCTCCTGCTTCTCGTTCCTCTGGCGAAGGAGTGGGGCTTCGGCAGGCACGGCGGCGAGGTCCATGCGGTTCTCCGTCGCCTCGTCGCCCTCGTCGCGGCCCACGCCTATGCTTCCCTGGTCCTCCTGGCCGTAATCCTCGTGGCCCTCGCGGCGTGGAACCTCAACGAGCTGCGCAAGGCGAAACGCCGGCGGGCCCGGCGGGCCGAAAGCGCTGGCGCCGGACGCGGCTCGGGCTCCTTCTGACCGCCGCGTTCCGCATACGCAACGGTCCTGCCGATAGCGGCCTGTCCGCGTGGGAAACCGACCCCGGGCGCGGTATCATCCTTACCGGCTGATCTCGACGGCAAGAGGCCTTGAGGGAAAACGGAATGAAACCGATCACGCTCCGCGCGCTGCTCCTTGCGATCCTGGGGGCGGGGACCGTGGCGGGGGTTCTCGCGCCGGGCCAGAGCATGCCGGCGCCGGCACGGCGCCCGAACATCGTCTTCATCTTCAGCGACGACCATGCCGCGCAGGCAATCGGTGCGTACGGCTCGGCGTGGGCACCCACGCCCCGACTCGATCGCCTGGCCGCGGAAGGGATGCGATTCAACCACTGCCTCTGTACCAACTCGATCTGCGGGCCGAGCCGTGCCGTCGTTCTCACCGGAAAGTACAGCCATCTGAACGGATTCACGGACAACAAGTGCCGGTTCGATGGCTCGCAGGAGACGTTCCCAAAGCTTCTGCAAAAGGCCGGCTACCAGACGGCGATCGTCGGGAAGTGGCACCTCGGCAGCGACCCGACGGGTTTCGACTACTGGGAGGTTCTGCCCGGGCAGGGCGAGTACTACAACCCCGAGTTCAAGACGGCCTCCGGCCCGGTGAAGCGGCCGGGGTATGTCACGGACATTATCACGGACCGGGCGATCGACTGGCTGCGCCATCGACGCGACAGGCACAGGCCGTTCGTGCTGATGTGCCAGCACAAGGCCCCCCACCGGCCGTGGCAACCCGCCCCGCGGCATCTCCACCTGTTCGACAACGTGACGATTCCCGAGCCGCCCACGCTGTTTGACGACTACGCCGGCCGCTGCTCGGGCGCAAGGAACCAGGAAATGACCATCGCCCGGCACATGCTGCCGGCCTTCGACCTGAAGGTGATGCCGGAGCCTGGCGACGACAGCGAAGACGCCCGCATGTGGAAACGCCAGTACAACCGCCTCGACTCCGCGCAGCGAAAGGCGTGGGACGAGGCCTACGGCCCGAGAACAGAGGATTTCCGCGAGGCGAACCGCAGTGGCGCCGAGCTCACGCGCTGGAAGTACCAGCAGTACATCAAGGATTACCTCCGCGTGATCGCGGCGGTGGATGAAAACGTGGGGCGAATCCTCGATTTTCTCGAGGAGACCGGCCTCGCCGCCAACACCGTCGTGGTCTACAGCTCGGACCAGGGCTTCTACCTCGGTGAGCACGGCTGGTTCGACAAGCGGTGGATGTATGAGGAGTCGCTGCGTATGCCGCTACTCGTCCGGTGGCCCGGCACAGTGAAACCCGGATCGGTCGACGACCACCTCGTGTCCAATCTGGACTTCGCCGAAACCTTCCTCGACATCGCGGGGGTTCCGGCGCCCGCCCCGATGCAGGGCCGTTCGCTCGTACCGCTGCTCAAGGGCGCGGCCCCACCCGACTGGCGGAAGACGTTCTACTACCACTACTACGAATACCCGCAGCCGCACCACGTCCCGCCGCACTACGGCGTGCGGACGGAACGGCA
This sequence comes from uncultured Planctomycetales bacterium, assembly GCA_964569765.1. GTDB lineage: Bacteria > Planctomycetota > Phycisphaerae > UBA1845 > PWPN01 > CAZMVY01. The sequence goes on from CAZMVY010000179.1 coordinate 7,776, forward strand.
CAAGCTGATCTACTATCCCCTGACGGACGAGTGGGAGCTGTTCGATCTCGCGAGGGATCCGCGAGAGATGCACAGCGTGCACGCCGACCCGGCGTATGCCGACACAGTTCGACGGCTCAAAGCGGAACTGACGCGGCTCCGCGAACAGTACGGAGACAGGACGACGAAGTGAAAACCGGTCCGACCGGGCTCCACGTGCCGGGCGGCGCCGCCACGGCACTGCTCAAGTCCTGCGGCCATCGCCGGATCGTACGAACAGCAGCACCGCGAGCGCCCCAATCGGATGCAGGCAGCCGGCGACCGTGAAGACGGGCACGTAGCCGACTTGCTCGATCAGCGAGCCGACGTACCACTGCGAGACCGCGCCGCCCAGGACGCCCATCATCGCGGCGAACCCGTAGCAGGAAGCGACCATCCGCCTGGGAAAAAGATCAGCCGGCAACGTCAGCGTGCTGGCCGACCAGCTCTGATGGCCGAAGGCGGCGATGCTGAGGCAGATGATCGCGAGCTGCCAGCTCTCAACGTATACCGACAGGATGGTCGCCGGCATCAGCGAAGCGCTGCAGCACAGGGCGAGCTTCCGGGCCTTGATCACCGGCCAGCCGCGCCCGACAAAGAACGACGAGAACCAGCCGCCGGCAATACTGCCGAAGTCGGCCGCGAGAAACGGCAGCCACGTGAACAGGGCGATCGACATGAGATCGAAGCCGCGCGCCGCCTTGAAGTACTTGGGGATCCAGAACGAGAAGAAGAGCCAGACCGGGTCGGAGAGCAGGCGGGCAGTCATCAGCGCCCAGAGTTCGCGCCGGGCCAGCGCCTCGCGCAGCACGCCCCGTGGCGGCTTCGCAGAATGCGCCTCCGGCGGCCCCGCCGCGGGTTCGGCCGATTGTCCCGCGCGAATGCAGGCCAGTTCTTCGGGCGTGATCAGGGGATGTTCTTCGGGACGCCGGCCCAGGATCAGCCAGGGGATCAGCCAGGCGAACCCGATCAAGCCGGTGAGGATGAATGCCGCCCGCCATCCGAGGAAATAGATGATGGCCCCGACTATCGGCGGCGCCAGCATCGCCCCCACACCCGTGCCGATGTTGAGGATACCGGTAGCGAGCGCGCGTTCCTTTGCGGGAAACCACTCCCCGACCGTCTTGATCGCCGCCGGGAAGTTCCCCGATTCGCCCATCCCCAGCAGAAACCGCATCGCGGCGAAGGACCTGGCCCCTGTCGCGAACGCATGGCCCATGCTCGCTGCCGACCACCAGACGAATGCCAGCGTCAGCCCCAGGCGGCTGCCGAGTCGATCGATGATCCGGCCCGCGACGGGGTGGAAGAGACCGTACGCGACCAGAAATGCCGAAACGATATGACCGTATTGGCCGGTCGTAATCCCCAGCTCATCTTCGAGCCTGACCTGTGCGACCGAAAGCGCGTTCCGGTCGAGGTAGTTGATGACCGTGACCAGCGTGAGCAGCGCGACGATGGTCCAGCGCAGGTTCCGCCGTTGCCAATGCAACCCGCGCCGCATCAGGGCGAGTAGGCCGGCATCGGACGGACACGGATCTTTCATCATCGCAACCTGCGAACCCGCGCGGCACCAGGCACGCGCCGATCTCGAACCGGGATCGACCGCCCAGACCGATCATCCCTGCGCGTACCGCACTCGTCAAGGAAAGCACCGGGCCCTATCCTTGTGCGCCCGTGTGACGACGCGTTATCCTTGTCCGGGCGGGCGCTTCGTACGCGGAAGACAGACGTCGTGACACACGAACAGTGGGACATATTGGTGAGCGTCGTCGAGGGAAGGCGGATCGAACCGCTGCCCGTGGGTTTCATCATCGACAGCCCCTGGCTGCCCGGCTGGTCGGGCATCTCCACAATGGATTACTACGCCGCCGAGGCGATGTGGCTCCGGGCAAATCTGGCGGCCGTCCAGCGTTTTCCGCAGGTGCTCTTTCTCCCCGGTTTCTGGGCCGAATACGGCATGTGCACGGAGCCGTCCGCCTTCGGGGCGCGATGCACGTGGGCGGAAAATGATCTGCCCTTCGCCCACAGGGTGCTCGAAAGCTTCGACGCCGTCTCGTCGCTTCCCCAACCCGACCCGCGCACGGACGGACTGCTGCCCTTCGTTCTGAAGCGGCTTCAGCGCTGCCGGGCCGAGATCGAAACGAACGGGCACGCCATCCGGTTTGCCGTCGCCCGCGGACCGTGGAACATCGCCTCGTTCCTGGTGGGCACCACCGAGTTCCTCATGGGCATTCGCGAGCATCCGGATGCCACCCATCAACTGCTCCGGAAGATCACGGCGTTCCTGGTTGACTGGCTGCAACTGCAGGCGCAGACGTTCTCGACGATCAACGGCATCTTCATCCTCGATGACATCATCGGTTTCGTCGGGGAGCAGGACCTCGTCGAGTTCGGCGCACCGTATCTCAGGCAGGTGTTCCACGCGATCGACGCAAAGATCCGGTTTTTCCACAACGACGCTGCCGGCCTTGTCTGCGCCCCGCACCTGGCCGGGATCGGCGTAAACCTGTTCAACTTCAGCTTCGAGCACAGCCTTGCGGAGATGCAGCGGTTGGCAGGCGACGGCATAACGCTCCTGGGCAACATCCCCCCGCGCGACGTGCTCGCCGCCGGCACGCCCGAGGACGTCCGGCGGAGCGTGCGGGCCGCGTTGAACGGCGTAACGGACACGCGTCGGATCATCCTGTCCTGCGGCGGCGGCATGCCGCCCGCCGTGCCGACAGCGAATATCGAGGCGTTAATAGAAGCGGCGCGGAACGGCGGATGACGCGGGCGCGCCGTTCCCGATGGAGTGCACACGATGCGGTTGACATCACGACGACGCGTCTTCGGGCGGTT
>CAZMVY010000180.1:0-8986 GCA_964569765.1 uncultured Planctomycetales bacterium
AAACCACATCGCCTCGATCCCGTGCCCCGGCAGGATGAGCCGCCCCTCGAAGCAGCCGTAGGGCACGCCACTGCGTGCCAACTTCGTCCGCAGCGCGACTGCGCGTTCCAGCGAATCGGCACGCAATAGCGTGCCCTACCTGGCTGACGGGCGAGCTTCCGGCCGGCCGGGGCCTCATCCGGTCGGCGGTGGGCGGCGCTCGGCGGTCGGCGGTGAGCGGTGGTCGGCGAGCTGGCAGACGCAGGTGGCGTTCGTAAACGTCCTGCAAGCCCCGTAGCGGCAGACTGCGGCGTTCTGTCGAGGGCGGGGTCTGAACGCGGGGACGTTCGCGTGGTGGAAGGGGCGGATGGTCTGCGTGCCGGATGCCGTCAATGACGTGCGGACCTCCACGCGGCGCCGCGTTTCGTTCCGGAGACCGTCTGCGGGGCCGGCCTGTTGCCCCGGCCGGGGACAGGTGCGTAGAATCAAACAGAGCAAAGGAGAGTGCATCGGGAAGACACCATTCCCGAAACGTGGAGTCTGCAATGATGACCGGGATGCCTGAGTCACATCCGCTCCGCCGGCTGTTTGCAGGGCTTGTGGAGCACGTTTTCTACGCTGACATGGGCCTGTGCGAGCCGGATATTACCGGTTATCTGTCCGACCTGCTGGTCGACTTCGTGCACATGGACCGGATTTTCTGCCTGCATGACGCCAAAGGCCGCCGCATCGAAGAAGTCGCTGACATGGCGGCCGAAGCCGCCTTCGACACCCCGATCGAACGCGCCGATCGAGATCGCCTTGTGCACAAGCACATCGGCGACTTCACGCTGTTCTGGACAGGCGTGTATCCCGAAGGGCTGCGCCGGCTCCGCGGCCCCGCGCGTAAGGATCACCTCATCGACTATCTGCGCCAGGGCAAACGCTCGTATGCCATCGCCTCCGACCTGAGCCGCCGCGACAGTCAGCCCCCTGCCGCCGTCCTTCGCCGGCTCAGCGAGCAGTTCGAGTTCTGCGTCTTCGGCCTGGGGCTTGTCCGCAAGGGCTGGGAACAATACCGCGCCAACCGACCCGATCTGCCCCCGCTGGCCTGACCGTGCCGCCACGCCGGCCCGCCGCACGCCGGGGCCGATGGCGGGCCGGCCGCCGCGACCGTAAGATGATCGCGTGTCTTCCGAAGTGGAGCCGGGCCTTGGTGCTCTCCCAGATTCAGTGCGTGCGTTTGTACCCGCTGGCGATCCCGCTCAAGCGCGCGTTCTCTCACGCGGCCGCCGATCGGCGAACGGCCGACCCCCTTGTGGTGGCCGTCGAGCTTCGCAGCGGTCTCACGGGTTACGGCGAAACGCTCCCGCGGACCTACGTCACCGGCGAGACGTCCGCGTCGGTGATCGAGGCGATTCACACCTGCCTGATGCCGGGAATGGAGCGGTGGTGCCCGGACAGCTTCGCCGCCGCGCTCGAACTCATCGACTCGCTGCCGCAGCGGGCAAAGGACGGCCGGCTCATCCTCGCCGCCAGGGCCGGGCTCGAGCTGGCCCTGCTCGATGCGTACAGCCGGCACTTTCGGCGACGCCTGTCCGAGGCGGCAGGGTGGCTCGGCCTGCCCGGCTTCGGGCCGCCGGGCAGCGTGGGGCGCGTGCGCTACAGCGGCGTGCTCTCCGCCGAAGCCCCGGCGGCGCTGCGCGGGGCCGTGCGGAAGATGCGATGGTTCGGCCTTCGCGACTTCAAGCTCAAGGTCGGCTTCGACGACGACGACGAACGCGTGCGAGCGGTGATGGACGCCCTGGGCTCGTCGCTCGGCCGAACGACCACGCTGCGGCTCGACGCCAACGGCGGCTGGACGGCCGAGACGGCCGTCGCACGCCTGAAGGCGTGGGCGTCTCTGCCGATCGCGTGCATCGAGCAGCCGCTGCCCCGCGGACAGGAGCTGCGGATCCCGGAGCTGCGGCGCGCCGCGGCCATCCCGATCATGCACGACGAATCACTCCTGACGTTCGAGGACGCGGAACGGCTGATCGCCGAGGGTGTCATGGACGCGATGAACATCCGGATCAGCAAGAACGGCGGCCTTCTGCCGGCGATGCGCCTGGCCGGCCTCGCGAGGCAGCAAAGGCTGACCTTCCAGTTGGGATGCATGGTCGGCGAGACAAGCGTCCTTTCCGCCGCAGGGCGGCGCTTCCTCGAATACGTGCCGGGCGTAATCTTCGCCGAAGGCAGCTACGGCAAGTTCCTGCTGCGCGGCGACGTAACCCGCCAGTCGCAGCGGTTCGGCTACGGGGGCCGCGTCCGGCCGCTTTCCGGTTACGGCTGGGGCGTCGAGGTGGTTCCGGAAGCCTTGCGCTCCTACGCCGCGGGCGACGTGACCGAATTGCGACTGTGACGCCCCCTCGCCACGCCGTGCCCGCCGGCCGCCAAGTCTGGAGTGCGGTCTCTCCGAGACTGCCGGTCTGGAGTGCGGTCTCTCCGAGACTGCCGGTCTGGAGTGCAGTCTCTCCGCAACTGCCGGTCTGGAGTGTAGTCTCTCCGAGACTGCCGGTCTGGAGTGCAGTCTCTCCGAGACTGCCGCGCCCCTGCCGAGCGCCATCAGAATCGCCCCGGCCGCGAAGCCGCACGGAGATACGTGAGATAGGCATGCTGTGCGACTTCCATGGCTGCCACGTCGGCGATCGCCGCCACCGCCACAATCGACCCGCTGCAAAGCCCGCGAAAGGTCAGGCCCGCCCAGATTCCCCCCATCGACAGATTGATGGCCACAATCAGGACCAGAATCGCCCAGAGGAAGTCGGCCACGATGAAGGCGGCACGAGAGAATTCCGAATCCCTTCCGGACCGATGCGCCCCCTGCCCGGCAAAGGCCGCCCCGAGGTCCGCCGCGAAGCGCCGAACGGTCCACCAGTGCAGGAACGGCACGGCCAACAGGACTACCGACATCCGACCGCGCAGCCCCGCCGATCTACACACCGCGAACAGCAGCGGCACCGACGCCAGAAACGCCGCGAAGACGATCCAGCGTATCGTCGCCATTACCCCCGGATGCAGCCGCGCCGACTCGATCGGAAGGCTCAGGAACGTCACCCCGCAGGCGAACAGGAGCCCCTGCGTCAGGACGACCGAGGCGGCGGGTCCGATCGCGGGCCTGCCGTTTCGCGCGAGATCGGGCGGACGGTTGCGCAGCCAGACGCCGTGATCCGCCGCCATCCCGCTGAGCCACCACATCGTCAGGGCCGCGTCGGCCAGCAGGAGCAGCGATATCGCGATCGCCGCGTATGTGCGAAGAAATCCCCCGAGGACCGGCGCGACGAACACGCCGAGGATCCAAACGATCCGGACGGCTGCGACAAACTCGAGCGGCCCCTCGGGAAAGCTCGCGAACCACCGCCGCCGGGCCGCGAGCAACTCATCGCCCGGCCCGCGGCCGCCCGACGAGGCGGCGACAGAATCGACGGCGGGTGCCGCAGACGCGTTTTCGTGAGGCTCGGTGCTCATTCAGTCACTCGTTGCCGGACGCCGGGGGCTCGCGCCGGGAACCGGGTGGCATCAGCTCCACCATGCGGAACTTCCAGACCGCCCAGACGACCACGATGAAGACCACCCCGTACACCACAATCGCATACCGGGTTCGGACGAACAGCGCTGTCACGACACCCACGACCGCGAACACAAAGGCCAGCGCGTAGCTGATGGCGACGACCTGGCGCACGCTATACCCGCGGTCCACCAACTGGTCGTAAAAGTGGCTGCGGTCGCCGATCATCAGGGGCTGCGCGTTGCGCCATCGCCGCAGCAGCGTCAGCGTCATATCGGCAATCGGCAGCCCGAACACCACGATCGCCCCCAGCATCCACCGGAGACGGCCAGGCTCGCAGAACATCATGATAAGCACGGCGGCGTTCAGGCCCAGGAGCATGGAACCTGCATCACCCATGAAGATCGACGCCGGGTTGCGGTTGTACGGGAGGAAACCCACAGCGGCCCCCAGCATCGCCAGCGAAAGCACGACCCGTTCATGGGTAATGGCCTGGTCGGGCCTCCAGCAGGCCATGTGCACGGCCAGCACGAAGAACCCGATCGAGATGATCCCGAGCACGCCCCCGCAGAGGCCGTCCAACCCGTCGATGAGGTTCGTCGCGTTGCACGCCCCCACCACGATGAAGAGCCCGAACGGGATCGAGAAGAACAACTCCAGCCAGTGTACGGACGGATCATCCCTCAGGACCGTCGCCTGAATGATTACACCGAAGACGTTGCGCCCGACGCCGAGCCACAGGAGAAACAGGCCGACGGCAATGTTCAGGGCGAGCTTGACGTGCGGCCGCATCATCCGGATGTCGTCGAACAGGCCCACCACCATGATCGCCAGGCCCGCCGCCAGGATTCCCCACATGAAGCCGGGCTCGATGGGAAAGCGCTTCAGCGCGACGGCGACTCCGATCCCCGCGGCCCAGCCGAGAAAGATCGCTACCCCGCCCAGATAGGGAATAGGCTTCTTGTGAGGTTTGAGGAAGTCATCCGGACGATCCACGATCTTTCTGGCCCGTGCGAAGGCGCGACAGATCGGCGTCGCGGCCACGGCCACGCCAAACGAACACGCCGCGACAGGCCAGTACTGCCAGGCGAATTGCCGAAGCAACTGCCACCAGTGCGTCCACGGCGGATGCATCCAATCAGACCCGTCGGCAATCATACCACTCTGCATTGTCCGCCGGGCGGTCCACGCTGTAAAGCCACCGCAGTTCGCCCTACCCGTTCGCGCCGGACGGCGTTACCATGATGCGATTATCGACGGCCGTGCCGCGAGGGGTTCCCTCGTGCATGAAGGTGGAATCATGAGCCGCAAAGCATTGATCACGGGCATCACGGGCCAGGACGGCAGTTATCTTGCCGAACTGCTGCTTCAGAAGGGTTACGAGGTGCACGGCATTGTCCGCCGCTCGAGCACATTCGGAACGGAACGAATCGAGCATCTTTACAAGGATCCGCACGGCACCGGTGTGAAGCTCTTCCTGCACTACGGCGATCTGACGGACGCATCCGGCCTGCGGCGGGTGCTGACCGACGTCAGGCCGCAGGAAGTCTATAACCTGGCGGCCCAATCGCACGTCCGGGTAAGTTTCGACCAGCCGGTCTACACCGTCGAGACCGCCGCCGTCGGAACGCTCTGCCTGCTCGAAGCCATTCGCGACACGGGCCTGCCGATCCGGTTTTATCAGGCCTCCAGCAGCGAGATGTACGGGCTGGCCGCCGAGACGCCGCAGCGCGAGACGACGCCGTTCCACCCCCGCAGCCCGTATGCCTGCGCCAAGGTCTTCGCGCATTATCAGACGATCAACTACCGCGAGGCGTATGGACTGTTCGCATGCTGCGGCATTCTGTTCAACCACGAGAGTCCCCGGCGAGGCGAGACGTTCGTCACGCGAAAGATCACCCGGGCCGCCACACGGATCCGCGCGGGGCTCCAGGACAAGCTCTATCTGGGCAACCTGGACGCCCGCCGTGACTGGGGCTTTGCCGGCGACTACGTCGAGGCAATGTGGCTCATGCTCCAGCAGGACCAGCCGGAGGACTACGTGATCGCCACCGGCGAATCGCATTCCGTCCGCGAATTCCTGGACGAGGCGTTCGGCTGCCTGGGACTGGACTGGCAGCGCTTCGTCGAGCAGGATCCGCGATACTTTCGTCCGGCGGAGGTGGACGCCCTCCTCGGCGACGCAGCCAAGGCCCGCGAGAAGCTCGGATGGAAGCCCCGCCTGACGTTCAAGGAACTCGTCCGCATGATGGTGGATGCCGACATGAAACTGGCCGAGCGCGAGAGCGTGCTGAAAGTCCGGGGACTTCTCTGAGACGCCGCGAACCCCCCGCCGCCGATCACCGTAAACAGGGAGTGAACAGGTCGGCAACGTGAATCCATGCGAACAGGTTACCGATGTAACGGTGACCGCCGGCCGTCCGCGCCGCATCGCCGGCGAACCGGCTTTGTGCGGGACGCATGGACCGTACGGACGCGGACCTCGCGACCGCCCCGCCGCCGTCAACGCAGAGGAGGGTCGGACGCCCGGAAACATCGCGAGCCCGGGCCGAACGAGCGGATTGTACATGCGGGGACAACGTTCGTAGAATACCCGACCGGAGTGGTTTTCTGCCCGGGGGGGCAGCGGCCGGTAACGACGGAGTGAACATCTCATGGCGGACTGTTTGCGGACGGCGGTCGTCGGTGTGGGCAACTGGGGACGCAACCTGCTGCGGAACTTCGCTCACGCCCGGCGTTGTACCGTGTCCTGCATCTGCGACGTCGACGAGAAAACGCTGGCGAAGCAGGCGGTGACGGTTCCGAACGCCCGGGCAACGACCGATTTCGAGCAGGTGCTCGGCGGCGACGTCGACGCCGTGGTTATCGCCACGAAGGCGACTACGCACTACGAGCTGGCGGCCAGAGCCCTCGCCGCAGGAAAGCATGTATACGTGGAGAAGCCGCTGTGCCTGTCCACACGCGACGCGGAGGCCCTCGTCGCGCTGGCGGAGAAGAACGGCCGCAAGCTGATGGTCGGCCATCTGCTCCTGTACCACACATGCGTCGAGAAGCTTCGTGAGATGGTCGTCCGCGGAGAGCTGGGCAGCGTGTATTACATGTACACGCAGCGCGTGAACCTCGGCGTCGTGCGCCAGGACGAGAACGCATGGTGGTCGCTGGCCCCGCATGACGTGTCCGTGATCTGCCATCTGTTCGACGCGCAGCCGGTCGCCGTCAGCGCGTTCGGCCAGTGCTATCTCCAGAAAGGCGTCGAGGACGTCGTTTTTGCAATGCTCCGCTTCGCGGACGGGAAGATCGCGCACATCCACGTGAGCTGGCTCGATCCGCACAAAATCCGCAAGATGACCGTCGTAGGCACGCAGCGGATGGTGACATTCGACGACATGGACGCCTCCGAAAAGATCCGCATTTACGACAAGGGCGCGGACGTGAAGGAGGGGTACGAGAACTACGCCCGGTCGATCGCCATCCGCTCGGGCGACATTCTGATCCCGCGCATCCCGGCGAACGAGCCGTTGCAGATCGAAGCGCAGCACTTCGTCGATTGCGTCCTGGACAACCAGCCCGTGCGGACGAGCGGCACGGACGGCGTGCGCGTCGTACGGGTGCTGGAGGCCGGGGGCGAATCCATTCGGCTCGGCGGGAAACCCGTCGAGATCCAGAAAGGTGCAACATGAACGACTCCGTATATGTTCACCCCACCGCAATCGTGGACGAAGGCGCCGTGATCGGCGCCGGAACGAAAATCTGGCACTTCTGCCACGTGATGAAGGGGGCTGTGATCGGTGAGCGCTGTTCGCTCGGCCAGAACGTCTTCGTGGCAGGCCGGGCCCGCCTCGGCAACAACGTCAAAGTGCAGAACAATGTCTCGATCTACGACTGCGTCGAGATCGAGGACGACGTCTTCTGCGGACCGAGCATGGTCTTCACGAACGTGATGAACCCGCGGAGCGCCGTCTCCCGGAAGGAGGAGTACATGACCACGCGCGTCCGCCGCGGAGCCACGATCGGCGCCAACGCGACGATTATCTGCGGCAGCACGCTCGGCGAGTACGCCTTCGTCGGCGCCGGCGCGGTGGTCAAGGGCAACATCCCGCCGTACGCGATGGTCGTCGGCGTGCCCGCGCGGATCGCGGGATGGATGAGCCAACATGGAGAACGATTGAACTTTGGTACCGGCGACGAGGCCGTCTGCCCGGCCACCGGCCAGCGATACCGCCGCGTCGCCAAGGACCGTATTGTACTGGTGGAACCATGAAAGTCCCTCTGTTGGACCTCAAAGCGCAGTTCCGGACGATCGAAAAAGACATCCGCGTGGCGATCGACCGCGTGCTCGAGTCGCAGCACTTCATCATGGGCCCGGAGGTGACCGGGCTGGAGAGCGAAGTGGCCGCCTTCACGCAGTGCTCGCACGCCGTCGGCGTCAGCAGCGGAACGGATGCCATCCTGTGCGCCCTGATGGCCCGCGGCGTCGGGCCCGGCGACGAGGTGATCGTCCCCACGTTCACCTTCTTCGCTACGGCCGGCTGCGTGAGCCGCCTCGGGGCCAGGCCGGTCTTCGCGGACATCGAGCCGGATACCTACAACATCGACCCGGCGAATCTCGGCAGCCTGATCACGCCAAAGACCAAGGCGATCATCCCGGTCCACCTGTTCGGCCAGTGCGCCGAGATGGACCCGATCATGGACCTGGTTAAAGGCCGGAACATCTACGTGATCGAAGACGCCGCCCAGGCGCTCAGCGCGAAGTACCGCGGCCGCCCGGCCGGCAGCATCGGCCATATCGGCTGCTTCTCGTTCTTCCCGAGCAAGAACCTCGGCGCTTTCGGCGACGGCGGGATGATTACGACGAACGACGCGGCGCTCGGCGAACGCTGCGCCCTGCTGCGGACGCACGGGTCGAAACCGAAATACTATCACAAGATCGTGGGCGGCAATTTCCGCCTCGACGCCCTGCAGGCCGCTATTCTCCGGGTGAAGCTCAAGCACCTGAACGACTGGAGCGCGGCCCGCCGGCGCAACGCGGCCACGTATGACAAACTCCTGGACGGCGCCGCGGTGACGCGGCCCATCGTCCGGCCGCACAACGAGATGATCTTCAACCAGTACGTCATCCGGAGCAAAAAGCGGGATGCCCTGCGAAAGCATCTGGAGGAGCGCCAGATCGGCACGGAGATCTACTACCCCTTGCCGCTGCACATTCAGGAATGCTTCGCGAATCTCGGCGGCCGCGAAGGCCAATGCCCTGTTGCGGAGGCGGCCGCCAGGGAGGTACTGGCCCTGCCGATCTACCCCGAGCTGACCGGTGAGCAGCAGCAATACGTCGCCCAATGCATCCGGGAGTTCAACTGACGCGACGACGATCAAGCAGTCAGCCGCCGGCCGCCAGGTCTGGAGTGCAGTCTCTCCGAGACTGCCCCGCCAGGTCTGGAGTGCGGTCTCTCCGAGACTGCCGGGCCGCCGCCAGGTCTGGAGTGC
>CAZMVY010000180.1:9086-10546 GCA_964569765.1 uncultured Planctomycetales bacterium
GGCCGCCGCCAGGTCTGGAGTGCGGTCTCTCCGAGCTTCCACGGCAATCACACAAGGCGTGCGCGTCGGCGATGCGGCCGGCATTGCCTCCCCTCCGGAACACGCGCCGCCCGGACGGACGTAGAATGCAGATCGCGACGATCCGGCGTTACAGCGGATACATGTTCTGGGCCGCCGCCGAGCAGGCCCTTACCATCGGCGCCACGCGGCTGTTCCTGTTTCCGATCGGCGCCTATCTGATCGGCAAAGAACCGTTCGGCCTGTTTGTCACCGCGCTCAGCGCCGCGGCGATGCTCGGCACGACGCCGTCGATCGGCCTGGCCACGGCGATGGTCCGGCACATGGCCGAATACCCGGACGAGCGGCGCGGCCAGTTCTGTTTTACCGCGATCCGCATGTGCCACCGGGCAATGTGCGTCCTGGTTGCGCTGGCCCTCGCCGCCGTGGCGGCGGCGGCTGTCCTTCGCCTGCGCTCGGGGGCACTGCTGGCGTGTCTGGCGCCGCTGCTGCTGTCATTGTACGGCGAGAACCAGCTCTCGCTGACGTTGACGGAGCTGCGCGTCCGGCGTCACTTTCGCGAGAGCACGGCCTGGTGCGGCATTCAGGCCGCATGCGCGTCGGCGCTGGGAATCACGGGCACTTTGGTCGGCATCGCCGTCACCTCCGCATGGGGCCATCCGCGGGTCGCGGGCATGGAGGGGGCATCCAGTCGCCTGCTCGGCGGGGCCGTGGGGCTGGCCTGCGGCTACGCCGCGGGAAACCTCGTCGCGTACGCGATGCTTCGCCGTCACCGGCGGGAGTGGTTCCGCGAATCCTACGACCGCGATATGGCGCGCGTCCTGAAGGCCGTCTGGTTCCACATCACGCTGGCCAGCATCCTCCTGTTTTCCGGCCAGTATCTCAACCGGCTCATCCTGAGCCGCTACTCCTTCGCGGACGTCTCCGACCTTTACGGCGCCACGACCGTCATGTACCTGTTGCTGGCACCCGTCTCGTCGGGAAGCGTGTTGCTCCTGAACATGCTGGCCCGTTACACCTCGACGGCGTCGCTCTCCCGCGCGGCAAAGGTAAACTGCGTGCTCGTCACGGTCGCAGCCGTCGTCGGGCTGCCGATCGTCCTGAAGGTAGCAGGGCCGCTCCTGCTGAGGATCGTCTTCCCGGGGTTCGGCCCCAGCGCAGCCCGGCTGCTCGACATTCTCGTGTGGGCGATGCCGTTCGGCGTCCTGATGTTCCTGGTGCGCCCGTTCGTCATCAAATTCGCGCCGGTGCAGGTCAACCCGATCATCAACGGCACCGCAATGGCCGGGCAGTTGATTCCCGCGCTGGCTCTGATCCCCTCGTTCCGCGGCCCCGGCGCCGCCTGGGCGGTCGTGATCGGAAACGCCGTCTACGCGATCGCACTCCTTCTGGTTCTCGGCTCCGCGCTGCTGCGCCGCCGCCCCGCCCCGACGACAGTTGCG
>CAZMVY010000181.1:0-10458 GCA_964569765.1 uncultured Planctomycetales bacterium
TGGGTGTGAGGTTGACGGAGCCGAATCGGCACGCAATAGCGTGCCCTACCTGGCTTTCGCACGTGGCGGAGATCTTTGAGCCGAATCGGCACGCAATAGCGTGCCCTACTTGGCTTGATGAGGGCCAGCCGCCGGCGCTGGGTGTGAGGTTGACGGAGCCGAATCGGCACGCAATAGCGTGCCCTACCTGGCTACCTGGCTTGGCTGTTTCAATGGGCCGAACAGGCGACCGGCGTGCCGTCCAGCAGGTGCGCCGCCTTCCAGCGGTCCGGCAGGAATTGATCAAGGAGCCGTAATCCCATGAAAGGCTATCTGACGTTACGATGTCCGGCACCGGAGATAGCCTTTCATGGGATCACGTGACTGTCCGTATCGCGGGGCCGGCCCTTCGGCGAGCCGGCGTGGGCAGAGCGTACGATGCGGCGATTGGGCCAGGAGAACACGGTCCGGCCCCGAGGCCGACCACGAAAGGAAAGGGCGAGCGACAGGAGATAATCACCGCAGGAAAACGAACCTTTCCCGTTTTCTCCCGCAAGGCCGGAAACGCAGGAGACTCTCGATCCGAAAGCGGCACTACCGGGGAGCCGAGCACTTCAGCACGAACGGCTCGAAGAGGCCGTAGCCGACGACCGAGTAATCCGCGCCCGGCGGCGGGCCGGGGTTTGGGCCCACGTGGAACGCCGCAGGCCATGCGGCGCCGAGCGCGGGCTTGCCGTGGTGCGGGCCGAGCGTGTTCTTCAGCGTCCCGATGACCGTCACCTCGATCGTGTTCTCGCCGACCTTGAGCTGGTCGGTCACGTCGCACTCCCACGGCGGGCATGTGATGTAGCCGGCCGGTTTGCCGTTCACGACGACCTTGGCCACGCTCCCGAGCCACGCCGGAAGCGAGACGTTGTATCGCCCGATCCCCATGCGTTTCTCGCGCTCCTCGCCCTTCTTGTCCTTATAGAGGACCGATGCGGCCTCGAGGTCGAACTTCTCCGCGTACGTCGCGCCCTGGGCGTAGAACGGAAACCCTTGCTCGTTCCATTTGCCGAGCTTCAACCCGCGGTCCGGCACGATGACGAAGCCGCGATCGGTGGGCTTGAGCGAAAAGTCTCCGAGAACGTACGCCGGCTCCAACTCATGGTAGATCGTGAACGGCGAGGCCTTGATCGTAACGAGGTTTTCGCCGACCTGCGCCGCCGAGGCGATGTCGATCCCGCCGAACGACTTGTCAAGCCACCAGTCGCCTTTCCTGGCGGACACCGGCCTGCCGTTGCATGTGATCGCGTAGAGATCCGGGCGTTCGATCACGATCGCGAGGTTCGCGGGCACCGTCTGCTCGATCCGGAATCGGTACGTCGCCTCGACGCGGCTGTCCGCCGGGAACTTCTTCGTGATGATCTCGTCCTTGTACTGAACGGCGCTGTCCCATGGGTTGCGTTCCATCCCGTTCTTCTTGAAGGCGAACTGATTCGCGGCATAGAAGTAGGCGTTGGCCATCGTCTCGCCGCCGGCCGTGACGTCCATGTAGTCCAGGGTGAGCACGTTCGGCGCAGCCCGCCGGACCGCAAGCTCGCCGACAGGCTGGATGATGGTCGGCTTCCCCGCGGCTTTCGCCACCGGCGAACGTCTCTCGTTCGACAGGAACAGCAGCAGACTTCCCGACGGCGGAAGCTCAAACGTCGTGCGGATCAGGCCTTCGCGCGGATGCTCGAAGGGATACGCCGAAACCCCACCCGTATTCGGATCCCACTGCTCCACGCTGCCGCCGAGGGCTTCGACCGCGCCGCTCGCCGAGCACTCCATGCTCGTATTGACCAGGAAGAGCAACTGCCCGTCGGCGAGCCGCCGGCGATGATGGAAAAGGATGCCCCTGTCGTCGGGCGCCCGCGTCACATTGAATTCGCGGCACGTCATATTCCACAGCACCCGCGGGATGGTCGCCGCGTCGATCCGGTGCCAGTTGCCGCTGCGGACAAGGGCCGCCCCGCGATCCGACGGCCGGCCGTCGACCAGCACCGGCGGCTCGCCACAGCAGAAGACGTCGCCGCCGGCCCGCACGTACGCCTCAAGCAGATTCATCGTCCCGGCGTTGAGATTCTCCGTGAGCGGCGGCAGAACCACGATGCCGTATCGGCGTTGGCCGATCGTCAGCATCCTGTCGTCGACCGACCCGTGCCGCGCCAGGAGGTCTTCGCTACCGATATCGTATTCGACCTGCGCCTTCGACAGATCGGTCACGAGCTTCTGAAACGCCTCGCCGATCCTGCCCAGTTGCGGATCGCTCATGGCCTCATTGTTGTACATCCACGCCGTCGTCGTCGGCTCAAGCACGAGGACGGGGTTGATCTCCTCGCCAGCCGAGAGCGCCGCCGAAAGCCGCGCGAAGTAGTTCGCGCAAACGTGGTACGCCTCCCACCACGGCTCCTGATACGAGAAACTCTGCGGGTGGTCATGCTTGCGGGCGCCCCGCATGCTGATGTAGGAGAGATGCTCGTCGAGCGTATTGATGCCGAGCGCGTAGAGCCAGTCGCCGATCCGCTTCATATCCTCGAATCGCAGATCCCACCCGCCGGCTCCGTAGGCCTCGCAGAGCGTCCGCTTGCGCCCGAGCTGGTTCGCGACGCTCGAAAGCTCCTTGCACGAACGGACATTGCCGAACTGCGCGTGAACGCCCTCGTCGTAGCGGTTCATCAGGATGTCGATCGCCGGGCGCTGATGCCAGGCATACATGGCCATGCAGTCGGGCGTACGGAAGCACTGCGGCCACTCGTGTTCCCAGTAGTGGCCGGTGAACTCCAGGTTGTGCTTCTCGCAGTAATCGTGATATGGCCTGGCCCACCGCTCGACAAACATCTCGTTGAGCACCTGAAGGTAGTTGTGCCGGATGCGTTTCCAGTCGCCGATCGGCCGGCTGAGGCTCGGGAGGTTGTCGAGCAGGCTGTAGCCCCACCGCCTTTCGAAGACCTGCGGCAGATCATCCGTCCAGGGCAGGCCGCCCGCGGGATGGATGTGCGGCTCGTCCGTGAAGCTCCCCGGCACCCGCTTGCCGAACTGGTCACCGATGTGTCTGTGATACGGCTCCAGCGTGACAGCCAGGAACTTCCCGGTGACACCGGGGTACAGGAGATCGACGTAACACCGGCCGGCCGTCCACGGCGAGTCGCCGGCTCGAACGACATGGTAGGTCAGGTACGTCGCCTCGGGGAGCTTCCCACCCGCACGAAGCGAGTCGGTCACGTTTTCGTACCCGTTGTCCTTGAGATGGAAGACCGCGACGACTTCCTCCGTGAGCCTGGGCGTCTTCTTCTCCTCTCGCACCGCCAGACCGCGGCCGCGGGCCTCCGGCATCTCCTGCGGCACCCAGCCGCCGGCGAAACCCGAGGGGTACGAGTTCTCATCGTAGATCCAGAGGTTCATGTCGAGCCGCTCGGCCTCCTTCAGCGCAACCTGCCAGAGGCGGAACCACTCGTCAGAAAGGTACGGCGTCATCAGCCCCGGCCGCGGATGGACGAACGCCTGTTTCACGCCTTGTGCGGCCAGGTCACGAAGCGTGCCGACGACATCATCGTCGGTGAGCATGTCGTTCCACACCCACAGCGGCGCGGAGGCATACTCGCGCGGCGGGTTCGCGAAGAGGGCCTTGACCACCGCCGAGTCGGCCGGCTTCGCACGAAAGCCGGGCACGGCCTCTCGCCGCACTCCGCTCGCGCAGGACGGCAAACCGCACAGAAGCAGACCCGGCAGGAGGATTGTGAACACGTTGAAGGACATCAATGGAGCGGACGTTCGCATACGAGCCTCCAGGTTTGAGAGAAGACGGCATGTCAACATAGCGGGGCCGCGGCCGCGACGCCAGCCGGGCACGCATGCTCGTTCCACCTCAACAAGGTCGCCGACAGGATTGACCTGAGCGCAGCCTCGACGAACGCTTCGCCGGCGGTTGCGTGTTGCCCGCGCTCCGTTCCGCCGTTACCTTGCACGCGTAGCGGGCCGCCGCCCTGCCGTGCCGGCGGATCCCCGGAGAACCTGTTTCGCGGATGTGGAGCGTCATCATGGCAAACGAGTCGCAGACACCGAACCAATCCGTCATCGTCGCGTCCAAGGTGACAAGCGTTGCCTGTCTTGGGTGCGTCATCACGGGCGTGGCCGGTATCGTCCTGGCCCTGGCGAGGCCTGACTCGTCGGGACTGATCGGATCCGGATTGGCGTTCGGCCTGCTGGCCAACGCGATCCTCCGCCGGTAGTCGCGCGGAACCGGCGCCGAAGCGATCCGGTCCGTCGCCGGCGACCGAACCCGCGTGGCCGGGGGCGCGTCTCCGCAGGATCCTCGCGCGGCAACGAGGCATTGCAGCGACCTGCGGCGGTTCCGTTCCGCTCGGCGCAGGACACCCGTTCACGGCAGTCATTCGTTGAAAGGAATATGCGCATGAAGTCAATCACGAAGCTCTTTCTTACGGGCCTTGCCACGATCCTCCCGATCGCGGTGACAGTTTACGTCCTCTACTGGCTCGGCACGACGGCGGAGTCCATTCTCGGTCCCGTCCTCGAACGGGCGATCCCGAAACGGTACTACCGACCCGGTTTCGGCGTGGCGGCGGGCATCGGGGTCGTCTTGCTCGTGGGCGTCCTGATGAAGGCCTACCTGTTCCGTTCCCTCGTAGCGCTGAGCGAGCGGATTCTCGGCCGCATTCCCCTGATCAAGACGCTCTACTGCGCCCTGCGCGATCTGATGGACTTCTTCGCGGACGAGCGGCCCCGGATGACGCCCGTGACCGTTCAGCTCGGCGACACGCGGATGCGCCTGATCGGCTTCGTCACCCGCGAGGACCTGACGGACACTCCCCTCGGCGTCGAGGACCAGGAGCCCGTCGCCGTGTTCCTGCCGATGAGTTACCAGATGGGCGGGTTTACCATCATGGTGCCGCGATCCGCCGTCCGGAAGATCGACATGAGTGTCGAACAGGCCATGCGCTTCGCGATTACCGCCGGAATGGTCACCACCGCCGGTGCGTGACGCAGCGCCCGGGCCTCAGGGGCCCGCAGACGGTCGGCCCGCATCAGGCGGCGCGAGCTGCACATTCACCTCCGGCCATCCGGCGCGGAGCTCGGGGAGCCGGGTTTCCCAGTCCTCGTCGGCGTTCCACCCACCCCCGAGCGCCTTGTACAGCGCGATCATGTTCGTGAGTACCGCGCTCTGACTCTGGATCAGCGCATCCTGCGAGGCATACAAGGCGTTTTCCGAGGTGAGCACGTTCAGGAACGCCGTCAGGCCCCGGCCGTACAGCTCGTAGCTCAGATCGAACGATCGCTGGTTCGCTGCCACCGCCTCGGCCAGCGATTCGTAGCGCACCTGCTCATTGGTAAAGGCGACCAGGGCGTTCTCGACGTCCTGGAGCGCCCGCAGCACCGTCTGCTGGTAGACGATGAGGGCTTCTTGCGCAAGCGCGCCCTGCAACTGGATGTTGGAAACGATCTTGCCACCCTCGAAGATCGCCCACTGCATGTTCGGGCCGACGGACCACGTGAGACTCTGCTGATCCAGGAAATGCCGGATGTCCCGCGTGCTCGGACCGAAGCCGCCGGTCAGGAAGAACTTCGGAAAGAGGTCGGCCGTCGCGACGCCGATCTGCGCCGTCGCGGCCGCCAGCTGGCGTTCCGCCGCGCGGATATCCGGCCGGCGACGCAGGAGGTCGGAGGGCAGGCCGACCGGAACTTCGTCGGGGGCCGAAGGAAGCGGCCCCGGTTTCGTCAGCTCCGCCACCAGCGCCCCGGGCGGCTCGGCGAGCAACACGCTCAACTGGTACATTGCCTGCTGGACCGCGGCTTCCAGAAGCGGCACCTGCGACTGTGTTGTGGCGAGCTGCGCCTGGGCCTGGGCCACATCCAGCTCGCTCGTGAGGCCGGCCTTGAACCGTGAGCGGGTAAGCTCCAGGGTGTCGGCTTGTGCCCGGATATTCTCGTTGGCAATCTCCAGCCGTCGCTGTGCCGTGCGGAGCTGAACGTAATTGTAGGCAACCTCCGAAAGCAGCGTGACGAGAGCGTCGCGCCGAAGATCCTCGGTGGCCGCGATCGTATCGTCGGCCGCCTCCACGGCACGCCGCAGACCGCCGAACAGGTCGATCTCCCAGCTCGCATCGAAGCCGGCTTGAAAGAGATTCATCTGGCGGGACACGGAAGCCCCACCGGGTTGCAGCAGTTTGGACGAGACGGCCTTGCCCAGCGTGTTCGTTACAAGCTGTGGACCGAGACCGGATGCGGCGACGGCCTGCTGGCCGTCCAGCGCTGACCCGATCCCGTTCAGCGCACCGGTCACGGCGCTGTTGAGCAGTTGCCGCCCCGGACCGGCAGAGGTGCTGCCCGTCTTCGGTCCTGCGTTCCGGCTGCTCCCGCTGTACTTGTAGCCACCGCTGACGCCGACCTGCGGCCAGAGGTTGCCGAAGATGACACCCCGCTGCGCCCTCGCCTCGCGGACACGCCACTCGGCCACGCGCAGATCGAGGTTCGACTCCACCGCCCGCATCATCAGCGAATCCAGCACCGGGTCTCTCAAGCCGCGCCACCATGTAGTCAGATCGACGGGCCGCGACGTGGCCACGCTCGGCCGGGTCGAAGCAGGCCGGGTCGTGGCGGGCTGCGTGCTGGTGGCGCCGGGCTGCAAGGTGGCCCATCCCGCGGGGGCCGGAGTCTCCGGGGTCCGATAGTTCGGCCCCACCATGCAGCCCCCCAGCACGGCGAGCAGCCATATCGCCGCCAGCGCTGCTGACCGTCGCCGGTCGAGGCCCGGGACCCATTCTCCTCCACGCCGTATCGAGGGATTTCGACCGCGCAATGAACCCA
This sequence comes from uncultured Planctomycetales bacterium, assembly GCA_964569765.1. Taxonomy (GTDB): domain Bacteria; phylum Planctomycetota; class Phycisphaerae; order UBA1845; family PWPN01; genus CAZMVY01. The sequence goes on from CAZMVY010000181.1 coordinate 6,826, forward strand.
CCGCACGCGCTTCCCCGCGCGCCACAAAACCAACGTGCTTCACGGCTGTTCTCCTTATCGTCTTCGCCATCACACGCGGGATCCCCTCCGTCCGCCCATTCGCCGCGCCGGACTCGAGCGGCACGGTTCTTCGCCAACGGGCCGGCCGGCGCTGCGCGCCGGGGCAGGGGGCCGGCACCACCGTTTCTTCCGGGGATCGTATGATACCCAAACGATTTTCCTTTGCGAGTCCCTCGCCTGCGCCGCCAGCCCCGGAATTGCCGTTTCGCGATTGACACGCGGCGCGAGGCTTCGTAGGATTCCCGCCCGTTCGTTACCGGGCTGAAACGGCGAAGGCTGTCTGGAACAGACGGCAGGAAGCTCAAGGAGATGTGGTTATGTGTCCGACGTGTCTGATCTCGTCGCTCTTCGCGGTCATTGCGGCGTTGTTCGCAGCCATCCTCGGCATTTTCGGCGTTCCGGCGGCCTGACCGGGCAATCGCCGGCACGGCTCGCATCGCCCGTCCCACAACATCGGTACGCACGGGGTATCGGCAGGGGCGACAACCCGGCGGGCGGCGCGCGTTGTCATCGCGCCGTTTCGGAGCGTATCCAAACGCCCGCGCGCTGTGCGGGCCGCGTCAGGCCCCTGATGGGCCTGTGCCCGGGTCACTTCGTCGGCCGCGTCGCCGTCCGATCCCGCAGGAACCACACCGACATCTGGAGCTCGACCGGAAGATCACGCCCGTCGTCGAGGGCAATGACGACCTCGAGGATCTTCGTGTCCGCCTTCTCGGTAGGACGATCCGTCCGGAAGTTCTTGCGGCCGAGCGTCTGTGCAATCTGGATCACCGTCCCCGGGAACCTTCGCGTACCGAAGGCGTCGCACATCGCGAACACCCGCTGCCCCGGTTTGACGCGGGAGAGGTCGGCCTCGTCCACGTCCGCGCGAATGTGCAGAACGTCCCGGTTGCCGATCGAAAGCACGGGGGCCGGGACGTTGGGAAAGACGGACTCGCCCGGCTCGCGGAAACGATAGATGACCACGCCATCGATCGGACTGCGGATCCGAGTCTTCTCCAACTGCGTGCGGACGACCTGCAAATGAGACTCGGCCTCCGCCACGGCGGCCCGCGCCACCCGCAACTCCTCCGCCGTCGGACCCGCCACGGAACGCTCATAGCGGGCCTTGGCCGCATTCATGCGGGCGCGCGCCACCATCGCTTCGTTGCGTATGTCGTGAGTCTCGCGGTCGGAAGCAGCCGCCTGGCCCACCAGCTTCTCGATCCGCTTCTGCTCGTACTCCGCCCGCTCGAGGACGGCCTGAGCCTCGTCGAACTGCGACTTTGCAATCTCGCGGTCTTCCTGACGCTCCCAGCTCTCGAGCCTCTCCAGATCAGCGCGGGCGCGGGCGACCTGCGCCTCGCAGCGCCGAACCTCCGCCACTTGCGTGTCGTTAACCAGCTCGAAGAGAACCTGCCCGGCCTTGATGCGATCGCCGGGCTGTACGTGGATCTTTCCGATCGTCCCCGGTATTTCGCTGAAGACCTGGATCGTCCGCGAGGCCGGTTCCGTCACGCCCGGCGCGCTGAACAACACATCCGGGTCATCGCTCGGCCAGTCGAGCGAGCCGACATCGGACTGCGTCTGTCCAATTGTCTGGCGGGTAGTAGGCCATTGCGTGTAGCCCAGCCAGCCCAGACCGAGCAAGGCCACGGCAACGACCAGTCCCCTTGCGAACCATTCGCTCATCAACCTGCTCTACCGTTGTACGGTGCCTCTATCGACCGCGCCACTGCCCCCCACCGCACCGGGGGGCAAGCCGTATACTACCCTGCCCGGATGTTTCCTGCCACAGGCCCGGCGGTGCCGTTTGCGCCCCTTCGTCCTGCCGCCGGATGCACCGGCCCTCAACCGGCTACCTGCATCTCCGCGATCGCGCCGTCCTTCATGCGAACCACCTGATCCGCGAATCGCTGTAGTCCGAGATCGTGGGTCACCACCAGCACCGCCCGGTTCTCCTGGTGCGCCAAGTGATGCAGTATATCCACAACTTGCGCCGCCGTAGCGGAGTCGAGGTTGCCGGTGGGCTCATCCGCGAGAATCAGTTCCGCCGGGCTGGCGAGGGCGCGTGCCACCCCGATCCGCTGTTTCTCGCCGCCGCTGAGTTCGGCCGGCAGATGGTCGCGCCGATCCGCCATCCCCACGCGATCGAGCAGCGCGGCTGCCTGACGTCTGGCCGCGCGCCCCCGGATGCCCTGTATGCCCAGCACTACCTCGACGTTTTGCTGAGCCGTCAGCGCACTGAGGAGATTGAAGTTCTGGAAGATGAAGCCGACGTGACGGCGGCGAAGCGACGGCAGCGCCGCCTCGTCGAGATCGGTTACGTCGCGGCCCAGCAGTTCCACGCGGCCCGCGGTGGGCTTGAGCAGCAGGCCCATGATCGTGAGCAGCGTCGTCTTCCCGGAGCCGCTGGGCCCCATCAGCAGCGTCAGATCGCCGCGGCGCACGTCAAGGTTTACGCCGTGCAGGACTTCCAGCGCCTGCGCCCCCTCGCGATAGCTCTTGTGGAGATCACGCACGCGGACGGCCACGCCGTTGTCGTTCGGCCCTGCCATGAAAGACGTTCCTGAAACGGGTGCGTCGCCCTCGCGGCTCAGCTCCGAAAAACGATGGCGGGCTCCAGCCGGAAGACCCGCAGTACGCTCGTGATGCTCGCGCTGACGCAGATCACGAGGGTAACGAGAAACATCAGGGCCACCAGCCGGAACGGTACGTACACCGGCACGTTCAGGTCCGGCAGCCGCCGGCCGAGGTAGATGCTCAGCACGCTGGCCACCACATAGCCCAGCAGCCCCGCGACGAGCGCCTGGCGCACGATGATGCCGCCGAGCGTCCGGTTGTCCATCCCGAGGGCCTTGAGCGTTCCGTACTCGCGCAATCGCTCCATCGTGGCCGAGTACATCGTCTGGCCCACGATGGCGACGCCCACGGCGACCCCCAGCGCAGCGCCGAAGAAGATCCCGAGCCCCATGCCAGTACCGTACATCCAGTACCAGCGTGTCTTCCACGAGAACTCCTTTGTCGTGAAGACCTCCACACCGCTGATGCGCTGGCGAACCCGGTCGCGAAGCTCCTCCGGACTGACGTCGGGCCTGGCCTTGAGAACGATGTACTTCGTCTCTTTGTCCGTCATGACCGAGTAATCCAGGGCACGCTTGTAGTCGGTGAAGACGTACGGCGACGTGGTGAAGCTGCCCACGCCGTGGCTGAAGCCGACCACCTGCGCCCGATGCCCGTAGATCTCTGTCCGGTCGCCGAGGCGAAGCGGCCGGCTCGCCGCCCCGAAGCGAACACGTTCTCGTTCGTCGATGATCACGCCGTCCGTCTGCCAGATGGCCTCGCGTCGCCCGGCAGCCATTCCCCACGGAAGGTTCAGTCGGGAGTGCGGTGACAGCCCGACGATGGAGATATTCTCCCGCCGGCCGTCCGGCAGCTTCCACATCGTGAACTGCACGATGAGACGCTCGGCCCAGGCCACGCCCGGCACGGCGGCGGCCTGGTAGTAACGGCGATCGTTCATCACGTCGCACAGATCGAGGTTCCGCGTACTCTGCTGCATGACCCAGACGTCGCACCCGGCATTGTCGATCA